>JBJFHH010000190.1:0-2383 GCA_051893475.1 Bacillus sp. (in: firmicutes) | reverse complement strand
ACACAAATAATAAACATACGAATGTGACAGAGAGGATATTGCTGTATGAGAAAAGTATGGATTTTAATTTTTGTTTGTTTATTAAGTATTTCATTTAGCCATTTGGCATATGCGGAGCTATCGAATAAATCTCATGGTTGGGGATTTGTTAAGAGCCGAAATGGTGTGCCGGCCGATGCCGGGGCTGGGCTGAATGCGCTGGTGGAACTGCATGGCGCATATTACAAAAGAAACGGTAATGAAAAATATTTATATTTAACGTTTGATAATGGCTATGAAAATGGCTATACGAAGCAAGTGCTCGATGTTTTGAAGAAGCATCAAGTGCCGGCAATCTTTTTTGTGACAGGTCATTACTTGGATACTGCACCTGATCTGACGAAAAGGATGGCCGAGGAAGGTCATTTAATCGGCAATCATTCGTGGAGTCATCCCGATTTGACGACGATGTCAGAGTCAGAAATCGTTAAGGAATTGAATAGGGTCCGTGACAAAACAAAGGAACTGACCGGACAAAAGGTAATGCAATATTTGCGTCCGCCACGCGGAGTTTTTAGTGCGAGAACGATGGATATCGCCAAGAAAGCAGGCTATACCCACATCTTTTGGTCACTGGCTTATCGGGATTGGGAAGTTGATAAGCAAAAAGGTGCCGATTATGCATATGATCAAGTGATGAAACAATTGCATCCGGGTGCGATTATGCTTATTCACAGCGTTTCCAAGGATAATGCTGATGCTCTTGAACGGATTATTGTAGATGCTAAAAAGCAGGGATACATTTTCAAAAGCATTGATGATTTAATGTTGGAGCAGGAATTACCAGCGGGTTTCCGATAATATAAGCAAAACTCTCTTTAGGGAGAGTTTTTTCTTTTCAGGATGGCAAGTTATATTTCACTTGTCAAAAGTGCTATAATACTAAAGGCATTAGGGACCATTAGATTGCATTGCCTACGTAAACAGGCAATTTTTATAATAGAGGTAACTGTCAAAAGAGGCAGGTTTTTAAGAGATGGAGTGAAGTTAAAATGAAGAAACAGCAAGGGATGACGCTTGAGGTTGGTCAGACGTTTCCGTTAACAATAAAGCGATTGGGCATAAACGGGGAAGGTGTCGGCTACTTTAAGCGCGGAGTTGTTTTCGTTCCTGGAGCATTGCCGGGTGAAGAGATCGTAGCAGAAGCGACTAAGGTGCATCCGAAGTTTGCTGAAGCGAAGGTAAAAAGAATCCGTAAAGCATCTGAGCATCGTGTGACACCGCAATGTCCGGTATACGACCAGTGCGGCGGCTGCCAAATTCAGCATTTGGATTATGCCCAGCAGCTGAAGGAAAAACGCGATATCGTGAAGCAGGCTTTTGAAAAGTATATGAAAAAAGATGTTGAGCGACTGAATATAAAAGAGACAATCGGCATGGATAATCCTTGGAATTATCGCAATAAGAGTCAATTCCAGGTCGGGACAAAGGACGGACAAATTATTGCCGGTCTGTACGGAATTAATTCACATAACTTAATTGATATTCCGAATTGTATTGTTCAGCATCCTTTCAGTAATGAAATTACGGTAACGGTAAAGGAAGCGATGCAGCAGCTTGGAATTCCAGCTTATGATGAAAAGAAAAAATCCGGAATCGTTCGAACAGTGATTGTCCGTACAGGATTTGCAACCGGGGAAGTGCAGGTTGTCATTGTAACGATTTCTGAAAAACTTCCGAAGAAAAATCAATTAATCCCGATGATTCTCGAGAAGCATCCGGAAGTAAAATCGATTGTGCAAAACGTAAATAATAAAGATACTTCTTTAATTTTCGGCGATAAAACAATCCACCTGGCAGGTGAAGAAGTAATTAATGAATCATTAGGTGAGCTTTCCTATGAACTGTCTGCACGAACGTTCTTCCAGTTGAACCCGACGCAAACCGTAAAGCTGTATAATGAAGCGAAAAAAGCAGCCGCTCTGACTGGAAAAGAAAATGTAGTTGATGCATACTGCGGTGTTGGCACAATCGGTTTATGGCTGAGCGATGAGGCGAAGGAAGTCCGCGGAATGGACATTATTCCTGAATCAATCGAAGATGCGAAGAAAAATGCCAAACGTCACGGCAAAACCAATGTAAAATATGAGGTTGGAAAAGCAGAAGACATTATGCCGAAATGGGTAGGCTTTGAGGGCTGGAGACCGGATGTCTTAGTGGTCGACCCGCCAAGAACGGGCTGTGATCAAAAGCTAATCAATACGATATTAAACTCAATGCCAAAACGTATCGTCTATGTATCATGCAATCCGTCAACCTTGGCGAAGGATATTCAGCAGTTGAGCAAGCTGTACCGAGTGAATTATATTCAGCCGGTGGATATGTTCCCGCATACAGCGCATGT
>JBJFHH010000189.1:0-2324 GCA_051893475.1 Bacillus sp. (in: firmicutes) | reverse complement strand
ATTCATCAAAACGGTAGCGAATTGCGTGTATAAGCCGTTTTAAAGCATAAATAATGAAAGCGAAATGTATCAAACAGTACGGATTCATCGGAAAAATCGTATTGCTGTAGAAAAGCCTCAATGACTTCGCCGTCATTTTCCTTGAATAACCCGGAAATCTCGAACTGATAAGCGAATTTCTCCAATAAAAATTCGTGACCGCAGAAGGCATGTTCCAGATTCATTCTCCGCCACGCTCCTTTTTTAATTAGATAGTATATCCTTCGCCTTGTTACATCATTCACGAATAATTGTAAAAGTTTTCTCATAATTACGCCCTCATTCTGTCAAAAGTTGCGTTTAAATTAGAAGTAAGATGGGATTATTGCAACGTTTCAGTGGGTAAATTCCTTTAAGTAAGAATGAAGAAAGGAGTGGAACAAGATGATTCAAGCAATTATTTTTGATATTGACGGAACGATTTTGGATACGGAAGATGCGATTATGCATTCGCTGAAACAGGCGACGGATGAGGCGGGGTATTCGTTTTCAATAGATAATCTCCGTTTCGTTTTCGGGGTGCCAGGCGAGGAGGCGCTGCCGAAACTTCATATTTCAGATGTAAATGCTGTGCTTGACCGTTGTCACGAACTTGAGCGCACAGCTTTAAAGAATTCAAAACCTTTCAAAAATATAGAAAATGTCATTGGGGAATTGTCTTCAATAGGCATCAAACTTGGTGTGGTGACATCCAAATCTGAGCAACAATACAAGGAGACGATGGGCAAGCGAGAATGCAGCCAATATTTCGATGAGGTTGTCGTGACCGAATCGACACAATTACATAAGCCGAATGGTGAGCCGCTTTTATATTGCCTGGAGCAAATGAATGTAGCACCAAGTGAGGCAATTTATATTGGCGATACGATTTACGATAATCAATGCGCCAAAGATGCCGGGACAATGTTTGGACTCGCTTATTGGGGAGCAAAAACAGCAGATGGTTTTCAGGCCGATTATGTGCTTGAGCATCCAAGCGACTTGCTGAAGCTTGTTGTCGATACGAATGTGTATCACTTTTAAAAGAAAGCAGGTGTAATTGATGGATTACGTTATTGTCGTTAGTCAGCTTTGCGCGCAAATAGCGTTATTTATCTTGTTGTAAAAATATTCTAAAATATATGAGCAAATCTTTTTTATGTTACATAATACGATGTTATAATAGGATTATGTAACATACTTAAAGGAGTAAAGATCCATGGAATATGTGGAAGCATTGCGGGATGTCAAAGAGATTAATGCCATAAAGAAGGTGCTGAAGAGGCATTCAGAAAGGGATTATGTGCTGTTTGTTGTCGGCATCAATACCGGTCTGAAAATCACGGAAATGCTGTCATTGAAGGTGAAAGACCTCTTGAATGACAAGCAGGAAACGAAGCGATCCTTATACATTCCGCAAAAGGAAGGGAGTCCGCCTAAGGAAGTGCATGTGAATGAGCAGGTTCGCAAGGCAGTGCGCCACTTCGTGAAGGAGCAGGGAATGGAAAATGACGATTTTTTGTTTGCCTCCGTGAAAACAAAGCTGCCAATCAGTCGTCAGCAGGCGTATAGGATTGTTCATGATGCGGCTAAAGAAGTCGGTATCGAAGGGAAAATCGGAACGAATTCGATGCGGAAAACATTCGGCTATCATGCGTACAAGCGTGGTGTCGCCATCTCATTATTGCAAAAGTTTTTCCATCATGATACAAAATCGGAAACACTGAAGTACATCGGTATCAACAAGGATGAAATTATCAAAACGGAGATTGATGTCAACTTGTAAAATGGGGGAGCAGTGCTTTTGCAAAAGTTCGTATATTCGCATATTTTAATGGTAGAATACTCATAAATTATCTTTATGTATGCTTGCGTTAATATGCTTAAATAAAGGGGAGGAAATTAAAAAAAATGAACATTCGGGAAAGTGAGCTTCCGGGAATCGGATACAAATTCGAAATTACAACAAATGAGGATGAGAAGATGGTCATCGTCATCCATAATGATGGCAGGAGAGAACTGTACCATTATGATGAGGACCAGGAGGAAACATTGTCGAGCGTGACACTGAATGACAGTGAGTCTCGTAAAATTGCAGCCATTTTGGGCGGCATGGTGTATTCGCCAAAGGCTTTGGAGAAACTTGAAATGGCATTCGACGGCTTGGTCATCGAGTGGTTCAAGGTGGAAGAAGGCGCGACAATGAGCGGGCGCACTATCGGTGATATGGACGTTCGTAATCACTATAATGTCAATATTATTTCTGTATTAAAGAAAGATATGAAAAAAATGATTATGCCAGGACC
>JBJFHH010000188.1:21120-37520 GCA_051893475.1 Bacillus sp. (in: firmicutes) | reverse complement strand
TCGATAATTTCCAGCCCCTTTGAAATTGGCGCACGGAAATGGCTGATCCCCTCTGACAAGTCACATTGATAAATATAGTACGGTCGGACACGGATTTTCACAAGGTCATGCATGAGCCGCTTCATAATCGGAACACTGTCGTTTATACCGGCCAAGATAACGGCTTGATTGCCGACCGGAACGCCGGCGTTGACGAGCTTCTCGCATGCTTCCTTCGCTTCCTTCGTAATTTCAATGCTCGTATTGAAATGCGTATTAAGCCAAACAGGATGGTATTTTTTCAATATATCGCATAGATTATCGGTAATGCGCTGTGGAAAGACGACCGGCGCGCGTGTTCCGATGCGAATAATTTCAACGTGAGGAATTGCCCGCAAATTTTTCAAAATATACTCGAGAATCGTATCATTGATCAGCAGACCGTCCCCTCCAGACAGTAACACATCACGGACTTCCGGCGTTTCGCGAATATAGTTGATGGCATTGTCTAATTGCTTCTTCGGCACACCCATGCCGATTTGCCCGGAGAACCGTCTTCTCGTGCAATAGCGGCAATACATCGAGCATTGATTTGTCACAAGAAACAATACTCGGTCAGGATAGCGGTGCGTCAAGCCAGGTGTCGGAGAGTCCTCATCCTCTTCAAGAGGATCCTCCATATCGTATTTCGTTTTATACATTTCCTTGCCGATTGGCACAGACTGCATCCGAATCGGACAGCGTGGGTTTTCTTTATTCATTAATGAAGCATAATAGGGAGTTATATTTAAAGGAATCGTTTTTGTTGAAATTTTAACGCCCTCTTCTTCCTCTGGAGTCAAATCAATGACTTTCTTCAAGTCATCTAATGTACGGATTGTATTTGTCAGCTGCCATAGCCAATCATTCCATTGCTCGTCAGTGACATCCTCCCAAAGCTCAATATCTTTCCAATGCCTTTCCGGCTCATATAAAAAAGATTTCATGACATTACCTCCTCGCTCTCTAGAAGGTAATCATGCAAGAACCGTGCCAAGACTCCCGCCAAACAAAGTTTCACTTTATAAGTTTTTCATTTTATATTGCAATGTTTGCCGGGGAATTTTCAGCAATTGCGCCGCTTTCAGCACATTGCCGTCCGTCCTTGAGAGTGCGCGCTGTATTAATGTTTTCTCTGTTTCCTGCAGCGCTTCCCGAAGCGGTGTAATTTTCTCATCCGGCTTCCTTCTTTTTTCCGTAAAAAATACCGGCAAATCGCCAAGCTGCAAAACCGATGAATCCGCGACATTCATCATATGCTCCATGCAATGCTTCAACTCTCTCACATTGCCCGGCCATGAATGGAGCTCCAGCCGCTCCATTAACGGATCCGACAAAGCTTCCACACGAATTACACTCGTTGCCCGAAATTGCTCAATAAAATGATGAGCAAGCAATGAAATGTCTCTCTTTCGTTCCCTTAAAGGAGGCAAATGAAAGCTTAGTACATTTAAACGATAAAATAAATCAAGGCGCAACTTTTCCTCCATCAGTGCTTGCTCGGGATGCATATTCATCGCCGCAATTACCCGTACATCGACGACACTGCTTTTAGTCGAACCAACGCGACGAATGACACCGTCCTCCAGTACACGGAGCAATTTCGTCTGCAAAACAGGGCTCATCGATTGTATTTCATCCAAAAATAGCGTTCCCCCATCAGCAATCTCAAACAAACCGGCACGATCGACTGCACCCGTATAGCTTCCTTTCGCGGTGCCAAACAGTAAACTCTCCAGCAGCGTTTCCGGCAAGGCGGCGCAGTTTTGAGCAATGAACGGTTTCGCTCTTCTCGTTGATGCATGATGAATGCCTTGAACAAACAATTCCTTACCCGTCCCGCTTTCCCCATAAACTAAGATTGGCGATTGTGACAGTGCTGCCCGCTTTCCTCTTGCAATGACCTCTAACAACTGACTGTCACAGGTCAAAATATGCTCAAACGTGTAATGTGCACCCGTTGACTTTTTCTTTGCTTTCATAGGTATTCTCCGATATTCCAGCTCCAACAGACGATTAATCAGCTTGCGGAGCTGCGAGAAATCTTTGGCGACTTCCACTGCGCCGACCAACTTTCTATTCACATAAATCGGTACTGTCGTGTTAACTGTATCTATTGTTGCACCATGGACATTGACGTATGTTTGACTTTGATCGGCGAGCGGCTTCTCGCTCTCAATGACTTTCAGCAACGTGCTGCTCTCCTTTGTTAATGAAGGAAATACCTCTAGCACATGTTTGCCAATTACCTCAGAAACTTTCATGCCATCGTGAGCAGCTGCAATATCATTGTAAAAGATCGTCCTGCCGTTCAAATCAATCGCATGTATGCCTTCATCAATCACCTTTAAGATAGCTTCCAAAATTTCTTTTGATATCAATCCGTTTTCCGGCACTTCTTCACTTCCTTTTTTGTCTAGCTTCAGCGACTAGTGGCTTGTGAACTGCAGGAACGCCGCTAAACGAGACGCTTCCGCTTTTTACATGTATATGAAAAAGTGCCGAAATCTTGTCATCAATCGCCGGATTTTTGGCTCATCAGCAATTTCACCCACACATTCATGTCCTCAAGTCCTTCAGAAATGATGCAATTATTGGCCAATCTTCCGCGATATTTGTATTGCAACCGGTAGAATGCCGCATTCATGCCAAACGAGCGCGAGCGGGCAATGCTGTACAAGCAAAAAATATGGATGAGCGCCAATTCTTTCTCAAGCTCCGACAGCAAGCTTTGAATCAGTCCATACTGCCGATATTCCGGCAATGTCGCACAATCGGTAATTTCCGCATTGCTGTATTGTTTATTGACTTCGCCGCTTACGGCACTGATTACCTTGCCTTCGTCAAAATAAGCCAAAAATACATTTCCGCTCTCGATTGATTTTCGTACATACTTCTCATCGTTCATCGGCACCGGATACACTTTAAATACCGCATCATACAATTGCGCCAGACTGCCACTGTCTTCCGGTCCGCACTTTTTCAGCTTCAAGTGAGACGGAATGGCTGCTTTCGGCTCTTTCTTTCCGCCCGCTTTCTCCAAAATTTTGGCTAGTGTGCGATCATCTTCTGCCCATGTATCACTTTTCCGACGCTCTGCTGATAAATACATGCACATAAAATACATCGTATTTCCCGAAAAATATTTATCGACCATCGCTTCCAAATTAAATCCCTTTTCGATAAAAGCAGACAAATCTTCATTGCGCGCTTTGACAATCAGCTTCTCGCACTGCCATTCCTCTGTTTTTTGCAGTGCGGCTTTAATAACCTCACGAACATCTCCATAAAAATCATCCACTCTTACTCTTTTATTATATGAATCTTTTGTAATGCTCCATTTATAGGTATCGGTATGTTCCATATATGTTTCCGGTAAAAGTGACATATCTTTCACTCCTCCGCATTTATTTCGCACCAATCGATGACACTGCCGGCAATAATGACGGCCGCATCCAGCACATCATCTACGACAATATATTCATTAATGTCATGCGCTTTTTCTGTTACTCCCGGACCAAATACAACAACCGGTATTTCTGCTACTGTCGACAAAATCCCCCCATCCGTTCCCCACGGAGATGCTTCAACAATTGGCTCTGTTTTTTTCTCCATCCGGTAATTGTCGCTGACAATTTTCATTAATGGATGATCCAAGTCCAATCTGCTCGGCAGCCATCTTGCCCCGAACCATTCGAGTTCGACAGGTTTATTCCTGAACCATTCATGTTCTGCGTTCAACTTGGCAATTTGCTGCTCCAGCTCCATCTGTGCTTCCTGAATTGTTTCATAGGGTGATACTCCGAATCGTCCTTCCAATATCGTTAAATCCGGCACCGATGACGGCCAAGTGCCTGTTTTGCAAACGCCAATATTAATCGGAATCGGAATCGGCACACTTTTATACATTTCATCCTTTTTCAACTCTTCATTTCGTTTCGATTCTAATTGCTTGATAACTTGAATGACGTCATATGCCAAATCGAGACTGCTTACCCCCTCATAACGAGTACCGCCATGAGCCAATTTTCCTTTAATATGGAGACGAAACCACATTGAACCTTGCTGATAAGGAAACAACTTCATGCTTGTCGGCTCAGGAATAATCGCTCCGTCCGCCTTGTAGCCACGCAGAACGGTTGCCAGCGTGCCGGCTCCCCCGCTTTCCTCCTCTATGACACTTTGAAAAACAACATCGCCCTTCAATAGAATTTCCGACTGAATAATTGCTTCCAATGCCAATAGAAGCGCAACATTACCGCCCTTCATATCTGTCGTGCCGCGACCGTAAATTCTGCCATTTTCCTCTACCCCGCTATACGGTGAAACATGCCAATCCGCTTCATTTCCTTCTGGAACAACATCAATATGTCCGTTTAAAATGATTGATTTTCCGCCGCCTTTGCCCCTCAATACAGCAACTAAATTGGGGTTGCCTTGAAAATTTGTCCGGTCGCAGTGAAAACATTCATGCGACTTCAATGTTGCGTCCTCCTCTAAATCCCACAAATCCATTTCAAGTCCGAGTTGCCGGCATTTTTCCACAACAACCGCCTGCGTCTTACCCTCATTCCCTCTGACTGAAGGCTGCTGGACAAGCTGCTGCAACAGCTGAATGGCTGCTTTTCGCTGACTATAAATATATGTTCTGATTACCTCTTTCACGTTCATTTCTCATCCTCCAATGACAGACACGTTTTCACTGATTGCAAAGTTCGCCTCGGTTGCCTTTCTTACATCTTCTATCGTGAACGGATGAAAATGCTCCATTAATGTCAGCTCTCCGTTTGCAACCGAAAAGACGGCCATTTCCGTAATAATCATGCTGACACAGTTTTTTGCTGTCAGCGGCAAGTCGCATTGTTTGACAATTTTCGAGCGCCCGTTTTTATCGCAATGATTCATCGTGACAATGACACACTTTGCCTTTGCTGCTAATTCCATCGCTCCTCCCATTCCCGGCACTTTTTTTCCGGGCACAATCCAATTCGCCAAATCGCCGTTCGGACTAACTTGAAGCGCACCCAATATCGTCAAGTCAATTTTACCTTTCCGAATCATCGCGAAGGCTTCAACACTGTCAAAATAACAGCCTCCTATTCGTAATGTAACAGGAAGGCCGCCCGCGTTGCATAAATTCTCATCTTCTTGACCAGCTTCCGGCTTGTCGGAAAGACCGAGAATGCCATTTTCCGCTTGAAAAAAAATCGTTTCCTTATCCTCGATAAAATCCGGCACAAGAGAAGGGATGCCAATACCAAGATTCACAATCATGCGGTGATGCACTTCCTCAGCAGCGCGTCTCGCTATTTTTTGCCGGATGTCCGCTTCCATACCCATTTCCAATTCACTCCCCCGGATTGGACAATATAATCGACAAACACACCCGGCGTGACAATTTCCTCCGGATGCAATTCCCCAAGTGCCACGATATTCTCCGCTTCCACAATCGTTATATCACCTGCTGTTGCAACTAAAGGATTCGTATTCCTTGCGCTTTTGTCAAAGATCAAATTCCCGAATTCATCTGCATATTTGGCAAACACAATTGAAACATCCGCTGTCAGAGCCTCTTCAATCAAAAATTCCTCACCTGCCAGCATCAACGTTTGCTTCGATAGCCGAACTGCTTCGTGGTCTACGCCGATATCCGATAAAAAACCTTTAATACCCGATCCGCCTGCGCGAATACGCTCCATTAAAATGCCTTGCGGCGAAAACTCAATGTCTATGTCTCCATCATTCATTTGCCGGCCGGCATTCGGATTGGAGCCGATATGCGAAACAATCAGTTTTGAGGCTCTTTTAGCCGTCACAAGCCTGCCGATTCCAATATCCGGAAAACCGGTATCATTTCCGATTAACGTCAAATTCTCAATATTTAAATTAAGGATGAACTCAACAAGTGAAGGCGGTGTGCCAATTCCGCCAAAGCCGCCGAACATAATCGACATGCCGTCATGGAAGTTGTGCTTCAGCTCATCAATGTCCACTATTTTCCCAAACGAGTTTTTCATTTTCACCCTCCTTGCGCACTACGTAAATATTCACTGCAAGCGGCAAGCGTTTGATCGAGCCGTCTGATCAGTTCATGAATTTCCGCAAAAGTAATCGTCAGCGGCGGCGCCACTATAACCGCATCGCCAATCACCCCGTCAATGCCTGCTTGAGCAGGATAGAGCAATAAGCCATGCTGATGAGCAATTTCCACAATGTTATTGCAAAACTCCAGCTCACGCTCAAAAGGCTCCTTTGTCTGTGAATCTTGAATAAACTCAAGTCCAAGCAGCAATCCTTTTCCACGCACATCTCCGATAAAAGTATATTGGGACTGCAGCTTCGCCAGCTCCGTTTTCAGCAAAATCCCTTTTTGTTTCACTTGTTGCATAATATTATTTTTTTCAATATACGAAATAACCGCTAAAGAAGCGGCACAAGAAAGCGGATTAGCACTGAATGTATGACCGCTCATCACACTTCCCGAGCCATTGAAGATTGGCTCCATCACCTTCTCGCTCACAAGCGCGGCGGCAATCGGCGTATAACCGCCGCTCATGCCTTTGCCGAGCGCGACGATATCCGGCACGATATCCCACTGCTCGCAAGCAAGCATCGACCCAGTCCGACCGACTCCCGTCATCACTTCATCGCTTATAAATAAAATATCGTTCCGCTCGCATATTTGCTTCAGCTTCTGCAAATAGCCGTCCGGTGCAGGAATTGCGCCGCCTGCAGCACCGATGATTGGTTCGCAAATAAAAGCCGCAATATTTTCCTTACCGATTTTGCGGATCATTGATTGCAGCTCATCCGCACAAAGTAAATTACAGCTTGGATAAGTTTGATTGAAGGGGCAGCGATAGCAATAGGGCGGAGAAACGGAAGGAAAGCTTTCTAATAAAGATACAAAACGTTCTCTTCTCACTGTGTGACCGGACATCGATAATGCGCCAAGCGTAATACCGTGATAGCTCATCCATCGGGAAATGATACGTGTTTTCCTCGGCTGACCTTTTTCCTGCCAATGCTGCAGAGCAATCTTCAAGGCCGTTTCCGTCGCCTCTGAGCCGCTGTTTACAAAGAAACTGTACTTCAAGCCCTGACCCGTCAGTTCATCGATTTTTTGCGCCAGCAACTCGGCAGGCTCATTGGTGAATTGCGAACGATACACAAAGGACACCTTCTCAAGTTGATTGACAATCGCTTCTTTTATTTCATCAACGCCATGCCCGATATTGGCTGTAATTGCGCCAGAAGATGCGTCCAAATAGTCTTTGCCGTCTTCATCAAACAGAAAGACACCTTTACCGTAATCGATCATCGAATATGTATGATGAAGCAGCGGTTTAATCAGCGAAGAAGCCTTCACATCCATTCCTCCTTCTGAAATTTGCTCGGCCGTATTTTGAACAATCAGGCTTATTTTATTCTATGAGACAAAAACAGCATTCTTGCTAAAATAAAATGAATCTTTCTTAGGAAAGGAAGTCAATACTACAAGCAGCTATTTGTTAATATCATCTGAGAAAAAAAAGGCCTCCAAAAATTCTTCAATTTTCAGACGGCCTTCCGTTCACATTATGTAGTTATTTTCGCAACCGGCTTCTCATTGATAAAGAGAATACTCTCATTATCGTACAACTTGTAGACCGGCTTTATTTCTCGCTCTACTCCCCACTGGTCAAAAGCTTCGCGGCGCGATTCGATATCGTAATGCGGGCAAAAGCTTCCCTGTAACACACCAATTCCTTTAAATTCGATAAACGCATCTCCTTTCTTCGTATAGCAATCCTCGAACCAGCAAATCGCGCCTGCGCTTATTCCGCATATAATGACTCCCCTTTCATAAGCATTTCGGATTACTTGGTCAAATTTTGTTTCTTTCCAAATTTGCATCATATGATATGTATTTCCACCGCCAATATAGACAATATCAAAAGAATTTACAATCTCCTGAATGTTATCTAATCGCAAATCAGCTATCGTCAGATGACCGGGCTCTTGCAATTGAAATTGCTTATAAAATTTTTCGATGTATTCCGGAGAATCATCGCTTGCCGTTGCAATGAAACAAATGTTGATTGGTAATGTTTTTTTACATAAATTCAATAAAAACTGGTCAATATACGCATTTTCTTCTTGAGAAAAACCACCGCCGGAAATAGCGAGCAAGTGTCGTTCCATTTTTTCATCTCCCCTAAAGAAACAGATTATATCTTTATTATACAAGGAAGAAAAATCCAAGACAAAAAAGTGTAAAGCCTAATTAGGCCTTACACTGGTTAATTACTCATTAGCAACAACCGCCGCCTCCGCCGCAGAATGATGCTCCGATGATAATTAAAAGAATAAACAATACAACGATTAAAGCAAAACTTCCACCGCCCCAACCGCCGCAAGCGCCTCCACCATAACCGTAGCCGCCATATCCGCCGCCATATCCGCCGCAGCCGCCTCCGTAACCAAATCCGCCACAACCATCATATCCATATTGCATATATTTTCACTCCTCAAAAATTTCTTATTACTAACGGTACACTCATACTTTATGAAGCAGGGCTTGTGTCTGCATGTGTATTCGCCTATTTTTCAGAAAACTGTCCTTACAAAAATAAAAAGACCTGACTGAGAAACGCCAACCGGCATTTTACAATCAGGTCTCTGTATATGTTTAATTTTTTGTAACAACTGTCATGAAGCTTGTTTCACCTTTAGTTAACGCTTCAGTAGTTGTTTTTTCTAATTTTTCAACAACATCAGCAAAGTTAGTGATTACAACTGGAGTAATCGTGCTTTTCGCTTTCTCACGAATTAAATCAAGATCGAAAGTAATGAGCTTTTGTCCTTTTTTCACTTGATCGCCTTCTTTTACAAAAGCTTCAAAGCCTTCACCATTCATTGAAACTGTTTCTAATCCGATATGGATTAAAATTTCAATATTATTTTTAGTTTTCAATCCGATAGCATGCTTAGTTGGAAATACTTGAATAACTTCAGCATCGACCGGCGCTACAATCTCACCTTCAGTTGGGTTAAATGCCAGACCGTCACCCATCATTTTTTGGCTGAACACAGGATCTGGAACTTCTTCTAACGCTACTAGCTTACCTGTAGCTGGTGCAACTAAAACACCGTTCATTGGAGTTTGTTCTTTTTTACCGAACAGTTTTTTAAAAAACATGAAACTTCCGCCTTTCTGGATGTAAAACTAGTCAACATTGTTTGTTGTTAACTATTTTAGAATAGTATTTTAACATACCGTTTACATTTATGTAAACAGTTTCACGAAATCTCCGTAGCCTTCTTTTTCTAAAGAGCCAAGCGGAATAAATCGTAAAGATGCTGAATTGATGCAATAGCGCACCCCTGCAGGCCCTGGTCCATCAGGAAATACATGCCCTAAATGGGAATCAGCTGTTTTGCTTCTGACCTCAGTCCGTCTCATACCATAGCTGTCATCAAATTTTTCAACAATTTCTTCTGACTGAATCGGCTTCGTAAAGCTTGGCCAGCCGCAGCCAGCATCATATTTATCCAAAGAAGAGAAAAGCGGTTCGCCTGATACGATATCAACATAAATGCCCGGCTCCGTATGATTATAAAACTCATTTTGAAACGGTGGCTCCGTGGCGTTGTTTTGCGTTACTTCATATTGTATTTTCGTCAGTCGTTTCTTTAAATCTTCCTTCATTCCTCATTCCCCCAATGTTGCTTAATAAATCCCGCTCTTCCCGAGCCGATATGATACGCATTGTAGTGGTCAGGATTTTTTTGATAATAATGCTGATGATACTCCTCTGCATCATAAAAGACAGAAGCTGGTATAATCGGCGTAGAAATTCCCTTTGAAAATTTGCCACTTTCATTCAATTGCTTTTTCGACTTTTCAGCTAATTGTTTTTGTTCGTCATTATGATAAAAAATCGCTGTTTGGTATGATTGCCCGCGATCATAAAACTGTCCGCCTTCATCGGTCGGGTCTATTTGTCTCCAGAAAATATTCAAAAGTTTCTCGTAGCTAATAACCCTCGGATCAAATGTGATTTGCACTGCCTCATAATGACCCGTTTGTTCCGAACAAACTTCCTTATAAGTCGGATTTTCTGTTATCCCCCCCGTATAGCCCGATATGACGGAAAGAACACCATCATAACGATCGAACGGCTTCACCATACACCAGAAGCAACCGCCGGCAAATGTCGCCTTTTCCATTCTGCCGCTCATATATACACACTCCTTTTCCATATTGTATGTATTTCCCCACTGAGAATTCCATCTTACCCGTTTTCTGCTATTGTTTCAAAAAGAAGGACTTTTGATGCCCTCACTCAAGGCACCTACCCAAGTTATTCTGCATACATTTATTACGTAAAAAAGCGTTAAGAAAGGAGCATCATTATGTCATCAGATCGAACAGACGAATATTTCCAAAAAGCATCCAAATACGGAATGTTGGCCGATTATTATAAATATCATGACCCTCAACTGCATTTGCAATACTATAAAAAACACTTGAATAATTTACAAAAAGGCATCAAAGCCGAAAGAGCGGCAATGATGCGAAGTGAAGGTCAACAACCTGCGAGAATCCGAATTTTGCATGCTGTGCCTGACGGACCTAATGTAGACGTGCTCATAAACGGAACACGTGTATTAAAGGATTTTCCTTATAAAAAAGTAACCGATTATTTGTCTGTGCCTGAAGGAAAATACCAGGTTGATGTATATCCGACCGGTAATCATGTCTCCAGCCTGATCAGCCGAAAAATCAACGTAGAAAGCGGAAAATCATACACAGTGGCAGCAGCCGGTTCAGGAAATAAATTGTCCTTGCAAACATATGAGGATCATTTCAATGTTCCGACTGGATTAACAAATGTCCGTTTCGTTCATTTAGCACCGGATGCCGGGCCTGTCGATGTTGGCGCGAAAAATGGAAGCAACCTATTCACGAACGTCACCTTCCGTAAAGGTACTGATTACTTAAGTGTCCAGCCTGCAAGCGCAGATCTTGAAGTAAAAAAAGCAGGCACAAATGATGCTGTACTTTCATTACCAAATGTCAATCTTCTTCCCAGCACCCCTTATACGATTTATGCACTCGGCCTTACAAATGATGAACCGGCTCTAGAAGGACTTTTACTTGTACCATAAAAAGGAAGGGATTTTCCCCCTTCCTCATTACTCACTCTCAAAAACAACATGAAATGAAATATCGTCTTCAACTAAGTCCATTCGATTCGCCTGCAGTTTAAGATTATTTGGCAACTCTATTTCCGATAAAGCGATATAAATTTGCTCATTTGCCGGATCAATAATCATCCATTCAGGAAGACTCGCTTGATTGCTGATAAAGTTCAATACATATGAAACCGGCAAACGCATTTGTCCGAGCTGCATCGTTTCCTGCTTCAATATAATATCGCCGTTATCAAGCGTTTCAGGTTGAAACGTCATTTTCAGCTGTATTTCTCTGTCAAACACCGGAATGACGGTATATAATTCGACAGAGTCCGTTAACACCATACTGAAATCCAATGATTGATCCGTTTTTTGTTTCTGAATCATTTGTGCAATAATCTCATTTAAATTTTCTTTACTGCTCGTTATTTCGAGCACCGGATTGTCATCTTCCGCTGTTGTATTGTCCGGAAGCGGCACTTCTGATGGTATACCGACCAGCACAAAAATCGCAATTAACACAGCTAATACCATACCGGAAAGTGCAAAGAAGAGTATTTTCCACACATTACGTTCCTTCTTTTCCAATGCTACCCCTCCTTCTTTCCCTTTACACTACTATTCTGTTTCAAGATGTTGCTCACGGGAAATCGTATTCTCCTTGACAGATTGATAAATTTCTTCCCCCATTCGCTCATAGCCGGTCGTATTCGGATGGAAATAATCGCCCTCAAAAATAAGATTCTCATTATGATTCTCAAATATTTCCCAAATCTCCACAAAATAAACAGCCTCATACTTACTAACAATTTGATTGCTGCGTCGATTCCATTCATCCATCAATATATCGAACTCCTGAATATCGTTAAGAACAAGCTGGAACGGATTATAGATTCCGACCAAATAAATATCAGCCTCTTCGTTATGGCTTCTGATGTCTTCGATAACTTTTTGGACATTCGAATCATATTTATCCATTGCTTGATAAAAATCGCCGACCTTCAAGTTCAAAAAATTCTTTTTCACCACATTCATGACATCATTGCCGCCAATCGTTATGATGACAACATCTGTTTGTTGAATGCTTTTGATGATTTCCTCTTCTTTCATCCGTTTTTTCAGACCGGCTGAAGTTAATCCCTTTTTACCGAATTCCTCAATATGGACTTGATTGATGCTCGGCTCTTCCAGCAGCTTCTCTACTAAAAAATAACGATATCCGCCGTTATCTGTCTCATCCCCTATTCCTGCCGTTAAAGAATCGCCAATCATCGTAATCCGAAAATCAGCAGCGGTCTCATCCTCAAGATACAAAGGCTGATCAGTTTCTCCTTCCTGATAAGTATCACTGCCTGTAAAAGGATCCACTTCTTCAACCGATTCTTGCCCATTCCTTGTCTCTGTCTGCTCTTCTTGCTCATCACTCTTATTATTCGATGGCGTCATATTATCAACACGATAAAAAGAGCATGCAGACAAGAAGCAGCAAATAATAGCCAAAACTATCACCTTCTTCACTGTTCTACACACTCCTTTCTTCCTAACTTTATCATAAAGCATCATACTTATTTTATGCAAAAATGCTGAATTAATTTCTCCTTTAAATTTCAGGATAGCTTTTTAGTAGTTTTGCAGTATTTTAATATGTTTGATCAGCTCTTCCAAAGGAAATTCATTAACCCCATCATATGATTTGACTACAGCGCCCTCCTGCGAAACGAGATAAAAGCTGATTCCATGTATAACTTGATCGCTGTCTTTCGGTTTAATCGCTGAAGTGTGAAAGCTTTCCTGTGCAAATTGCTGAATCGTTTCCTGCGAATAACCCGTTAAAAAGCTCCAATTGCTGTAATCGGCTCGGTAATTATCGCCATACTGCTTCAATACTTGCGGAGTATCAACTGTCGGATCGACACTGAATGAAATCAGTTCGACATCCTCAATCCCTTGCTCCTTCAGCTCCATCTGAAGCTTAGACATATTTGCTGTCATCGGCAAACACACATCCGCACAATTTGTAAAAATAAAATCGGCAACCCATACTTTTCCCTTTAAATCATCCAAAGAAATCGATTCTTCATCTTGATTTTTAAAGATGAAATCACCGACTTCCCAGGACGTACTATCAGGGATTCCGTTAACCTTACCACAGCTGCCCAGCAAAAAAGTTAATACTATTATACTTATGTATATACCCATTTTTCTAAATGATTTCAACATCCCCATCTCCCTTTTTCTTAAATGATGCTGCTAATTTTCTCAAAAGAAAAACACCAGCGAATATGCCGATGTTTCCTACGCCCATTCTTCTTTGTCATATTCGTCCTCTTCACTGTTTTCCAACCTCTTCTGGCGCCGTTTATAAACGAATTTCGACAGTGAAATGCTTATTTCATATAGCAAAAGAAGCGGAATAGCTACTAAAATATCCGAAATAAAATCCGGCGGCGACAATAAAACAGCTATAACAACTAAGATAAAATAAGCATATTTTCGCACTTTCGCCAGACCATACGGGTTCAAAATCCCGATGGACGTCAAAAACATCGCAATCGCCGGCAGTTCAAATAAGAAAGCAAACGGCAATGTCATGTTTATTAAAAAACGGAAGTACTTCTCGGCAGTAAAGCTCGTCATAAACATTTCTCCGCCAAGACCGATCAAAAAAGTCAGCACGGTCGGAAAAATAACGTAATAGCCAAAACAAATACCGAGAATAAACAATAGAAACAAAGCCGGTATATATTGAAGCGTTGTTTTGCGCTCATGCGGCAATAAACCCGGCTTCACAAACGACCAAACCTGAAATGTGATGACCGGAATGGACGCTGCTATAGCAATGACACCAGCAATAATAAAATAAACCCAGAGAATATCGGTCGGCCCAAGTACAATCAGCTTCATGTCCAAATCGCGAACAAGCCACTGATAAATCTCTTCCACAAAAATAAACGCGATCATAAAAAACAAAATAAACGCGATTGCAGAAATGATTAGCCGCTTTCTCAGCTCATCCAGATGATCAACCATATTCAATTCTTTATCAGCCATATCCCTCTCATGCCCTTCTTTTTGTATATTTCTTATTCCATGTGAACTTAACAATTAATAGATTGAGAGGCTGCATCATCAGCAAGTTCTACATGATGGTGCATAAAAAGGCGCAAGATGATCTCATCTCACACCTTTTCACAGAATATAAAGTTAATTGATTTTCTTTTTCGGTTCTTCATCTGTATCGTTTGTAAGATCACGGGCAGACTTTTTAAATTCTCGGAGTGTCTGACCAAAAGCACGTCCAATTTCAGGTAATTTCTTAGGACCAAAAATTATCAGAGCCAAAATCAGTATTAATATTAAACCGGGTATCCCGATATTTTGCACAAGAAACATCCCCTTTAATATGTAAATTCACCATCTTAAGTATATTATATACTTTTTTACACATAAATGGAAAACAAATAAGGGAGTTCACAGTTTTTTAATATATACTAAATTAATAAATTGAATAAATCTTGATTTTTATTGACTTCAATATATTTAAAACCTATTTTTTTCATGCGCTCAATCATCTCACTGTATTCTTCAGGCTTTTTCAATTCGATGCCGACCAATGCCGGGCCGGATTCTTTATTATTATTTTTCGTATATTCGAAACGGGTAATATCATCATTCGGTCCAAGCACATAATCAAGAAACTCTCTTAAAGCGCCGGCTCTTTGCGGAAAATTGACAATAAAATAATGCAAGAACCCTTCATACAATAAGGAGCGTTCTTTAATTTCCTGCATGCGATCAATATCATTATTGCCGCCGCTGATGACGCAAACGACCGTCTTCCCTTTTATTTGATCGCGATATAAGTCAAGAGCCGCAATCGGCAATGCACCAGCCGGTTCCACAACAATCGCATGCTCGTTATATAGTTGCACAATGGTCGTACAAACCTTTCCTTCCGGCACCGCCACAATATCTTGGACATGGTCGCGGCATACTTCAAACGTTTGCTCGCCGACACATTTTACAGCAGCTCCGTCAACAAAATGATCGATCGTATCAAGCGGCACGACTTTATTTTCCTGAATCGAGGCTTTCATACTTTGCGCTCCTTCAGGCTCAACGCCGATACAGCTTGTCACCGGCGACACACTATGAAAATAAGCGGAAAGCCCGGCCATTAATCCACCGCCGCCAATGGATGCAAATACAAAATCAATTTGCTCTTCACAATCATTCAATATTTCTACAGCGACTGTACCCTGACCCGCCATGACATGCTGATCATTGAACGGATGGATAAAGGCCCGATTCTCTGTTTCTGCACATTCAACCGCTTTTGCATAGGAATCATCAAACGTATCGCCCACTAAATGCACACTGATTTTATCCTTACCAAACATCTTCACCTGATTGATCTTTTGTCTCGGTGTCGTAGCCGGCATAAATATCTTTCCTTCAATTCCCATTTGCGCACAAGCATACGCTACCCCTTGAGCATGATTGCCCGCACTCGCACAAACAATGCCATTCGCCATTTCTTCCTGCGATAAATTTTTCATCTTATAATAGGCGCCTCTTAGTTTAAATGAACGCACATGCTGCAAATCCTCACGCTTCAAGTAAACGTTGCATTCATATTTCTCTGAGAGCACTTTGTTTTTTTGCAGTGGTGTATGAACAACAACATCCTTCAGTTGCTGATTGGCAATTAAAATATCTTCCACTTGTAACTTCTTCTTGGCATTGGCTGTCGAGCTCATCTGTTTCCCCTCTTCCTTCAACGTAAAATCTTATAATTTGTAAATTATAACACTACCTTATAATAAATCAACTGATTTTTCTAACAATTTTGTATATTCTTAATAAAATAAAACAAAAGGCGCTTTATTGCCGAATTTTAATAAAACTGTCTGTCCTGTATTATCATACGAAAAAAGATAAGGAGTGTGAGCAATTGGAATTTTCTTTATGTGCCCATGATTGCGCAATACCCGTCGAAGTGACACTTGACGACGATAACGGCCGCTACACCATCCGAAAAAGCGACACAAGCGGTGAATACTTCAACTCCCCCGAGGAACTGATCTACTGGGTTGAACAAAACTTCACCGCCGAACAATTTTGCGATTTGTATGAGTTTCAGGAGATGATGAAGTTGCTGAGGGAATATCTCGGCTAGTGCCTGTCACTCCCCGTTTTTT
>JBJFHH010000188.1:12041-21020 GCA_051893475.1 Bacillus sp. (in: firmicutes) | reverse complement strand
TTCTTATCTCGAAGATGCTATCTTTTTCTATAAATCTATTAAACTTGCATGTTTTTATTAAAACCATTCACTTTTCTATTCAAAATCGCTTCTATTTCGTTCAAAATGGACCATCTCCAGTGAAATTCTCTTACTTATTGTTAATATTCGTTTTCAATCACTCAATCGACCCGTATTTTGATGAATCCAAAACATCGGTACTATACTCGCGGACTCTGAGAAATGGACGGAGCATCTTTTTGGAGAGCACTTCTTTTTGAAACGCCACTTGCTTTAGCTGGAGGATTATCGTGGGTTACATTTATTTTGATCATGCTTTTTTCCGGTTGAAAGCTCAAATGCTGTATAAAAATAATCACTAAAAGAAAAGGTCATACAGAAAGTGAATGATACTACACTTTCTGTATGACCTGTTTTCTTGACTTTCTAACGGCAAGAGAATAGAATAACAAGATACTTTAATTAGAGTACTTTAGTTAAAGTGAATTGAATTGAGAAAGGAAGAATTTAACAATATGAAATTTACGCAATTCCTAAAATCCAAAGGAGCTATTGCGACAATCTTTATGGGGGTTTTTTATGCCGTCGCCATGCTAGGTATCTTCTTGCCGGGTTATACAACGATTCCAGGCAATATTGATGATTTGCAGATTGCCATCGTGAATGATGATGCAGGCGAATACGGTTCCAAGATTGCTGACCAATTACAAGAAAATTTACCGTTTGAAGAAATAAAAACAGATTTGACCAATGAACAAGCCTTGAAAAATTTAGAGCAAAATGATTTAGCATTGGTCATACATATCCCAGAGACATTCTCGATGGATATGCAAAAAGGAGAAACTGCATCGAGCATCGATTTCACCATAAATGAAGCTGGAGCAACGGTTGTTTCTTCCACTATGAATTCGATTATTACCGAAATTAACAACCAATTAAGTTCTCAGTTTTCTCAGCAAACAGCTCAGGGCGTTCTAATGAATTTCAATGTTCCAGAAGAGCAAGCTGCTGAACTATCTGAAAAAATAGAAACCTCTTACACTGGGAATGTCGTTACCATCAATGAAATCCCTGATGGCATGAACAATAATATGCTGCCGATGTTCTTAACGATGGCCGGTTATACCGCTGCGATGATCGGAGCGATGCAACTAGTGGCAGCATATAAAGAAAACCGAGGAAAAGCCAGCAAAACCCGTCTATTTGTCTATGTCCAATTAACGGCTATATTGGTTGCGGTCGTGTCATCACTAGTCTCTCTTGGTATCACATATTTAGTCAATGAGCCAAGCAGCGACCTGTTCTTAAGTTTGATTGGACAGCAAATACTAAACTATATGGTATGTTTCAACTTTACAGCGATTACAGTCTTTCTGCTCGGTGAAGGCGGTATGATTCTTAACTTGCCAATTTTATTAATACAAACAATCGCAAACGGTTCTACAATCACACGTGACATGATGTACTTACCATACGAATGGATGAGCTACATTTCACCAATGTATTACTCTGTGCAAGCTTATTTTGCAAACTTATATGGAAGCATTAGTCCAAGCCCTTACATTTGGTCCATGGTCGCTGTTGGTACAGTTGCGCTCCTAATCAATATCGCCATTGTTGCGTTTGTCCATAAACCGATGCCAATCGAAATACCGGAAACAAAAGAAGAAACGGACGACTTAAAAGCTGCTCCTGAAATCACATTTTAGTTTTGTTATAATAAAGGGACAATTCTTCTTTAAGGAGTATAAGAAATGCCCATTCAAATTTTTATATTAAGTAAACTGATGACAGAGAACAGTTATCCCTATAAATTAAAAAAACAGCTATCTGAACCCATTCCGTTCGATGAATTAGGCGGACTGACAGAAAGTAAGCTGTACTACCATTTTGAATCATTAGCCAAACAAGGGTTGATTGAGGCAGTCGAGGTCATAAAAGAAGAACATCGCCCGGATAAGCAAATCTTCGCGATTACAGCTAAAGGACGCGAAGCTCTGCCTAAGAAAATCTATAAATTACTGGAAAATGAGTATGAAATCAATAAGATGGTGGTAGGCCTGGCCAGCCTAAAATATGCAGATTCCGAAAAAGTAGTAGCCATATTAGAAAAGAAATTAAACAAAATAAAGGCTCACTGTGAACAAATCTCCAAACTTGAAAAACAGATTCCAAATTACAAGGAACACGAGAAGTTCGCATCATTCATGAATGACTACATTTCAACTAAAATGGAGCACACCATTTATTGGCTTGAAGAGTTAATTAACCGAATAAAGCGTGGAGAAATATAAATCGGGCGGTGACAGGCACCACCCGATTTAACTCGATATTTGTCGATTTATTCAACAAAAAGGCTGCACAACTCCGGTGCAGCCTTTCCTCATTATGCTGACAGCTGATTTTTCTCTGCTGTCAGTTTTTGTTTTTCTTCTGTAATGATGTTTTGAATGTGTTGCGTAAGTTCTTTGGATTCCATTTGTTCGTATTGCTCGTGCGTGATGGCAGGTAAAATGGAAATCGTCACTTTGCCCGGCTTAATCCAGCCTTTGTTTTTTTCCATAATCGTTGAAGTGCCATCGATGGCAATCGGAACAATCGGCGATTTCGCATCTGTTGCTAAACGCAAGCTACCCGCTTTGAATTCGCCGACAGGACCGCCCTTGCTGCGTGTTCCTTCCGGGAAAACAGCGATAGAGTGTCCAGCCTTCATTATTGCAATCCCCTCACGAATCGCTTTAATAGATTGACGGCGGTCTTTGCGATCCATGAAGACACAGTTCATCACGTCCATCCATTTCCACACAACAGGAATCTTTTTCACTTCAATTTTAGATATGAAACCAAACGGCTTCTTAATGTGCCCTAACAATACCGGAATATCAAAGTTTCCTTCATGATTGGAAACCAACAGCACAGAACCTGCCGGAATATTTTCTTCACCTTTCACAATAACTTCCGTACCTGATATTTTCACAAGTGTACTTGCCCATTTTTTCGGTAAAATATTTTTCTTCACATCTTGCTCTTCTACTGTTTCTTGCTCATTGCTGTATTTCTTCGCCTTATTTAGAACAGGAATGCTGTATAGCAAATAGCCGAAGAAGTATAAATAAAATGCAATTGTTCGCATAATGCTTGCTTACCTCCTGAATAAAATCACAATCTCAATTATAACCAATTTTATAGCAGAAAACTATGTGAATTTATATTGAGGGTATGACGATTGAATCTTTATTAAACAGAATGAGGACCTGTCCAAAAACAGATCCCATTTCTCACTTCTTATGCTTTTCTCTCATACACATGATAGTAATACTCATACGGATTTTTCTCATCCGTAATCCCTTGCTCAACGGAGATTTCATTCCACTCGCTGAAATCAATTTCCGGGAAGAATGTGTCGCCATCGAATTCATGGTGAATCACTGTCATGTACAGCTTATTGACATCCGGCAAGAACAGTTTGTAAATTTGCTCGCCGCCAAAGATGAAGATTTCTTCTTCTCCTTTGCAAAGCTCGTACACGTCTTCCACTGAATGCGCAATTTCGCAGCCTTCAGCTCGGAATGCCGGATCTCTTGTTAAAATAATATTTCTTCTGCCCGGCAATGGTCTTCCGATGGATTCGTAATTTTTTCTGCCTAAAATAATCGGATGGCCCATCGTTGTTCTTTTTACATATTGCAGCTCAGCAGGCAAGCGCCAAGGCAATGCATTGTCTTTTCCTATCACACGGTTTACGTCCATTGCGACGATAATTGAAACGGTCATAATATCCCCCTGTCTGTTAAACGGCAATCGGTGCTTTAATAAGCGGATGCGGGTCGTAGCCCTCGATTGAAATGTCCTCCATCTCAAAATCAAAGACCGATTTTTTGTCCGGATTCAGTTTCAGCTCCGGCAATGCCTTCGGTTCGCGGCTTAATTGCAATTTCACTTGTTCTACATGGTTGCTGTAAATATGCGCATCACCGAATGTGTGAATAAATTCACCCACCTCTAGTCCGCATTCATGCGCGATCAAATGTGTCAGCAACGCATAGCTTGCGATATTGAACGGCACCCCAAGGAATACATCCGCACTTCTTTGATACAACTGACAAGACAGCTTGCCTTCCTGCACATAAAATTGAAACAGCGTATGACAAGGAGGCAGCGCCATACTCGGAACATCCTCAGGATTCCAGCCTGATACGATCAGTCTTCTTGAATCCGGATTTGTTTTAATCGTTTCGATGACTTCCTTCAGCTGATCGATTGTTTCGCCTTTTGACGTTTTCCAGGCACGCCATTGCTTACCGTACACATTTCCTAAGTCGCCGTACTTCTTAGCAAATTCATCGTCATTCAGCACTCTTTCCTTGAATAAAGCCATTTGCTCATTATAACTTTGCGCAAATGCTTCATCATTCAGGCAGCGCAAACCGAAGTCCGTCATATCAGGACCTTGATATTCATCGCTCTCTACCCATTTTTTAAATGCCCATTCATTCCAAATATTATTGTTGTGCTGCAGCAAATATTTAATATTTGTATCTCCTTTAATGAACCAAAGCAATTCGCTGGCAATTAAACGGAATAACGTTCTTTTCGTCGTTAAAAGCGGAAAACCTTTTTGCAGATCAAAACGCATTTGATAACCGAAAGTTGAAATTGTTCCTGTACCTGTACGATCTTCTTTATATAGGCCGTTATGCAAAACATGTTCGCATAAATCTAAATATTGTTTCAATGAAATGACACCTCTATAATAAATGTTATTGTTATATTGTACCCTTGACTTAGGAGGATGACAACGATGAAATGGGAAGTGAATGAAAATGATACACTTTACGCTATTTCCCTTACACTACCCCAAAATGAAACAATTACAATTGGCGCGCTAGGAACGTTTACTTTTGAAAAAGGCGATTATGTATACATTGGAAGCGCCAAGAAAAACATTGTTTCAAGAGTGGAGCGTCATGCGAAAATGAATAAAACAAAAAGATGGCATCTCGATTATTTACGCCCCTATTGCGAGGTGACGGCGATTCAATCATTTCCGGAGGGTGATGGCGAATGTGCGCTTGCAGCAGATTTTGCCGAAAAAGGAACGATTCCCGTTAAAAAATTCGGTGCTTCCGACTGTCGCTGCGGCGGGCATTTGATTTTACTAAAATAAAGACACCTTACGGAAAATTGCACATACACTATTAGAAGAATGATTATAGGTGAGTGCAAATGAAACCAAATAAATATACGTACTATTTGCAGGAGCTGCAGGACGTGCAGTTGGTCATGAACACCCGAATTTTTATTTACTTGGATCTCTTGCTTTTAGCTTGTTTCTTATTTTTTATTTTGTATGCACAAACATATCAATGGTCTTTTGCTTTTATAATTTCTTTTTGCTTTCTCGTTACGACAACCTCTGTCTTCACATTATTATGCTATCTTGAAAACGGGAATACCAATTCGAAAACGGATTGAAAAAGGACTGAAATCATCGTGTTTCTACTATGATTTCGGTCTTTTTTGCTTGTTTTTTCAATATAACTATTTCACTTAAAATGGTATGATTAAAGTAGGAAAATTCAATAAAAGAAGGGTCGTATCTATATGTTCTGTTCAAATTGCGGTAAGGAAATAGTCGGAAATGCCAACTTTTGTTCTAACTGCGGTTCTCCTATAGAACAATCATGTGACACTCAAAAAAATTATGCATCAAACGATGATCATGAAATCATCATCCAAAAAGGACTAAGTAATAGATGTAAAGGTTTATTTGTTGAAAATGGTTATGGAATGCTCACAAATAAGAGATTCATATATTCTAAACATCACATAGGTGAAATACTGGCAATTGGGGTATTTATTTACCTTACTAAGGGGAATTATGACTTCGATATACCTATAACAAACATAAAAAATATAGAGGACGGTAAGCACGGTTTCAGTAAAACGATCATTATTAATACAAAAGATGGTGATTCATATGAGTTTTATTTTAAAAATCGTGAAGAATGGAAAATCGCTTTCTCAAATTTAATAAAGTGAAGCTTTTAGTTATTTGGTTTTCTTTACCTCCACTAGCTGAAAAGGGATGAAATCCCTGTACTCTAACAACGATTTCATCCCTTTGTCATACAATCAACAACACAGTCCCAATCGTAATAACAATGCCGCCGATAATCGTATTTCGTGTTGGCTTCTCCTTTAAAATGATGAAGCTCAGCACCATCGTCAGCACGACGCTAAACTTATCAATTGGTGCAACGACCGACACTTTCCCGATGGCAATGGCAGCAAAATAGCAAAGCCATGACAATCCGGTTGCAATACCGGACAGGCAAAGGAATAAATAGCTTTTCTTCGTAATGTTCTTCATATCCTTCGCCGTACCTTGAAAGAGCACAATGGCCCATGCGAATACAATAATGACGATCGTACGGATAAATGTTGCCACGTTCGAATCAACATCATTAATCCCAATCTTCGCCAGTATGCTAGTCAGTGCAGCGAAGACTGCTGCAAGAATTGCTAAAAATATGTATGATTGCGTTACTTTTACTTTTTTATCGCTCTTCGTTTTACCGATTAAAATAAATGTTCCGGCTGTAATGATGGCGCCGCCTAAAATGACTAAAGGAGGAGCCGGCTCCTGCAAGACGAGGAACGATAATAAAATCGTAATGACAATACTCGATTTATCAATTGGGACAACTTTTGAAACATCGCCGATTTGGATCGCCCTAAAAAAGCAGAGCCACGATAAACCCGTTGTAATCCCGGATAGGACGATAAACAGCAATGCCCTTCCTTGTACTTCAAATACAGCATGTAGCTGCCCTGTTACGGCAACGACGAGAAATGCCATTATAAGCACGACAACGGTACGAATAGCTGTTGCTAAGTTAGAATCAACCTCTTTAATGCCGATTTTCGCTAATATACTAGTTAAAGCCGCAAAAACTGCGGCCAATAATGCTAGAACTATACTCAAATATTCTCATCTCTTTTTCTAGAATTCTTATTTTTTCTGCGGTCCATGAAGAGTAGCGCCAGTACGCCGACCAATGAAATCAAGTAGACATAAGCCGGCATCAGAAATGCATGATACAAAATAGGACCCGCCAGGCATAAAAGAGAGGCAACAATTCTGAATGCCAATTGATGTTTCATGCCAATCCCCTCCAAGCATTTCATATTTCTCTCTACTTACACAGTCGTTGCTTTTGTTCCCCAATGAGGCGGCGTATTTTTATCCCAATAAATGCTGCCTAATGAATGATGAGCAACAAATTGATCGGCCGCTGTATGATAATGAAAGTTGAACCAATGACCTTCCTGCGGCACATTTTCACGGCGTACATGGAATAAAATCAAATTTTCTTTCGTATTGCTATTGTATACATTAAAAATTTTCTCCCCCAAACCGGAGGACGGTTTTTCCGTAATTGCAATATAAGGAAGCTCTGCATCCGGACATTCGTTAACGTATGCCGCAATAGCTTCTTCCATTTTGGGAAGAATAATGCTTGTAAATTCATCTTCAATGCGCGGTCCGATTCGATCTCCGAATTTTATGTAGCTGTTTTGCTCCGCTTTCTCGGACAGATTCTCTAAAAGCCTCGTCCGTTCGTCTATCTCTACCGTTTCATGATCCGATTCTATATAAACCGACGGTGCTGCAATTGAATTTTCTTCAAACACCGCATTTTCAAGAGCTTTGTCGCTATCAGGTTTTGTCGCCTTCGCCTCATCAAACCAATAAAAATCATTTGGCGATACTAACCCTAATGTCATGATCGATAAAAGTACGACAACACTTTTCTTCATCCATAAAGGCATCTTCATATTTCCAAACCCTCTCACTCTGTTCTATTAGTAATTATAATACAACTTAACTATTATTTACGAAAGAATTTTCAAGAGGTTTCATATTTTTCTAAATAGTTGGATAAACTTTATTAAAGAGAAAGGAGGAGGGAAATGAGCTTCGAAGAATTGTCTGTCATGCTGGTAAGCATCGTCATGATCGGTTATTTCATCAATTTATGCGTAAATGACTAATTTTACATAAAAAACTCTATCCGTTTGAATCCGGATAGAGTTTCTTGTTTATCAGACGTCTATAACGCCGAAATGAAATTTAGCTGTCTTACGGATTTGCTGTTCAAAACCAAGCAGCTGAAATCGTTCGCTGCGGAAATGATCTTTCAGCACAATTTTTTTACGAGCAACACGTCTTGCCTCTTCAATAGTTTCCATCGTAATCGTTTCATGGTTGCAGTGATAAGCCATCGCCTGAAGCGCATTAGATTCAGCAATACTTTCCTCAAACATCGGATCGAAATACACAACGTCAACACTATGATCCTGCATACTCTTTAATAGTTCGAGATGATGGCCGTTTCTTACTTCAACACGACGCATTGCTGCATTGATGGCTGTATTTTGACTTTCCCAGCTTTGCAGCCCTTCCTTCACGATGTATGCGAGAATCGTACTGCTTTCAATGCCGATTACCTTACCTTGGTCTCCTACAACGAGACTTGCGATGATGCTGTCCGAGCCATAGCCTAATGTGCAATCGAGAAAGCTGTCCCCTGCCTGCAAGCCGCTCATTTCCACGAAAGGATCATGCTCTCCCTTCATAAGCCGCTTAGCCCGAATCATGGCGACATTCGGATGAAAAAAGTAAGGCTCTGCCGTCTCTTTATTATGCAATTCGATCCCTTGCTTGCCGACAACAACGACATTCGCATCAAGTGAAAACATTTTAGCAATTGACTGCTTGTTCCGCTTCACATATGGAATGCCTAAATCAGCCGCGGTTTGCTTTGCTCGTTCTATATATTCCTGATTGGTTCTACCTGCTGTTGTGACAATCATGCAATCAGGCTCTTATAACATTTTAGCGAAGCCTTGCTCAATGTTGGCAACAATTTCTTCGACTGTGTGATCTTCAATTTCTTCACGAGGGATGAAGTG
>JBJFHH010000188.1:0-11941 GCA_051893475.1 Bacillus sp. (in: firmicutes) | reverse complement strand
TGGCAACAATTTCTTCGACTGTGTGATCTTCAATTTCTTCACGAGGGATGAAGTGGATGCACTCTTTCCCTTTAAATAATGCCATGGACGGTGAAGAAGGTGCATAATCTTGTAAATAGCTTCTCATAGTTGCTGTCGCATCTTTATCTTGACCAGCAAAAACAGTTATTGCCTTCACATCCGCTTTCGCAGCAGCAGAAGTCGCTGCCGGGCGGGCTAAACCAGCCGCACAGCCGCAAACAGAATTAATGACAACAAATGTGTAACCTTCTGCGTTCTCCATGTAGTTTTCTACTTCTTCGCCCGTTGTCAATTCAGCAAAACCAGCATTCGTTAATTCTTGTCTCATTGGCATAGCCACTTGTCTCATGTATTCTTCATATGCATTCATGTTCTTATTCACTCCATTTTTCTATTGTTCAGCTACTATTTCAGAAAGGTATTCCCAGCGCTCCATTAAGTGCTCCAGTTTTTCGTTCATAGCTGTTTGTTCTTCCATCAGCGCCTGCCCTTTTGTAAAATCGCTGCCGATTTTCTCAAGCTCTTCATCAATTTGCTTCAATCTTTCTTCTGCTTGCTCGATATCCGCTTCAATTGTTTCCCATTCACGCTTTTCATTATATGATAAACGTCTTTTCTTTTCCTTTTCTTTAACCGGAGCCGTCACTTTTTCAACGACCGGTTTCGGGGTTTTTTCCTGTTCCTGCATATCCAGGAAGTCGCTGTACGAACCAAAATATGATTCGATCACACCGTTACCTTTAAAGTTCAGCAACTCTGTTGTCACCTTATCCAAGAAATAACGGTCATGCGATACGGTAATCACAACGCCGGAGAAGCTTTCCAGGAAGTCTTCAAGCACTGTCAATGTTTGCGTATCCAAGTCATTCGTCGGCTCATCCAGCAACAAGACATTCGGTGAAGACATTAAAATCCGCAATAAATACAGACGTCTTCTTTCGCCGCCTGATAGCTTGTAAATTGGTGTACCGTGCGTATGCATCGGGAATAGGAATTTCTCCAGCATTTGCGAAGCTGAAATATAGCTGCCATCCTTTAATTGAATCGCTTCCGCTTCCTCACGAATGTATTCAATCATGCGCAATTTTTCATTCATATCTTCATTTTCTTGCGTATAGAAACCGATTTTCACCGTCGTTCCTAGATCGAGCTCACCGCTGTCGACATTTTCTCTAGCTGCCATTATACGAAGCAATGTCGATTTACCCGTTCCATTATTGCCGACGATGCCGATTCGGTCGCCGCGCTTAAACAATCGGGAAAAATCACGAAGAATTACTTTGTCACCGTAAGCTTTAGAAATTTCTTTACACTCAATAACCTTACGTCCAAGACGCGAGCCGGCTAAATCCATCTCGACATTATCTTTATTCGTATTTTTACCTACTTCTCCTTCTAGCTGCTCAAAGCGCTGAATACGTGCCTTTTGCTTTGTCGTGCGGGCTTTAGCGCCTTTACGCATCCAAGCTAATTCATTTTTGAATAGGCTTTGCATCTTCGCCATCGTTGTCGCTTCGTTTTCCTCGCGAATCGCTTTTCCTTCGATGAAATTCTCGTAATTTCCTTGATACTCGTATAAAGAGCCTTGATCGAGCTCCCAAATTTTTGTTGAAATATTATCCAAGAAATAACGATCGTGAGTAACAAAGAGGACCGCATACGGATATTTATTAATGTATTCCTCCAGCCACTTAATGCTGCTTGCGTCCAAATGGTTCGTTGGCTCATCCAAAATCAGCAAATCGGATTGTTCAATAAGCGCTTTTGCCAGTGCGGCACGTTTTTTCTGACCTCCGGAAAGTTGGCCAAGCAACGCATTTATATCCGGCAAGTTCAGCTTATTTAAAATAACCTTCGCTTCGGCATTGCGGTCCCAGCCGTTTTCTTCATCCATTCTTTGCTGCAGCTTCAGCACTTTATCTTGGAATGTTACATTTTCAGGCTGATCTTGAAGCTGCTGCAGTGCATGCTCATATTCTCGTATTAAAGAAAATAACGGTGTTTCGCTGGCAAACAAATAATCCATAACCGTCACATTCTCATCATAATCCGGATCCTGCGCCAAGTATGAAATACTGTAATCTTTCGGATGCTCGATTGTTCCTTGATCACAATCCTCGAGACCGGCGATCATTTTCATCAGTGTTGATTTGCCGCAGCCGTTCACACCGATTATGCCAATTCGCTCTCCCTCTGTAATGGAAAAAGAAATTTGGCTCCATAACGTTTTTTCTGCCATTTCCTTTGTCACATTTTCTGCTGTAAGTATTTTCATTGTAATTATACCTTCTCCTTAAACCAACTGATTCCTAACGTATTCCCGCCGACATGGACACCGATTGCTGTTCCTAAAGGATACACATGCAAGCGCAAATCCGGATACAGCTGTTCTATCTTTTCAATCCATTTATCCGCCTGTTGCCTGAATCGGCCGTATAAAATCATGCAATCGGAAATATCGTAGTTTTCAACCGCGACTTTTAATTTTGCAAAAATAACTTTTTCCGCATGCAGCTCATTTCTTGCAATATCGGGAATTTCCAGCTTCCCTTTCACTACCGCGATAATCGGTTTGATTTTCAAAAAACTGCCTATATAGTATTTGACGGAGCTTAACCTGCCGCTTTTGTGCAATTGGTCGAGACTGCCAATCAGCACATAGGCCTCGTTGCTGTCACGAAAAACGGCTGCCTGCTCCAATATTTCATTAGGACTGTAGCCTTTTTCAAATAAAGCCATTGCCTTTTTCATTATATATGTCAAAGGATAAGACAACAACATCGTATCAAAAGTATATACAGGGATATTAACCAATTGCGCGGCCTGCTCACTCGATGAAACCGTTCCGCTTAATTGCCCGGACAGCAAAAAGGCATAAATGCGCTCATAGCCTTCGTTCTCAAGCCTCTCATACAATTGCTGAAACTGGCCGACAGAAGGCTGAGAGGTTGTGACGACAGCTTCTCTTTCGCTCATTGCCTGAAACATTTCTTCATTTGTAATATTGATGCTGTCCAAATAGTCTTTCCCTTCCACATGAAGCTGAACCGGCACTACATGCAAATGCTCATTACGTTGCAATTCCTCATCCAGAAATCCTGTGCTATCCGTTACCCACGCTACTTTCTCACGCATAAATTATTCACTCCGTTCGAAAAAAGTTGCTTTGATGCGACTGGACGATCCACAAAGCTAGCGGGTAACTGCACACCATTTCCCTTCATTTATACTACATTATTAAAACAAGCCATGTTTATGTATTTGAATTGTATTATAAATCTTTTTTTATCACAATTATTATTCGTTGAAAGACTGGCATTGGTCTGATTCTTTTCAAATTAAACAGTCCACCTTTGCGAATAATAGGTTCAACACGCAACCATCATTAAACGAAAGGCCAGTTTTACTTGAAAGCTTACCGTTCCACGAGCACCTCCATCCGAGTAACCAGCCCTTCGTTCACCCTGCGCCCTGCCTAATCAAACCAACCTACATCAATCGACAAATTTCGGGTGGTGACAGGCACCACCTAAAAAAGCCTCTAAAAAATCTATCCTGACTTTTTAGAGGCTTCCCTCACAGTAGCTTCAATATATCTTCTTCCAGATCAACTGGTTTTGTTTGCGGCGAATAGCGTTTGACGATGTTTCCTTTTTTATCGATGAGAAATTTTGTGAAGTTCCATTTGACTGCCTTCGAGCCCAGTACTCCCGGGGCTTCCTTCTTTAGAAAGCGAAATAAAGGATGGGCGTTCGTTCCGTTGACATCGACTTTCGAAAACATCGGGAAGGTCACACCGTAATTCAAGCGGCAAAACCCTTCAATTTCTAAGTTATCGCCCGGCTCCTGCAGCATAAATTGGTTGCAAGGAAATCCCAGTATGACAAGACCGTTATTTTTATGGCGCTCATACATTGCCTGAAGCTGCTCATATTGCGGTGTAAATCCGCATTTACTCGCAGTATTGACAATTAAAACAACTTGATCTTCAAATTGACGCAAGGAAATCGTTTCCCCGTTTAATAACTTCGCTTCGTAGTCATAGATGGTCATTTCTCTTCACCTCAAATGTAACGAATCAAGGAGCTGCAATTAGCTCCTTGTGTTACCTATATTGTACGAAAAATTCTTTCGTGGAACAAATATTCCGCTTTGAAAATATTTACATTTTTCTTTTTTCCTCATTCAGCTTTTTTAATGACTGAACAGCGAATTCAACAAGCTCATATAAATCATCTGCCTGTTCCTCTCTCACCGGCCGGTTAAAGGAAACAGTCAATTTACTGACAAAATGGTCAAAGACATGTTGACGATAATGCTTCGTAATCGATGTTAAAATTTCACGTTCGCTTCCCCAAATATGCTGTAAAGCTTCTGCTAAAGAATGAGCGGTCGCTTCCTTGCTTTCATCTTTTTCTTTATATTGAAAATACACGTCAATATGAGCGGCTGCAAGATTGTCATTATGAAATAGAATTTCATCAGCTAAGTTTTTCAACGAAGCTCTGATTTGGATGCCACCGATGAGTTCGCTTGAATCCGGAAGCTCAAATTGCATCTCAAACTTTCGCGACAAGACGGCCAAATCAACAAGCTCTGAGCGATTGATAATTTTGATGTCTCCGGTAAAATCGGCATCATATAAGGAGCCTTCGATGATTATTTTAAAATTCTCATAGGCGGTAGGATCAAATGTCATCATTTCTTAAAACAGACCAATGGCCTCTCCTTTTTCATTTACATCCATCTTTAAAGCAGCAGGCGACTTCGGCAAGCCCGGCATTGTCATAACATCTCCTGTTAAAGCAACGATAAAACCGGCACCGATGCAAGGTTTCAATTCACGAACAGTAATCATAAAGTTGTCCGGCTTCCCTAGTTTCGCTGGATCGTCCGATAAGGAATATTGCGTTTTTGCCATACATACCGGCAAGTTACTCCAGCCGTTCTTCTCGATTTCCTGAAGCTGTCTCTTCGCTTTCATTGAAAAATCAACGCCTATCGCTCCATATATCTTTTGCGCGATGCTGACGATTTTCGTTTCGATTGAAGCATCCAAATCATATAAGTATTGGAACTGTTGGTCGTTTTGCTCAATGACAGAAATCAGCTTTTTAGCAAGGGCAAGACCGCCTTTTCCGCCTTTTTCCCAAACTTCCGTTAGTTCATAAGTAATGTCATACTGTTTGCATAGCTCATCAAATAAAACAATTTCAGCGTCACTGTCTGTTACGAAGCGATTTAATGCCACAACAAACGGCAAGCCGAAAGCCGAAATATTTTCGCAATGCTTTTGGAGATTTTCAAATCCTGCACGCAAAGCATCAAGATTCTCGGCTGCTAAGTCATTTTTCGCTACACCGCCATGCATTTTCAACGCACGAATCGTTGCAACAATAACAACTGCATCAGGCTTAAGTTCAGCGCTTCTTGATTTAATGTGGAGGAATTTTTCCGCGCCAAGATCCGCTCCGAATCCCGCTTCCGTCACGACATAATCGCCAAGCTTCAAGGCCATTTTCGTTGCGAGGACACTATTGCAGCCATGAGCGATATTGGCAAACGGACCACCGTGAACGAAGGCCGGCGTATGCTCGATTGTTTGCACCAAGTTCGGACAAATCGCATCTTTCAACAATAGAGCAAGCGCACCTTCTACCTCTAAATCTGCCACGGTCACAGGCTGTTTATCATATGTATAGCCAATCACAATTCTTGCTAAACGTTTCTTCAAGTCATCCAAGCTCGTCGCCAAGCATAAAATCGCCATAATTTCAGAAGCCACCGTAATGTCAAAACCATCCTCGCGCGGAACACCTTGCAATGGACCGCCCAGACCAATAATTACTTTACGTAAAGCACGGTCATTCAAGTCAACAACACGCTTCCATACAATTCTTCGCTGATCGAGGTTCAAGGCATTCCCTTGATGAATATGGTTATCGATAATCGCAGCAAGCGCATTGTTTGCTGTCGTAATCGCATGCAAGTCACCCGTAAAGTGAAGGTTAATATCATCCATTGGCAACACTTGTGCATAACCGCCGCCGCAAGCGCCGCCTTTTATGCCCATTACCGGACCTAAAGATGGCTCCCTCATGGCAATGATTGCTTTTTCGCCAAGCTGCTGCAACGCATCGCCCAATCCGACTGTTACAGTCGATTTGCCTTCTCCTGCACTAGTTGGATTAATAGCTGTCACCAAAATAAGTTTGCCGTCTTGCTGATCCTTCAGCTTATCAAGCACATTCAATGACACTTTCGCTTTATACTTCCCATATAAATCATAATCTTCCTCAGTAAGCTGCACTGCTTCAGCAATTTGACTGATGTGCCTCATTGTAGAATTATTCGCGATTTCCAAATCACTCTTATACTTTTTCGAAGTTGAAACGCTCACTTAAAAATCCTCCTAGATTACATGCATATTTGGTTTTGTACCATCATTGTAACACGACAAACATCGACAAAAAGAGAAAAAATAAACATTTAAATGTTCGAAATATTAAAACAAATTATTCTTTTTTTATTGTCACTTCCTTCACACTTTCTTTATAATGGCTATAATGCATAATCAGCCATACAAAAATACAAGGGGGGCAAAGCGGTGCCGATTAAAATTCCAAAGCAACTGCCAGCAAGAGATATACTTGAGAAAGAAAATATTTTCGTTATGGATGAAGAACGGGCGAATACACAGGATATTCGACCTTTAAATATTTTAATTGTCAATTTGATGCCCGAAAAAGAAAAAACGGAAGCGCAATTACTTCGTTTATTAGGCAACACGCCTTTACAGGTCAACATTGCATTCTTAAAAATGGAAACGCATGAATCAAAAAACACAAGCAAGTACCATCTGGACCAGTTCTACTTAACCTTTGACGAAGTGAAGGATAAGAAATATGACGGTATGATCATCACTGGTGCACCGGTCGAGAAGTTAGAATTTTCCGAAGTTACATACTGGGACGAGCTTAGCAAAATCATGAACTGGTCAAAGACCCATGTAACGTCCTCCATGCATATTTGCTGGGGAGCACAGGCCGCGCTTTTCTATCATTACGACATTGGAAAATTTGAGTTGTCCCAAAAATGTTCAGGCGTTTATGAGCATAAGCTACTGAATACTACAGAAAAATTAGTGCGCGGCTTTGATGATATTTTTCACGCACCGCACTCAAGGTATACAGATGTCAGCCTGGCTGCCATCGAAAATCACCCGGATTTACTGACTCTCGCTACAAGCGACGATGCCGGTGCTTACATGATTTGCTCAAAAGACGGCAAACATATTATGATTACCGGCCATCCGGAATATGAATCATGTACACTGCAGCAGGAATATGCGCGCGACATTCAAAAAGGACTTTCAATCGCCGTTCCGGAAAACTACTTTCCAGGCAACAATCCCGAAAACAAGCCGCCGCACAAATGGCGCAGTCATGCCAACTTGCTGTTCTCCAACTGGCTCAATTATTACGTATACCAAGAAACACCGTTCAAATGGTCTTGAAAGCGTAAGAAGCTAGTAAAAGTTTAAAAAGGACCTTATAGATAGTCATACGTCTAGTGATTTAAGCTAGATGTATGGCTATTTTTTATCTCTTCACGTTTCATATACGAAACATAATAGCTAAATAATAAGCTGCAATTTCAGAATAATTGACATGAGGTGGCAACCATGAAGATTGGCATCATCGGGTTAGGAGATATTGCCCAAAAAGCACATTTCCCTTCATTATCATGAAACAGAAAAAATCGCCACTCTTTCTAGAGAAACTGGAAAGAGTGCCATTGTCGGATTTAACAGAAGATTTACCCCACACGTGGCGGAGCTGAAGCAGTGCGGGAAAGCCGATTTAATCATTATTCAAAAAAACGATTTGCCGTTCCAGACTTTATAGGGAGATTTGTCGTCGAAGATTTCATCCACGTTGTCGACCACTTTCTTGATTGCGTTAAACATAGCCGAACACCAAATCCTTTAATAGAAGACTCTCTTCTTACGCATCAAATTTGCGAGCGTATCGTGGAGAAAATTGATAGTGAGGCTTAATGAAAAAAACTAGCTAGAGCAATCATCTCTAGCTAGTTTTTTATTCTTCTTTCAGTTTTTCATTTTCTTTTTGTATTTCACGTAATTTCTCGATGCGTGTTTTATCTTCTTCAAAATATTGAACAACATCCCCGATCCGGTCGATCGAATCCCAGCTTAAATGATGCTCAATACCCTCCACATCATTGTATATATTCTCATCTTTCACACCGATAATTTTCAGTAGAGACTCCAGCAGTTCATGTCGGTATACGAGACGTTTCCCTATTTTTTTCCCTTTTGCCGTCAAAATAAGGCCACGATACTTTTCATAAATCAAATATTCTTCATGATCGAGTTTTTGAACCATTTTTGTTACAGAGGAGGGATGAACATTCAAGTTTTCCGCAATGTCAGAGACACGTGCGTACCCTTTTTCATCGATTAAAATATAGATTTGTTCAATATAATCTTCCATACTAGGTGTAGCCATCCAAAATCCTCCCATAATAAAGCATTACTTAAAAAGTGTACTATACATTTTACCGCTTCACAAGAATTGATGTACCCATCATTCTTTATTTCCATTTTATCAAACATCGCAAACCTGATGCACACAGTAAGTTCTTTAAACTGACAATATGAAGATATACATTGTATAATGCAAAGGTAAGTGATTGTTTATTACTATAGTCATTCATTCAATATACATAACCGTATGTAGGAGGGAAACAACATGAAACTTGTTGGAATATCAGGCGCACTGATTGGCGCCAAAACAGCGATTGCTGTCAATGAAGTATTACAAGCTGCCAAAGCAGCAAATCCGGAAATTGAAATCGAGCTGATCGATTTAAGAGATTATAATGTTGAATTCGTCATTGGGAAACCACTTTCGGAATACAATGAAGATACGCAAAAAGTCGTTAATACAATTATTAATGCGGACTTTTATGTATTCGGTACACCCGTTTATCAAGGATCCATTTCCGGACCATTAAAAAATCTGTTCGACCACCTGCCAACAACATCCTTACAATCAAAGGTTGCCGGCATGATTGTAACAGCCGGATCTCCGATGCACTATTTAGTCGGTGACACACAGCTTAAACCAATACTTTCTTTCTTTAAAGCACTTGTAGCAACGAAAAACGTATTTGTTCACAACAGCTGCTTTAATAAAGAAAACGTAATCGTTGAAGAAGAGGCTGTACAGCGCATTGATGCTCTGGCACAGGAATTAGTGGAATTACAGACTAAATTAAACGCTTAAATAAATGAAGAAAGTGCGCTAAATCAGCACTTTCTTCATTTTTTATTCTCCTGCTGGTTCTCTACAAACTCCATCTTCCAGCTGAAATAATCATTATCCGGATTTTTCTCATACTTCATAATGGCATCGAACTTATTGCCTTTTTTACTCGTTAAACCTTTAACGAGTGCTTGTCCATCCTTCAGCAAATGCTTCACCATCGTTTTCGTCGGTTTTTTCTTCATCGTCGCCAAAAACTTATCATTTTTCCAAATCACATATTTGCAGCCATTTTTCCAGTTAGAGCAGCCGAAACCTTTTTGGCCTTCAACGACTGCGCTTTGGCAAAGCGGACATTTCCCGAGAAATTCCACTTTTTTAGTGTCAACAGATTTCGATGTCGCATGCAAAATGATGACATCTTCATCTTGCTTAATGGTCGAAACCGACTTTGCAGTAAAATCAGCGATGAAGTTAATGAAAGCGCCACGACTGACCTGTTTCTTCTCCATATCTGATAATGCCTTTTCCAGCCTGCCGGTAAACTCAAGGTCGAACAATTCCTTGATTGGGAATGTTTCAACCATCTTGACCCCAAGATCACTGCAAAGCAGATTTTTGCCCTCCGTATAGATGTAGCCGATTTCCTTCAGCTTCTTGATTGTTTCTGCTCGCGTCGCTGCTGTTCCGATGCTGAATCCGCTTAATACAGCCTCTTCCTCATCGTAGTTTTTACCGCAAGTTTCCATGACGCGCAGTAATGTTTTCTCGGTATGATGCTTCGGAGGCTTCGTTTCATGTGATGTTACATCCGCTTTGACGATATCTAGCTTTTCATTTTTCTCAACAAAAGGAAGCGTCGTATCCTTTGATTCAATTTTTTCAACCTGACGCCAGCCTTCAACAATTTGCACGCGACCTTTCGCAGTAAATTGCCCTGTAATCGCCGGATTGTCGATTCCAACATGAACACGCGTCTCCTCATGTTCGGCAAGCGGCATAAACTGCATGATGAAGCGATTTTTAATGGCTGTATAGACAATTTGCTCGTCAGCTGTCAGCGATTTCGGAATCAAATATGTAGGTATGATGGCACTGTGACTTTCAACTTTGGCGTTATTAAAAATTCGCTTCGTATTGCTGAATTTGATTTCATGCTCATAAGGCAATCCTTGCTTAACGGCATTCAGTACTTTAGCTGTTTTATCCGTCAAACTTTCCTCCAAAGCCGTACTGGCTGTTCTTGGATAAGTGATATATTTTTTCTCATAAATGGACTGCGCTACCTTCAACACTTTATCGGATGTCCAACCCTTATACTTGCTCGTCACATACCCTTGCAGATTGGATAGGTTAAAAAGAAACGGCGGATATTCCTTCTTGCGTTCAACTTGCTTATCGACAACCGTTGCAACAGAAGTGTTCATCGCTTGCTTAACTTCTTCAAGCTGCTCTTTCGTTTTAAACTTTTCTTCCTTTTCTTCTACATAAGTCGCCTGAAATTCTTCCTGCTTTTGCGTTCGGAATGTTGCAGCAAGCTTGTAATAACCTTCCGGAACAAAGTTCTCAATCTCTTTATCACGATCATAAATGATTTTTAGCGTCGGCATAATGACACGTCCGACATTGAGCACCTGCCCCTTGCCTTTTTGATATTTCAGAGTAGCAACAGACGTTAAATTGATGCCGATCAGCCAATCAGACCATTGGCGGCTGACACCCGCATCCTGCAACGGTCTCAATTCAGTATTAAGTTTCAAATGATCGAGCCCTTTCATAACCTCTGCCGGTGTCCATTCGTTCAGCAATAAGCGGTACACTTCTTTTTTCGTGCCGATATTATAGATAATGCTGTCTCCGATCACTTGCCCTTCGCGATCGTAATCACACGCGGAAATAATCGCATCAACATCCGGACGTTTCATTAAATGCTGAATGATTTTCAGCTGTTTTTGCGCCCCGCTGTCCGGCTTGTCCCGTTTGCGCGGATCGCTCTTTACTTTGTATTTAAAAGCCTGAGGAATAAACGGAAAATTGTCCATTTGCCATTTTCCCATCTTTTCATCATAATCCTTCGCATCATACAGCTGAAGCAAATGACCGAATGCCCATGTGACAATATAGTCATCCCCTTCAAAATAGCCATCTTGGCGGCCTTTAATCTTCAATGCATCTGCAATATTTTTCGAAACAGAAGGCTTCTCTGCAATAATTAATCGTTTCCCCATCAGAAAATCTACCTCCTTCATTACTTCTCCGTATCATTCTTAAATCTTATTATATACCTTTTGTCATTTTCACGTATTCTAACTAAGTCAAAAGTCTATTTTACCATTTTACATTTCATTTGGGCGAATTGATTGAAAACTTTATTTGACGTAACAACTTTTCCATCCAACCTATCAGCAAAAATTTCACCTTTGAAAATTAAGTATATAAACATCATGCAGATGAACAAATCATTAATTCACTTGCACAAGAAATCGATACAACGAATTTTTGTGCCGATACATTTACTGTCCCGACACTATTATTTGTTTCAGAAGAAAATTGCGCCCATGATGAATTTAGGGTATGGGTCTCGAGCTGGGAAGAAAAGCATAATTTGAAATCGATTATGATACATAACA
>JBJFHH010000187.1:0-2352 GCA_051893475.1 Bacillus sp. (in: firmicutes) | reverse complement strand
AGTCCAGTATGGCATTCAGAACGCAGCTGAGAATACCGACCAGCATACAGATCTGCGGTTTTCCGTCTACACGGAGAAACATTCCCAGTATCGTACCAACCACCATCAGGGGATAGGTGAAAAGCATGATGCGATAATACTGCGTGAAGAAAACAGACAGTTCTCCATCCGCTCTCAGCACCTTCAGGATCGGGGAAAACAACAGGAACACTGCGATAGATGTGAGTATGCAGATCACCCCGGCGGTCACCACCGTCTGGGAAAACACCTCAGAAGCCTTGTTTTTATCCTTTGCCCCGAGCAGTCTGCCGCATATCACAGTTCCGCCGACACCGACGCACAGCCCCACACCCAGGTAAAAATAAAGGATTGGCAAACCAAGATTGATCGCCGCCAGTGCATTTTCACCCACATAGTTCCCTGTGAAATAGCCGTCAGTAATTGTAATCGCCGTTTGTAAAAGCATTGCTATAATGCTTGGAACGGAAAACTGAAGAATTGTTTTCAGTTTGTTTTTCTTGATTTCTCTTATATCCATAATTACATCTCTCCTTTACTGGATTCCATTGTAGAGATGTAATCTTTATTTATCTTCTGAATTCGTGCTGTCTGTCAAAGATTCCAGGCGAGCTTCGGAAAACGAAGTTTGACTGATCTTATTAAAATCTCTAATGGGTCCTTGCCTCTACCGCGATTTCATAAGCTGTGTACGCATGGTCGAATTCATAGCCAAGTTTTTCAGCCAGGCAAACAGAGTGGATATTTTGGGCATCCCAGCTTGGATACAAGCCTTCCTCCAGACATTTCAGTATCAGGGCGGAACACGCGATTGTCGCTAAATGCTTTCTTCTTTCTGACGGCAGCGTATCTACTTCAATTTCGATTCCTTCGTTATATCGTGTATAGGAAGAAGCACCGGAAACGATTCTCCCTTCTTTCAGGATCACCATACCTCTTCCAATGTTCAGGTACTGTTCTTTGCTTTCAAATACCGAAACAAAATCAGCCGTTTCAGGGTTTTTCAGGCACTGATCGTAAAGGGCCGCATCGATCTGCCTGAGTTCATATTCCGGTGGAAGATCGCTGATTTCTTTTCGGAGCTTCTCAACATCAAAGATCGTGTCCTTTTTGATCGCGTATCTTTCGACTTTTTTCGCAGCAGGATAACATTCTTCAATCAATGCCGCCCACGCTTCATTTTGTGGAACCAATATCACAAATCCGCCAGGCTTATGGCTAACCAGCTCTCTGTCCGGACTGCCAGCAAAGAATCCAAAGCATCCGACAAACGCAAATGCAGATTCCGGTTTTTCGGTATCCGTAACATAGATCTTGCCCATGACTTTCTGCAAGCACGAATAGATCAGCGTTTCCTGCCAATCTGCAAATAGCTCTTTGACCTTTGATGTGTCTTCTAATTCGTATACCAATGATCTCTCACCGCCTTTAGCCCAGCAAACTGGAATTTTATTTCTTCTTTTTATTCTTTAGACCAGCATATATACCAACTGCAATTACAAAGATAACAGCCACTGCTACCCCATATTCCATAAGAGTCACCTCCTTCCAAATTCTGATTTTTCAATCTGTTTATTTACCCGACAAACTGGAAGTTATTGCGCAGCCTTTACTGATAAGAATGTTTTTCTGGTCTTAACGGAATACTTCAGCTCATACATATCGCTACCACAAATTAACGCCTGACGGATTTCTTCCATTTCTTTCATGACGCTTTCTTCTGTCATATACCATCCCAAAAAGGTGCTTGTCGCGCCCCAAAAAGAACGCTCGTTTTGATCCTGTGCAAATAATGCGTATTTCGGAGAAGACTTTCCGCCTTTGAATTTCTGGGATTTTACAACCTTATTGCATCGAACAATAACGCCTTCATGTGGTGACGTGATTGTAATCTGTCCGGGCGCATTATTCTTGTTTGCATCTGTAATTACAATCTCTGTGCCCATTAAGTTATCTAACGACACATTCAATTTTCCTGCAATAATAAGCAGCTTTTCAACTTCAGGATATCCATCTCCCAATTCCCATTTTGAAACAGCCTGTCTGCTCACGCCCAACAACTCCGCAAGTTCTTCCTGCGACAGATTTTTCTCTTTACGTATTGCCTTCAAGTTATCTGAAAAGCTCATAGTAAATACCTCCTTGTATTTGATACTTCTTTTTTATCAAAACCAAAGCGAAATAACTACCAACCTACGTTTGCAATTCAGCAACTTGAAGTTGCATATGAACAAATAGAATTACAATAATAAATTCCGATTTGTGTTCTTTGATTTCTCTTATATCCATAATTACATCTCTCCTTTACCGGATTCCATTATAGAGATGTAATCT
>JBJFHH010000186.1:0-2352 GCA_051893475.1 Bacillus sp. (in: firmicutes) | reverse complement strand
TATCGTCTACCGATTGCGAAACATAATTCCAATAGATTGTCGACATATTCGTATTTATTTTATTTTTTGCCGTCTCTAATTCTTTCAGCACTTTTTCAGCACGTTCTGCATTGATATTCGGCTGAATCTTATACGTGACCGAAGCTTCTTTCGGCTGATCGTCAGTAAAGCTAAGAACACTTTCTGTAAAATTAGAAGGCAAATAAATAATTGCTTCATATTGTCCTGAATGTAATCCGGTTTCCGCCGTCTTCCTATTAACAGTCACCCATTGATAAGAAGAAGATTTGCCTATTACCTCAGACATTTCTTTTCCTAACGTTAGAGGGTTTTTCTCAAATTCGAAACCTACATCTTCATTGACTAGAGCAATACTTTTAACATTTTGATTCTTTGTCTCTCTCAAAGGATCGTGTCCGACATAGGAAAAGAACAAAGACGGAATCAAAAGAATGATAGCCAACTTTAATATGAGCAGCACACTATTAAACTTGTTGCTCAATTTTCTCACCTCTCTGACTTATGTAATTCGGAATTTGAATCAATCTTTCCGTACCATTTTCAATAAAATAGCCATAACCCGGTAGTATTTCCTGCTCATTACGTTGGAAAGATAATGTAAATAGATTTTGTTCCGATTTTTTCATGAGCAATAGTGCTTGTCTAACTTGCTTTAGCTCCGTAGTGAAGGCATCATATCCTTTTGTAAAATCAGGTGCATTACCAGCAACAATCACACTGAATCCTAAATAACTACCTTCTTTCATAAATTTAGCTAGACGATCTTGAATAATAGAATCTGCATTTTGCTGAAGTCTAGCAAAATGATCGACGATAAAGACTATTTTAGGGAATGACGGGATTTCTTTATTATTGCGAATACATTCCGAATAATAAGCTTCTCGTTCACTCATGATGATTTCTACTTTATCAATCCACTTCGTTATATCTTCCTTTAAATTCAAATATTCAACATTTTCATATTCGGCAAATGACAGTAGACCCCGATCAACATTGTCATATAAACCGATTAGGACAGTTGAATCTTTCACAAGACTATTCAGTATAACTTTTAAACTATTTGTTTTGCCTTTACGAAATTGCCCTACAACCAACATATTCGGATTTTTCTCGAGTGAAATTTGAACAGGGATAACCTTTTCTTCACATAAACCGATTAAGATGGAAGATGTTTGTTCATCCCGCGCATAATCATGACTAAATTCTGCCATCGACAATGTGACAGGCAGCATCGGAATCGGTGCCGGTTGAATATGATGTCTATATTTCTCTTTCAAAAAGTAAATGTACTCTTGTAATCTTTCTAATATTTCCATATCATTCTCGCCTTCTACAGGCAAATAGGTTTGTACGAAAGACGCTTGCTCTTTTTTGATAATTGCCCTCCCTGGAATGGCTTCTTGTTCAAAAGGCGTTCTTCCGATAACACCTATCATTTCTGTTGCATCCATCAAATAATGAAAGATTTTTGTTTTAAAATTGTTTAATAAAGGCTGCCTTACAGCATTTACTCGCGTAGCGGTTAAAATAAAGTAAACCCCAAGCGATTGACCATCCCTGCTAAATTGCGTAAATAGATTTTCATACTCAATCATTTCTTCTTTTACTAAGTCATAATTATCAACGACAAGAAAAAGGATTGGCAGCTTTTTCTCGCTCACTGCATTATAGATAGAAATATTGCTTACTTCTTTCTGGATAAACAGCTGTTTTCTTCTCTCTATTTCACTCTTCATGAATGTAAAGAATTTGCCTAACTTTCGTTCCTCATCCATGCGGAAATAGTCTGCCGTATGCGGCAATTGCTTTAACGGCAATAAAGAACCACTTCCAAAATCAAATATATATACATGTAGTTGTTCCGGACTGAACGCAGTTGTAAATTGAGTAATCAGCGTAATGGCCGTTGTCGATTTACCATATCCAGAAGAACCAAAAATAATCACACTTCCATCCTTTATCCACGTGTACTCATAGCCTGTTTGAGACTGTCTTTCCGGTTCGTCTTTTAATCCAATTTGGAAAATCACTTTCCCCTTTTGTTCCATCACATCGACAGAACGATATAAACGATTAGGTAAAGGAGGGAGCCACGGACTATCGACAGCCTCGATTTGTAACTCTTCTTGCACTTCCAAAATATGATTGACAACAAGATCGATTTCGGACACTCTGTCTTGTTTGTTTTCCACATTAGCATGAACTTCCGAAATTTGAACAAGTCCTAAGTCTGTAATGAACGCAATCTCATCTTCTACTTCTGACGCTTCTGTTACATAAGGGGCCCCGCTCCATGCTGATTGAAATAATTCATATACTTCATTATTGCCA
>JBJFHH010000185.1:22473-37550 GCA_051893475.1 Bacillus sp. (in: firmicutes) | reverse complement strand
ACACTTACTTCAGCATCTGGATTAACAGATTTAACACCAGCAATGAAACCTACTTCAAACTTATTGATTGTCTCAGAATCAACACCGCCGACAAAGCCGATTTTGTTTGATTCAGAAGATAATGCTGCTGCAACACCTACTAAGAATGAACCTTGTTCTTCTTTGAAAGTAATGCTAGCAACGTTGTCAGCTTCAACAACTTCATCCACAATCGCAAATTGTGAATCTGGACGTTGTTCTGCTATTTCTTTAATATCTTCAGCCAATTTGAAGCCAATACCAAAAATCAAGTCGAAATCGTTGCGGACCAATGAGTTAAGGTTTGTTGCATAATCTGCATCACTTGCAGATTGCAGATAGTCATACCCTCCCTTACCTTTTTCCAATCCGTTTTCTTCACCGAATTCTTTGATTCCTTCCCATGCTGATTGGTTGAATGACTTGTCATCAACACCACCAACATCAGTAACCATTGCGACTGAAAAGTTATCGTTAGAATCGCTTCCGCTGTTCGAGCTGTTATCGTCGCTTCCACAAGCTCCAAGAATTGTTCCAGCTGCTAAAACCGCTGATAGTGCCAAACCAAATTTACGCTTTTTCAATGATGTAAACCTCCAAAGATGTTTTCGATTAGTAGACCAAACAAATTACATTCGTTTTCTTAGCACATGAAAACTAAACTGATCCGCCTTGAAATAATTGATTGAATACAATATTGGGCGATCCATGTCGTCATAATGTGTCTGTTTTAATACAAGTAAAGCTGTTTCCGGGTCGCATTGCAGTAAAGGAGATATTTTCTCATGATAACCAAGCGGTTCTATAACCGACACTGCATATGTAACTTTAACTGAAGAATAATTTTCTAAGTAATTAAAAATTGATTCTTCTTGATGTGAAAAAGCGCTCGGTAAATGTTTTTCCAAAATGGTATCCAAACAATATACAACCGGCTCTCCATCTGCAGTACGAATACGCTCGATTACAACAAGTGCGTCATCCTTCTCGCATTTCAGCTTTTGCAAAGCTTCCTCGGATGGAAATTGAACTGTAGAACTTAAAAAGATAGTACCTGCCTTCATTCCAACCTGCGTAATCATATCGGTTACGCTTGTTAGTTGTTCAATTCCTGAACTGAACACAGACTTCGCATTTACAAACGTTCCAACGCCATGCTTGCGAATAACCATATGTTCTTCTTCAAGAATACGCAAAGCTTCTCTAAGGGTAGCTCGACTAACACCGAGTTGCTTAGCAAGTTCGAATTCTGATGGTAGTTTTTCTTTATCCGCATAGATGCCATCTTTTATATCTTTTTTTATCTTATCTATGACCTGCAGATAAAGAAGGCGGTGATCTTGCCTTATCGTCATCAAGCATTCCCCCAAAACTAATACACCTAAGACGTCAGACCTCAGATGTGCAATCTTTCTACTAATCGTTAATAGATTATCACTTTTTAAAAAATAAATAAATAGCCTACATTTATTTTTTCGATAAAATTGTGTAAAAAATGTAACGAAATTAGGGCGAATACATAAAATAGGTCCAAAAAATGGAATATATACCCACAAATAAAGCGAAAAAACTATTTTTTTCGCACATATTGACGAACGAGTATAACATTATTTTTCTATAGTGTCCTGCTATTAGGAGATATGCATAGGTCCAAGTAAAATTCAAACTGCTCCGAATTTCACTTGGACCTTTAACATTTATGAATGTTTGACGTCAGGCGTCACATCTTCTCTGCCCACTAAAACCGTTCTCGGTTTACTGCCCTCATATGGACCGACTATGCCTCTAGCTTCCATTTCATCAATCAGGCGGGCAGCTCTTGAATAACCGATTCTGAATCTTCTTTGCAGCATCGATACAGAAGCTGTTTCCATTTCGATCACGAGCTGAACAGCTGATTCATACAGCTCATCTGCGACTTCTTCTGAAACTGCCTGTGTTTCATCAGGAATCATGTCTTCATGATACTGTGCCTTTTGCTGTGAAATGACGAAGTCGACAATTTCTTCCACTTCCTGATCGGACAAGAATGCGCCTTGTACTCGAATCGGCTTAGAAGCACCGACAGGTAAAAATAGCATATCCCCTCTTCCAAGCAGTTTTTCAGCTCCACCCATATCGAGAATCGTACGGGAATCTGTCGCTGAAGAAACACTGAACGCAATCCGCGATGGAATATTCGCCTTAATAACACCTGTAATGACATCCACTGAAGGTCTTTGAGTCGCTATAATCAAATGAATACCCGCAGCTCGTGCCATTTGAGCAAGTCTTGTAATAGCATCTTCAACATCCGAAGAAGCGACCATCATTAAGTCAGCCAATTCATCAACGATTACAACAATATACGGCAATAGCGGCTGTTTCGCTTCACTTTCCAAATTATGAAGCTTTATGTGATCATTGTATCCTTCAATATTTCTCGTTCCTGTATGTGCAAAAAGCTCATATCTTCTTTCCATTTCATTGACGACTTTTTTCAAGGCTTGAGAAGCCTTTTTCGCGTCAGTAACAACCGGCGCCAATAAATGGGGTATTCCATTATACATATTGAGCTCTACCATCTTCGGATCAATCATCATCAGCTTAACTTCATGAGGCTTTGCCTTCATTAGTATACTTGTAATAATTCCGTTTATGCACACCGATTTACCTGACCCGGTTGCCCCGGCAACAAGCAAATGCGGCATTTTATTCAACTTCGCCATAACGGCATCTCCGGCAACATCTCTTCCTAATCCGATCAACAGTTTGGAATCCGATTCAAGCGACTGCTTGGAATCAAGGACCTCGCGCAAGGAAACCATCGCTACTTCCGAATTCGGCACTTCAATTCCGATGGCTGATTTACCTGGAATCGGCGCTTCAATCCGAATGCCCTTCGCCGCTAAAGCTAGCGCAATATCGTCAGACAAGCTGACAATTTTGCTAACCTTCACTCCTACAGCCGGATGAACCTCATATTTTGTAACCGCCGGTCCTAAGTGCACCTGTGTCACCTTTGCATTGACACCGAAGCTCGCAAATGTTCTTTCAAGCTTTGCTGCATTTTCATGGATACGTTTATACTCTCTCGTTTGATCCGATTTTCCGGCTGCATGTAAAAGCGAAAGCGGAGGCAGTTGATATTCCGCATTTTCTATTTCTGCGAAAGGAAGCGGCTGATTCTTTTCACTCACTTCTGTTTCAGCCGCTTTTATCTCTTCGGCTAAAACAGTGGTTTCTTCCGGCATAACATGCACCTTACGATTCTCTTGCGGCTCCTCGTAGGCTGTTTTTTCTGAGAACGAGCTGATCACTGTCGGAGTTGCTTCTATGTATTCCTCGATTTCTTGCTCCGGTTCCGGCTTTGGTTTTACGGTCCTCTCTTTCTTTTGCTTTTTCTCTTTACTTTGACTGATTGAAAATTCTTTTCGCAAGCTTTGGTACTGTTTCTTCAAAAAATCTTTTGAACCAATAATAAGCTTGCCGAATACTTCACCAAATGTTTTGCCGGAAACAAGAATGAAGCCGACAATTAAAGTAATAAAGCCGGCAATTCTTGCTCCCGCAGATGCAAACAGAAAATGGAACAGGGCAAATAATAAAGCACCAAGCATCCCGCCGCCTAAATCTGAAGGATCTGTGCCTCCGCTCGTTGCCTCCATCCAAAATAATTCAAATGTATTTTGAATAACGCTCGGCTTCTCAAAAGGGCCTCCTTCTGACAGCAATTGAAATAATGTCACATGACTTAATAAAAGAATACTTCCTATTATTAAATAAATTCCGATCATTTGCCGACCGGCAAACGGCGGAATTTCCCTTTTCCACATTAAATAGAGCGCTAATAAAAACAGTGCCACCAATAAAATGATTTCCCATTCTCCCATAAAAAAGCGTGCAACCAACGAAAGCGCATGTCCAAAAGCCCCAAGTTTCGCTATCGCAATGACAGCTAGCCCGGCCATTATAAGACCTGTTATTTCATACTTTAGGGTGCGTTTCATTTGAGAGGTCGATTTGCTTTTTCTTCTTCTTTTTCTTTTTGCCATTTCATCTCACCCAAACTTTCTTATGTTCCTAGAGAAAGCAGCCGAATGGCTGCTTTTATGACCTCACACATATGTCTCTACAGAATAAACGTTCCTATACAGTATACCATATAATTCACGAGCGGATGCCCTGAAATAACGGTATTTCTATGACCTTTCCCGGTTGTATTTCGTCTTTTAAATAATCATTCGGATCCGTACTTAATATGCTTACAATTTTATAGCGATTCAAGGACAATCGTTCCATAGTTAACAGCACACCATTATAATAAACATTCTCTTGATTGTGGTTAAATTCCTGCTCTGCTTCATAGATCATTTCATACGGTACGATTGTATATAAAATCAATTCAATGACGTCCCTTCCTGATTCTTGCTTCTTTCTATCAATTCATTCAGCTTCTTCATCGCTTGCCCAATGCCGCCTACCTCATCTATTAAACCGCTTGCCACAGCATCTGTTCCCACCACGTTTGTTCCAATATCGCGAGTCAAATTACCCTTCGCAAACATTAGCTCTTTAAAATCCTCCTCGGATATATTAGAATGCTTTGTCACAAAATGAATGACGCGATCCTGCATTTTATCCAAATATTCAAAAGTTTGCGGAACACCGATAACAAGTCCAGTCAGCCTGATCGGGTGAATCGTCATTGTCGCAGTCTCAGCAATAAAACTATAATCGCAGCTTACGGCAATCGGAACACCGATTGAATGCCCTCCTCCCAAAACAATCGAAACAGTCGGCTTTGATAAAGAAGCCAGCATTTCAGCTAATGCCAATCCAGCCTCTACATCTCCTCCGACCGTGTTCATAATAACAAGTAAACCTTCAATATTAGGATTTTGTTCAATCGCTACTATTTGCGGAATTACGTGCTCATACTTCGTCGTCTTATTTTGGGTCGGCAGCTGCATATGCCCTTCAATTTGACCGATAATCGTCAAACAATGAATCTTTGAATCGGACATTTGCGGAACAGCCGTTTGTCCTAGTTGCTGTATCTTATCCAAAATCGAAGGAGGCTTATCTCCCTGCGGTTCATTTTGCGGCGGTGATTGCTCATTTTTATACATAGTGAACTCCCCTTTATAAACGAATAGTACTAGTATGAGCGCAGATTTATTGAATCATTCCTTAAAACGCAGAAAAAAGCTTGATGAACCGCCTTTTGTATGAAAAGACAACTGTCATCAAGCTTTTATAAAAATATTAAATTTCCATAATGATAGGCAGGATCATCGGTCTTCTTTTCGTAGCTTCATATAAATGCGAGCTTAGACGATCGCGCACATCCTGTTTCAAACTGGACCAATCAAAGTTAGATCCACTTACATTTTCTTCAACTGATTCTCTGACTATTTCAACAGCCCGGTCAATTAGATGTTCAGATTCTCTGACATAAACGAACCCTCTGGAAATAATCTCCGGACCACTTACAATAGCCTTTGTTGCGCGATCTAAAGTAACAACGACAAGTAAAATGCCATCCTGAGATAATAAGCGGCGGTCACGCAGTACAATATTCCCAACATCACCGACTCCGCTTCCATCTATCAAAATATTTCCAGCCGTCACTTTTCCGGAAATACGAAGATCATCTTTCATTATTTCCACTACTTCACCATTTTCAGCGATAATGATGTCATCCTCTTCAAGATTGCATTTCTTAGCGATTTTTTCATGAGCCTTCAGCATGCGATATTCTCCATGAACCGGCATAAAATATTTCGGCTTCATCAAGTTAATCATCATTTTCAACTCTTCTTCCGCACCGTGCCCAGGAACGTATAAAGAACGTTTGCTTGCAACAACCTTTACACCTGTTCGGAATAAAGCGTCTATCGCTCGCGACATCGCCAGTTCTCCGCCTCGTACAGGTGAAGCCGCAACTACAACTGTATCAGAAGGTGTTAATGCAACCTGCTTATGCGCTCTTCTTGCCATTCTCTCAAGTGCTGAGATCGGCTCTCCTTTTGAACCGGCAATTAAGATGACTACTTCGCGGTCGGGAAGATTATTGGCTTCTGAAATCGGAATAATAACATCTTCTTCAACATGCAAAAAACCTGATTGAATCGTCAATTCAGTAATTTGACGAATTTCATTGCCGACAATTGCTACTTTACGGTTACTCTTATAAGCGGCATTCATCGTATGCTGAATCGTATTGATATTGGAAGCGAATGACGCGATAATTACTCTTCCTTCAGAAGAATGGAAAACATTCCTCATATTTTCTTCGATCATCATCTCACTCATCAAATAGCCAGGTGTTTCAGCACCTACACTGTCTGACAGCAACATAAGGACACCTTTTTGTCCAATTTTCGCCATTTTCCCTAAATCAGCCGCATATAACGGGGATGCGCCTTGATCAAATTTAAAATCGCCTGTATATACGATGCTTCCTTGATCCGTCTCAATACAAATACCATAAGATCCAGGTATACTGTGATTCGTTTTAAAGAATGTAATAGTTGTTCCATCAAAGTTTAATAGTGTTTTATTATCTATTTCGATAAATTTCACTTTACCTTTAAATTTCGCTTCTTTCAGCTTAATTTTAATCAATTCAATGCTAAGCTTTGATCCGTACACCGGCACATCGATATAATCCAATAAATAGGCCAGCGCTCCAATATGGTCTTCATGACCATGGCTGATGAAGATCCCTTGCAGTTTATGCTTGTTCTCCAGCAAATATGAAACATCCGGTATAACAGCATCAATCCCGAGCATTTCATCTTCCGGAAACATCAGTCCCGCATCCAATACAAACATTTTTTGATTCACTTCTACTATATACATGTTTTTGCCCAGTTCCCCTTGACCTCCAAGAGCAACTATCTGAATGTTACTATTTTCTTTATTATTCACAAAAATTTCCTCCTAATTATATACCACCCGTTCAAAGCAAGTACATTCATTATACCGCATATATTTTTTACTTATCAACCTTTTCAGAAAATCCGATTTATGTATTTGTATAAAAAAAGCGTCTCAAAAGTGAAATTGTCACTTTTGAGACAGCCTTTAAAAACGATTAACGATTGTACTTAAATTTTCACGTTCTTGCCCCGTTAACGGTACTAATGGCAGTCGGACAGAGCCTACGTCTATTCCTTTCATTTGTAAAGCCGTTTTAACCGGAGTTGGATTAGGAGCAATAAACATGCCGTTCATTACTGGCAATAATCGTTGGTGCATAAATGCTGCTTTTTCAGTTTCGCCAGATTGATATGCTTTGATCATTTCTTGCATTTCATTCCCGATGATATGTGATGAAACAGAAACGACGCCAGCAGCACCGATTGCCAGCATTGGTAGCGTTAAATAATCATCGCCGGAATACAATTTGAAGCTTTCATCAGTATTAGCAATAATAGCAGTCGCTGCTGCAAGATCGCCTGTCGATTCTTTCAAAGCGACAATATTCGGGATAGCTGAAAGCTTAACGATTGTATCAGTTGCGATTGTTACAGCCGTTCTTCCAGGGATATTGTAAAGCATAATCGGCAGCTCCGTGCTTTCTGCAATCGCTTTGAAATGCTCATATAACCCTTGCTGATTCGGTTTATTATAATACGGCGCAACCAACAGAAGTCCATCTACACCGATTTTCTCCGCTTTTTTCGAAAGCTCGATGGATGCATACGTATTATTGGAACCTGTACCGGCAATTACTTTCGCACGCTTATTGGCTACCTTCACCACATGCTGGAATAATGCTAATTTTTCTTCTGTTGAAAGCGTTGGTGATTCTCCTGTTGTTCCTGATACAACAATTGAATCCGTTCCATTTTCAATAAGGTAATTGACGAGTTGCGTCGTTTTCGCTAAGTCAATATTGCCTTTATGATCAAATGGCGTCACCATTGCAGTTATTACTTTTCCGAAAGAAATCATACTTTCTTTCACTCCTAACGATTTTAATAAAGCATGTTCATTTTATTTCAATGAGTCTTGATAATCGACATGCAATTCGAACGCATCATGCAATGCGTTGACAGCAAGTGATAATTGATCTCCTTCTACAAGCACCCAAATGGTAGTATGACTATCGGCAGCCTGCAAAATTGAAATTCCCTTTTCAGATAGCGCATTTACGATTTTAGCCGTTACACCGGGTACACCGGCAATTCCGGCACCAACAACGGAAACTTTCGCGCAATTTTTGATAACTTTCGCTTCATAGCCGATTTTGTTCAGCGCAGCGATTGCTGTTTCCGTCATTTCATCATTAACCGTGTAAACAACGCCATTTGGAGAAATATTAATAAAGTCGACAGAAATCGATTCATTTGCCATCGCCTTAAAAATCTCTGTTTGAAAATCATACTGATCTTTTTTAGCATTAACACGAATTTGCGAAATATTACTCATATGCGCAATACCTGTTACTAAATTATCATTAATATCGCTTCCTCGACTTTGCTGATGCAGCGATGTAACGAGCGTTCCTAAACCGTCGCTGTAAGTCGATCGGATACGAATCGGCACTTTTGCCGCCATCGCAATTTCGACAGCACGCGGATGAATAACTTTCGCTCCTTGATAAGCCATGTTGCAAACTTCGTTGTAAGTAACAACAGACAACGCTCGAGCATTATCAGCAATGCGAGGATCTGCCGTCATGATACCTTCCACGTCAGTAAAAATATCAACCCACTCAGCTTGCAGCGCCGCTCCGATTGCTGCAGCGGAAGTATCGCTGCCGCCACGTCCGATCGTAGTAATATCGCCATTGCGTGTAGCGCCTTGGAAACCGGCTACTACTACGACATCGACATTTTCCAGCTCTTTTAACAACCGATCACATTTCATATCGATAATTTTCGCATTCGTATAATCATTATTTGTACGAAAGCCAGCTTGTGCGCCTGTAAATGCTGTTGCTTTTATTCCATGTTGTAAGAGCATATTTGCAAAGACAACCGACGAAATCGTTTCTCCCACAGAAAGCAATAAATCTTGTTCCCGTTTCGTTATTAAGTTCTGAGAGCCATTGACTAATGACAGAAGCGTATCCGTTGCATACGGCTCCCCTTTTCGTCCCATAGCTGAAACAACGACAACGACCTTATAACCGTCTTTTACCGCTTTCTCAATATGTTTTCTTGCATGTGCTCTGCTTTCTTCATCTCTGACAGATGTACCGCCAAACTTTTGAACAATAATATTCATTTTCCTTTACACCTCAAATTACCTCAGCCTGTTATATATATTTACTAGGCTGAGGAATGCTCTTAGGTTATTTTAGCGTTACTAAACCTAATTTGATTAGACTTTCTGCAATTTGAACAGAGTTCCATGCAGCCCCTTTTAAAAGATTATCAGAAACGACCCACATATGAAAGCCTTTATCATTATCTAAATCTTTCCTAATTCTTCCTACAAACACTTCATTTTTGCCAACACTTTGAGCCGGCATCGGATATACTTGATTGTCGATATCATCTTCAAGAACGACACCAGGCGCATCTTTCATTAAAGCCTTAATATTGTCGGCACTTACACCCGCTTCATCAACTTCAATGTATAATGATTCAGAATGTCCTGTTACAACCGGAACGCGTACACATGTAGCCGCTACCGGCAGCTCAGGCATGTGCATAATTTTCTTCGTTTCATTGATCATTTTCATTTCTTCATATGTGTAGCCGTTTTCCTGAAACTTATCGATTTGCGGAATCGCATTGAAAGCAATTTGATAATGCTTCTTGTCAGATTTAACAGGCAGCACTTGCGGATTGATTTCTTCACCGTTCAGCAGCTCCTGCGTTTGCGTTTGAAGCTCTTCAATCGCCGCCGCTCCAGAACCGGACACTGCTTGATAAGTTGATACAATTACTTTATTTAAACCGTATGCACGGCGAATCGGCTCTAATGCCGCTACCATTTGAATTGTTGAGCAGTTTGGATTTGCGATAATCCCTTTATGCTCATTCAAATCGTTCTCATTTACTTCCGGCACAACAAGCGGTACATTTTCGTCCATACGATATGCGCTTGTATTATCGACAACGATCGCGCCGCGTTTCACTGCTTCAGGAGCAAATTGAAGAGAAATGCTTCCGCCTGCGCTGAACAAAGCGATATCTACCCCTTCAAATGATTCGGGCTTAGCCTCTTGAACGGTGATTTCCTGACCTTTATACATGATTTTTGTTCCAGCAGAACGAGAAGAAGATAAAAGAGTTAATTGTTTTATTGGAAAGTCTCTTTTCTCTAGTGTTTTGATCATTTGCTGACCAACAGCGCCAGTCGCTCCCACAACTGCCACATGCAGTCCCTGTTGTTTCTCTTCCATCATTCAAACCCCATTTCTTTCTACTTTGTTAATTGTTATTTAAGGTATTAAATACCTTTTGATCACTATTAGTATAAGAGTCACTACTATATGCCGTTACTAAATATAATAGTATGATTTTAAAACTTTTTCATCTATTTCCTTATTAATTAGAATATAAATACAGATAAAATACAATACAAATTTTTTAAAAAATCTACTCTTCCCTATAGCATTATGTTGATTTTAACATATTAACTCATAAAAGAAACATTTGTTTTCAAAATTTTCTAATATCAACAAAATCTGTATCATTCATAACGAAATTTTTCAATGATTACCGGCTGCAGCTGCTCTTTATTGATAGCCGCAATAATTGTATCACGAATAAGAGCCATATTCGCTACCATTGATTTCGGTTTTTTTACAGGATCGTCCTGTCCGTACGGTATAAAGTAAATATCTTTTGCTGCCATTAAGCGCATAATGTTCACACCATTTAAGCCTAATGCATCATTCGTCGAAATGCCGAGTACAACAGGACGATGATTTCTCATCGTTGCTTTTGCCGCCATCAAAACAGGAGAATCGGTCAAGGCATTTGCCAGCTTGCTCAATGAGTTGCCTGTCATAGGCGCAATTACCATACAGTCGAGCGGCATTTTCGGCCCTAACGGCTCCGCCTTTACGATTGAATCGATAATACGATGACCGGTAATCGCCTCGAATCTTTCAACCCATTCTTCTCCTTTGCCAAAACGTGTATTTGTATTTGTAACAGTATGTGTGACAATCGGGATTACTTCCGCCCCTTCTTCTACCAGCTTTTCGATCTCCGGAAAAACAACATCATAAGTACAATGGGACCCCGTTACTCCAAAGCCGATACGTTTACCTTTTAAACTCATTTTCCTACCCCTCTCGCTTCATTAAATCTTCTTCCAGCAGCTGAGTCAGCACATTTGCCAATATTTTCCCCGCTGTCTTAGGTGCAACAATTCCCGGCAATCCCGGAGCAAGCAAGGCGTTAATTCCCCTTTTTTCCGCATAGCGAAAATCAGTCCCGCCCGGCTTAGAAGCCAAATCAATGATTAATGTATGAGCCGGCATCTTGGCAATCACTTTAGCTGTAACAATTTTGGTCGGAATTGTATTAATACAAATATCCGTGTCCTTCACTTCTTCCTCTAAATCTTTTAAATAGCACGGTTGCAAGCCCATTTCTGTAATGCGGGCGATATGCTCCGTTTTCCTTGCTCCTACCTTCACCTTGGCGCCTAAAAGATGAAATACTCTCGCTACGCTCATACCAACTCTGCCAAGCCCCAAAACAAGAACTTTGCTGCCGTGAATGGTGAAATCCGTATGTTGAATCGCCATCATAATTGTTCCTTCAACAGTTGGAATACTGTTGTAGATTGCTACATCATCTCTTTCAAAAAGCCGAACCAGCTTGCGATTCGCTTTTGTTGTAATACCGTCCAAATAAGCGTTGCTGATTCCGGAATAAACGGTACAATGAGCAGGTGTTTTCGATAATAGCGCGCTTGTTAAAATGACCGTTTCATTTGAAAAAATTGTTTCAACCTTGCCTTCAGAATTGGTTCCGGGCACAGGTAATATAATGCTGTCTATTTTATCCAGCTCTAATTCATCCAACTTTTCTTTTGTTGCACCCGAAAAAGAATGGCCTAATTGTTCAAATCCGACCAATGAGAGCTTTGCATCATTTTCAGTCAAACTTTTTATAACCTCTAATTGCCTTGCATCTCCGCCGATAATAGCTATCTGCGTACCAGTAAGCATGATTACATCACCTTCTTTAAAGGTCTATTTCCACCCTATTCCTTTGTCATCATATGAACAAAAGGGCATATAGGTGTATATCAATTTAAAAGCGTAATCGCCATTAATACACCGTACGAACCGAAGCTTTGGCGTATGAGAGTCACAAAGACAATATATAATCTTGCTGCAAAATAAAAAGGCTGCCTAAAAGCAAATGCTTTTAGGCAGCCTTTTATGAATCAATCTGATCCAGCTGCGAATCCGGTATATCTATAATAATCATATCTGTGCCAATCTTCTTGATGTGCCGCCAAGGAACTCTGATTTCATTGCCGTTTCGTTTAAAGCCGAACCATTTGACTGAAGGAATGATAAGCGCCACTATTTGACCGTTTTCATTAATTTCTAAATCGGTTTGACCTAAAACGCCGAGCCTTTCAGCTCTCTTTACATCGACAATTTCTTTGCCGCTTAGCTCACTTAACCTCATCGAATGTCACCTCTTTTAAAATCATCCTATTACATTCATATAGAATAATGGACGTTCTTAGAAGTACTTTCTATAAGAATCGATTAAGCTATATTATTACTTGCTTTCAGCCATCTTTGCCCAATCATTGATTGGACTGATATACGCCATCGAGTGCTGCTCGCCGAATACTTTGTTTGTCATATTCATGACACTGTCTTGTGTAACAGCATCAATTAATTCAACAATTTCATCCAATGAGCGATGCTTACCAAGCATTAATTCATTTTTACCGTTGCGGCTCATTCGGCTGTTCGTGCTTTCTAAGCTCAACATTAAATTACCCTTCAACTGTTCTTTACTGTTTGTCAGCTCTTTTTTCGTGATGCCGTCACGCTTGAATACATTCAATGTTTGCTGAATTGTTTCAAATAGAACATTCATCTGCTTCGCACCGGTACCGCCGTAGATTGTCACTAACCCGCTATCCTTATAGCTTGAATGATATGAATAAACGGAATATGCCAACCCTCTTTGTTCCCTTACTTCCTGAAATAGTCGGCTGCTCATGCTTCCGCCTAAAATATTGTTCATAATGATTAAGCTATAAGAATCCGGATCGCCGATTGGCAAACCTTCATATCCTAAGCATAAATGCGCTTGCTCTGTTTCTTTCTTTCTGTGCAGCGTGTTCATATGGAAAGTTGCCTTTTCTTGTACTGCTTCTGGCGTATTCCCTCTTTCAAAGCTGCCAAACAGCTTCTCTACTTCCTTAATGAAGCTTTCATCGACATTCCCGGCAATACTGATGACTAAACGATCAGGTGTATACATATCATGTATGTATTGTTTCAATGTATCGCTCGTAAATGTTGCCAGCGTCTCTTCACGCCCAAGAATCGGAAAAGCAAGCGGATTATTTTCATAAACAGCCTTGCTTAATAAATCATGGACAATATCATCCGGAGCATCTTCATACATTTTAATTTCTTCATAAACAACATTGCGCTCTTTTTCCAACTCTTCCGAATCGAAGACAGAATTAAAGAACATGTCTCCAAGCACATTTAAGGCATAGGAAGCATGATTATCCAACACTTTTGCATAGTAGCATGTATATTCCTTTGAGGTAAATGCATTTACTTGACCGCCAATACTGTCAAAGGCCTCTGCAATTTCCTTTGCATTGCGCGTAGTCGTGCCTTTAAAAAACATATGCTCCAAGAAGTGTGAAATACCGTTATTTTGCTCATTTTCATACGAAGATCCGGCTTTAATCCATAAGCCGATAGCAACCGATCGGACTGTAGGAATTTGTTCTAAAACAATTGTTGCACCATTTTGACATGTATATTTCTTTATCAATTTTGTTCCTCCCTAACTTCTCGCTGTTTTTCAATTTTTGTCGATTTTCTGTTAATGCATAATCCGCTCTTCTGAAAGTGCGTCCGAAACAGTTTTAATATGGAGATTTCTTTTTTTTATTTGTACAATCAGTTCTTCTAAGCTTTCAGATGTAGGCTTTGTAGGGTGCATTAAAATAAAAGCTCCTTGATGAACTTTACTCATTACTCGTTCTATTAAAACAGAAGATGGCGGTCTTTGCCAATCAATTGTATCGACACTCCACATAATTGTATGCAAACCATATTCACGGGCGATTTTTACCGTTTCATCACGAAATGCTCCGCTTGGCGGTGCAAATAGAGAAGCTGATTCTCCTGTAATCGCTTTTATGATTTTACTCGTTTCAGTAATTTGCTGTCTTGTTTGTTCAGTGGACAGCGTTTGCATATTGGGATGCGAATAAGAATGATTGCCGATTTCATGACCTGCTTCATGCATCATCTTAACTAAATCTGGATTATTTTTAGCCCACTTTCCTTCTAGAAAAAAAGTGGCTTTCACATTATGTTTTTTTAAAGTCAATAACATTGAAGGAATATATTCATTTCCCCAGGCAACATTTATTAAAAAAGAAACGACAGGTTTATCAGGATGAGCTCTATAGATTGGGGCAGCTTCCAGCTGAGATAAATGTTTGTTCGGAGGAATTTCTTTATAAATCAGTCTTTTCTCAGTAAATACCCCTTCTTTTTTCATATTCTCATAAGAAGCTTGAATGTCTACCTGCAATCCGTTATAGCCGGGAACTGTTTTCCACACGGAATCAATCATGGCGTCCTTCGGGGCTATTTCATATTGCTCTGCCTTCTGTTTAACCTCTTCTAACAAAGGATTGGCTTTTTTGCTTACCGTTACAGCCTGCTGCTCCTTCAAATGGGTAATATATGTATGAACATAAGCGGATTGAACAATCAGCCAAGAAAATAATCCGATGAAAATTACATTTAAATATAGCGTCCACTTTTGCTTCACTTCCCTAATCCTCCTCATTAAACAGTGATGTTTCATATAGCATTTGTCAATTTGCCGATTACAAAACATGCTTTGTACAGTTTTATGAGAAGTTTA
>JBJFHH010000185.1:2791-22373 GCA_051893475.1 Bacillus sp. (in: firmicutes) | reverse complement strand
ATTTGTCAATTTGCCGATTACAAAACATGCTTTGTACAGTTTTATGAGAAGTTTATGTATTATAGAAGTGCTTGAACAATTTAATCATACTGAATCTTTTAGCGAATGACAATCCAATTAGAAAAAACATCACCAGTCCTTTTGGTGTGGCACACACTTAAGAATTTGCAGTCAACTCCAAATGATTACCTTCTTAAAATATTTACAAATCAAAAGGAGCCATGCGGCAGATGTAAGACGGGACGGATGGGAAATCCGTTTTTTGATTTCCTAGACGGCACGGCTTACACTCCGAGCATGGCAGGTGCAAGGTTAGACAACTATCAAGTTTGAAATTATATATTCTTAATCTGTAAATAAAGCGTCGGCACTATATATGCCGACGCTTTATGAAAAACCTTAACTTAGCTCATTTTTTCTGCTTCTTTTTGTTCTTTAAGAACAGCTTTGCGAGATAAGTTTACACGGCCTTGTTTATCGATTTCAGTAACTTTAACCAGTACATCATCTCCGATTGCAAGAACATCTTCCACTTTGCCGACACGTTCTTCAGCAAGCTCAGAAATGTGAACCAATCCATCTTTACCGGCAAAGATTTCAACAAATGCTCCGAATTTCTCGATGCGTTTTACTTTACCTAAGTATGTTTTACCTACTTCTACTTCACGAACAAGATCTTCGATGATTTGTTTCGCTTTACGGTTGTTTTCCTCAACAGTTGAAGAAATGAAGATTGTTCCGTCTTGTTCGATATCAATCTTAACGCCAGTTTCTTCAATAATCTTGTTGATTTGTTTACCGCTTGGTCCGATAACATCGCGGATTTTATCCGGATTGATTGTCATCGTCAAGATTTTAGGTGCGTATTGAGACAACTCTGTACGTGGCTCTTGAATCGTTTGCAGCATAGAGTCAAGAATATGCATTCTGCCTGCTTTTGCTTGTTGAAGAGCTTCTTCTAAAATCTCTCTTGATAATCCGTCAATTTTGATATCCATTTGCAGCGCTGTAACACCTTTTGCTGTACCGGCAACTTTGAAGTCCATATCACCTAAGTGATCTTCCATACCTTGAATATCCGTTAAAATCGTGTAATGCTCATCTTTCTTAACAAGACCCATCGCAATACCTGCAACCGGTGCTTTAATCGGCACACCTGCATCCATCATCGCTAATGTGCTTGCGCAAATACTTGCTTGAGAAGTTGAACCGTTTGATTCCAATACTTCCGATACAAGACGAACTGTGTAAGGGAAATCTTTTTCAGATGGAATAACTGGTTCAAGCGCTCTTTCACCTAGAGCTCCGTGACCGATTTCACGACGGCCAGGACCTCTCATAAAGCCTGTTTCACCGACACTGTATGGAGGGAAGTTGTAATGGTGCATGAAGCGTTTTGATTCCTCAACGCCTAAACCGTCAAGAATTTGCACATCGCCTAATGCGCCTAGCGTACAAATTGATAAAGCTTGCGTTTGACCGCGCGTAAATAAACCTGATCCGTGTGTACGTGCAAGCAGACCCGTTTCAGATGATAGCGGACGAATTTCATCCGGTTTACGTCCGTCCGGGCGTACCTTCTCTTCTGTAATAAGGCGACGCACTTCGTTCTTCACAAGCTTGCCTAAAATTTCTTTAACTTGCTTTAATGTATCTTCTTCTGCTTCTTGCTCTTCGTAGTGAGCAATCACGCGTTCTTTTACAGCTGCAATCGCTTCTTCACGCGCATGTTTTTCTTGAACTTGAACTGCTGCGTTAATATCTGATTCGCACATTGCTGAAACTTCCGCAACTAATTCTGCATTCAATTCATAAAGAGCGATTTCACGGTTTTCTTTACCAACCTCTGCAACAATCTCTTCCTGGAATGCAATCAGGCGTTTAATTTCTTCATGACCGAACATGATTGCTTCAAGCATCACTTCTTCCGGCACTTCATTTGCGCCCGCTTCAACCATGTTAATCGCGTACTTAGTACCCGCAACAGTTAAGTTGATATCGCTTTTCTCCATTTGTTCCACATTCGGGTTAATAACGAATTCACCGTCAATGCGACCGACAATCGCTCCTGCAATCGGACCTTCAAATGGAATATCAGAGATGCATAGCGCTAATGAAGAACCAAACATCGCAGCCATTTCTGAAGAACAATCTTGATCCACACTCATAACAGTGCTTACAACTTGTACTTCATTTCGGAAACCGTCAGCGAATAAAGGACGAATTGGTCTGTCGATTAAACGGCTCGCTAAAACCGCTTTCTCGCTCGGACGGCCCTCACGCTTAATGAATCCTCCAGGTATTTTACCTACTGCGTATAAACGCTCTTCATAATTAACAGTCAATGGGAAGAAATCAACTGTCTTTGGGTCCTTCGATGCAACTGCTGTGCTAAGAACAGCTGTGTCACCATAGCGAATAAGTGCTGCACCGCTAGCTTGCTTTGCTAATTGGCCAATTTCTACTGTCAGCTTGCGACCAGCCCAATCTATGGAAAATATTTTTTTTGTTTGATCCATGTTTTTTAAAACCCCTCTCTACAAACTATATACGAAAATATTCAAATAAATTTTTTCATGTATGTAAAAGCTTTTCATTCATTTCTCACTAATATTATTATGCACGAAAAACTTTGTCATTAACAGTATAAACTATGCTTAATTTGCACGTTATAAACAGAATCTATAAGAAAAAGCGGGATAAATCCCGCTTTTCTAAATAGGGAACGTTCCCCATCTCTTCGTAAATTATCGACGTAAACCTAGTTTGTTAATTAATTCACGGTAACGAGTAACGTCTTTATTACGTAGGTAAGTTTGTAGGTTACGACGTTTACCTACCATTTTTAATAGACCACGACGAGAGTGGTGATCTTTTTTGTGAGTACGTAAGTGCTCGTTTAATGCGTTGATTTCTGCAGTTAAAACAGCGATTTGAACTTCAGGAGATCCTGTATCGTTCGCGTGTGTTTTGTATTCTGCGATGATTTGGTTTTTTTGTTCTTGTGAAATTGCCATTATTGATTCACCTCATAAATTTTTTAAAATCGCCTATTGCCGAGCGTAGCGTCGGTGACTCGACTAGCCAAGCACAGGTTCATTTCATACGATTAATATCATACCTTGTAATTCGCCAAAAAGCAAGAATCTAATCATATTTCCTTAAAATACCGTTCCGCACTCTGTTTATCTTGCGTTAATTGCTCAACAATCTCCTCAATGCCGGAAAATTTCTTTTCGCTTCGAAGCCGTATATACCATTCAATCGACATCTTCTCTCCATATATCATGTCATCGAATTGAAGCATATGCACTTCAATTGTAGGCTTTTCCGGTCTTTCGTTATGAAAGGTAGGTTTAAAGCCAATATTGCAAATACCGTCATAAGTCTGATGATTGACAGTCGCTTTCACCGCATATACACCTGTGGACGGAATCAAATAATCTTCATCCATTGCCACATTGGCTGTCGGAAAGCCCAGCAGCCTCCCCCGCTTATCTCCATGGACAACAATCCCTTTTGTCACATACTTGCGTCCGGCCAGCTCAGCAAAATCCGCTACCCTTCCTTCTGAAAGTGCTGATCTGATTGCTGTAGAGCTGACTTTTTCCTCACCAAGCGAAATTTTATTAATAATTGTTTGAGAAAATACGCCTCTGGAGTGGAACGGCATCGTTTCCATTGAACCTTTACCAAGTCTTCCATAACTGTAATCAAAGCCCGCTGTAACATGCTTCACATGCAAATCGATTAAGTATTGATCGACAAATTGCTGCGGCAGAAGAGAAGCAAAGCTCTCCGAAAAATGGACGATAAAAAGATAATCGACTCCTAAATCATCTATCAAGCTTATTTTGTCTTGTAAAGGGGTAATATACTGCACCTTTTGTTGTTTACCTAACACCGTCAGCGGATGCTCGTAAAATGTCATGACTGCGGATTTCCAGCCGTTTTCTTTAGCTGTCTTGATTGCTGATTGAATCACTTGCTGATGACCTTTATGTACACCATCAAAAAAACCTAAAGCTATAGACAGCGGCGGAAAATCTTCTTTTTTATAAGTATGAGGATAATCTAGCTCGATTACTTTCACATTCTTTCTCCTCTTTTCCTGCTATTTTATATCTAATAATGAATTTTAACTTAAAGCTATTCTTAACACCTTGACCGGTTTCATCAGTTCAAGATTGTTTTCTTTAATTTGATAGATGGCCAGAGCTATTCCGTTGTGTTCAAGCACAAACGGTTCACCTGTTTCAATAGAAAAATCATTCGGCTTCGGCAAAGCTACGCCATTGATTACTTTCTCTGCTACTTTATCATTTATAACCAATTTCGGCAAATGCGACAATCCCTCTTCCAATGGACGCAATAGCTGATAGCGTTCTTCAAGTTCCAGCTCCTCGATTTGCTCAAGTGTAAAACAATCATCCAATGTAAAACTCGAAGATTGTGTACGAATAAGATGGGACATATGTGCGGGGTATCCTAATTTCTCGCCGATCATCACAGCCAGTGTTCGAATATACGTTCCTTTCGAACATTTGACACGGAAACGGAACGAAACCGTTTCTCCCGACCACTCTTCTTTGTCATCTAAAAGTTCAATTTCGTAAATATTCACCTGACGGCTCGGACGTTCTACTTCTATGCCGGCACGGGCATATTCATACAGCTTTTTGCCGTTTACTTTGACAGCCGAATACATCGGCGGCGTTTGTACAATTGTCCCTTGAAATGACTGTAAAGCTTCTACTATCTCATTACGGGAAAATCTTTTTTCTCCATCTGCCTTTTCAACTACTTCACCGCTTGCATCCTCTGTCGTCGTCGAAAAACCAATCGTCACTTCACCTTCGTAGCTCTTGCCGGCATCTGTAATATATTCAGCAATTTTTGTTGCTCGTTCAATACAAATCGGCAAGACACCTGTTACATCCGGGTCTAGTGTGCCTGTATGTCCGACCTTTTTCGTTTTGTACAATTTTCTAATTTTCCATACACAATCATGTGATGTCATGCCCTTTGGCTTCAATAAAGGTAAAATCCCTTCCACTTACAAACAACTCCTATAAGAAAAACCGGCACCGGTCCTTTTTTATTTTTGAATCTTCACCTTGCTTTCACTTCAATGAAAAAGGAGCCATGCGGCAGGACTAAGAAGAACCACACGTGAAAACCGGTTTTGGCTTCTTGGGTGGGCAGGAAGGAGGAATATCGGCTAAAGTATGCCAAGTCCTGTGGCAGCGCCGATATAACCTGCATCCTATAAGCCTCCGAGCATGGCTGGTGTAAGGTTAGACAGTTTTCTATGATAAAATTTATATACTTTCTTTAGTGAAAAAAGGCCAACTCAATGACGTATCCATTACTCCTTATAGGAGAAAGGAATAAGATGCATTTGAGTCGGCCTTTCATTTTTATTCTTCTTCGTTCTTTTTATCTTCTTCTGAATGAATCTGATGAATTAATGTTTCGATTCGTTGTCCGTATTCCAACGATTCGTCCCATTCAAACGAAATTTCCGGTGTAATACGTAAGCGAATACGCTTGCCGATTTCCGAGCGAATAAATCCGCTTGCTTTTGCAAGTCCGATTAATGTGTTTTCCTTTTGCTCTTGGTTTCCAAGCACAGATATGTATACTGTCGCTTGCTGCAAGTCACCCGTTACTCTTACATCAGTAACTGTTACAAAACCGATTCTAGGATCTTTTAGTTTTCGTCCTATAATTTCGGTTAATTCCTTCTTCATTTGCTCACCAACACGATTTGCACGAAGGCTCATACTATCACCTCGTTGTTATCAAAGCCATTGATAATCTGTAATCGTTCGTTCGATTTCCGGAAACGAATCGACCAGCTTCAATGCCCTTTGTATTTCTTTTTCTGAAGCGGCCTGAGAGGAGGATACCGTGACAACGGCAATCTTTGTTCGCTGCCATAAGTCTTGGTATCCTACTTCCGCCACTGAGACGTTGCATTTGTTCGAAAGTCTTGTCAGTATTCGTTGCAATACAGCTCGCTTATCTTTTAAAGAGTGAGCATCATATATAACTGCCTCGAATTCTACATAACCGATCATTTACGTTCGATTTCTTCCATCACGTATGCTTCGATGATGTCTCCCTCTTTCAGGTCGTTGTAGTTTTTAATTGTAATACCGCACTCGTAGCCTTGAGCCACTTCTTTAGCGTCATCCTTAAAGCGTTTTAAGGCATCAATCTCACCTTCAAAAATAACAACACCTTCACGGATTAAGCGGATTTGACTGTCACGCGTAATTTTCCCGTCTATTACATATGATCCGGCAATCGTACCAACTTTTGATACTTTGAATGTAGTACGTACTTCCGCTTGTCCGATTACTTTTTCTTCGTATTCAGGGTCAAGCATACCTTTCATTGCCGATTCAATTTCTTCCATTACTTTATAAATGATGCTGTATAGGCGTACATCTACTTTTTCAGACTCAGCTGCACGCTTAGCATTAACATCCGGACGAACGTTAAATCCGATAACAATTGCGTTAGAAGCCGTTGCAAGCATGATGTCATACTCGTTAATCGCACCTACACCGCTGTGGATGATTTTAACTTTAACACCTTCCACATCGATTTTTTGAAGTGATGCTGAAAGTGCCTCAACAGAACCTTGAACGTCACCTTTAACGATCAAGTTGATTTCTTTCATTTCACCTTGTTTCATTTGCTCAAATAGGTTATCAAGTGTTACAACTGTTTTTTCATTACGTTGCGTTTGTACCTGCTGTTGCGCACGAGTTTCACCGACTTGGCGAGCAGTTTTCTCATCTTTGAATACAACGAATAAATCACCAGCTTGCGGTACATCATTTAAACCTGTAATTTCAACAGGAGTGGATGGACCGGCATCTTTAACACGGCGTCCCATATCATTAACCATTGCACGAACACGGCCGAAAGTAGTACCGACTACGATTGGATCTCCAATTTTCAGAGTACCGTTTTGAACAAGCAATGTCGCTACCGGACCGCGTCCTTTATCAAGTTGTGCTTCGATCACAGTACCTGTAGCTAATTTATTTGAATTAGCTTTGAATTCTTCTACTTCGCTTACAAGAATAATCATTTCAAGCAATTCATCGATACCTTCGCCTTTTTTCGCAGACATCGGAACAAAGATTGTATCTCCGCCCCACGCTTCCGGAACAAGGCCGTGCTCTGTTAATTCTTGCATAACGCGATCAGGATTTGCTGCTTCTTTATCCATTTTGTTTACTGCAATAATGATTGGTACTTCTGCAGCTTTCGCATGGTTAATTGCCTCAACTGTTTGCGGCATAACACCGTCATCAGCTGCAACTACGATAATCGCAATATCCGTAACCTTCGCTCCGCGCGCACGCATTGTCGTAAACGCAGCGTGACCAGGAGTATCAAGGAAAGTGATTTTCTTATCGTTCACTTCTACTTGGTATGCCCCGATATGCTGTGTGATACCGCCTGCTTCACCTTCCGTTACTTTCGTGTTACGGATAGAGTCAAGCAATGTCGTTTTACCATGGTCAACGTGACCCATGATTGTTACAACAGCTGGACGCTCTTCTGTATTTTCAGTTGCTTCTTCTTCACTTGCGATGTATGCATCAAGATCTGTTAAATCAACTTTGATTTCTTCTTCAACCTCTACTCCGTACTCACTGCAAATTAATTCGATTGCATCTTTATCAAGGCTTTGGTTAATTGTAGCCATTACGCCAAGCAAGAACAATTTTTTAATGATTTCCGAAGGTTCACGGTGAAGTTTTTTAGCTAGTTCGCCAACTGTTAAAGACTCAGAGAATGTAATTTTTTCAGGTAATTCTCTTTCTTTTCTTGGTGTATGCATTTGAGGCGCTCTATTCGTTTGTTGGCCTTTTTTTGCATTTCTGTTTTGCTTTTTGCCTCTGTTGAAAGGTTGATTGCCGCCTGGCTTTTTATTGCCTTGCTGCACCGGTTTTTTCTTTACTAATTTTTGTTTGCTTACGCTGTTTTCGTCATGACGGTCTTCATATTTATTTTCAGAAGCGATTGCTTCTGTTTGGTTTGTATTTGCTTTCTTTTCATCCTTTTTAGGCTGGAAAGATTGATTTAATTTGTTTACTGCCGAATCGTCGATTGCTGCCATATGATTGGATACCTCTATATTCATTTCTTTTAGCTTTTCTATTATCACTTTGCTTGATACATTATGTTTCTTTGCGTATTCATACACACGTATTTTAGTCATACGTACACCCCCGTATAAATTAATGCAACAACGTCTTCAGCTTATTAGCGAAACCATCATCAAGCACTGCGACAACAACACGCGCATCTTTTCCGATGGCATTGCCCAACTGTTCTCTACTCTCCACTTTTTGTAATGGAACGTTGTAATAAGTGCATTTATCGGTTATCTTTTTCTCTGTATTAGTGGAAGCGTCGCCTGACAAAAGAACCAACTTCGCGTTTCCGCTTCGTACTTCTTTAACTACAAGCTCTTCTCCCGCTATTACTTTCCGTGCTCGATAGGCTAATCCTAGTAGATTTGACCATTTTGGTTGATTCAGTTTGTTCATTACTTCTCCTCTTCCGCTAATCGAAGTAACTCCTCATAAAGACTGGAATCAATCGTTGCGTCTAGGTGACGGGATAATACATCTTTCTTTTGCGCTGATAAAATTGCTTCTTTTGACAAAGTCAGGTATGCTCCGCGACCCGATTTTTTGCCTGTCGGATCGATCGATACTTCGCCTTCTTTAGAGCGAACGATACGGATCATTTCTTTCTTCGGCTTCATTTCACCTGAAGCAACGCACTTGCGCATTGGGATTTTTTTGCGATTTGACATCTTTATCACCTCAATCAATCGATATCTTCATCGTCATATAAATCATCGTAGCTTGATTCAATGCTTGCTTGACTCAATAATCCCTCTTCTTCATACTCTTCTTCCATTTTTTCTACCGGATAGATGCCTGCTTCACGTGCATCAGACTCGCTCTTAATATCGATTTTCCAGTTTGTAAGCTTCGCTGCAAGACGGGCATTTTGACCTCGCTTGCCGATTGCTAATGAAAGCTGATAATCAGGAACGATGACAGTCGTTGCTTTTTCTTCTTTATTAACCAGTACTTCAAGCACTTTTGAAGGACTTAGTGCATTGGCTACAAATTCAACCGGATTTTCTGACCATTTCACGATGTCGATTTTTTCGCCTTTTAACTCATTAACAATTACTTGAACGCGTTGGCCCTTTTGGCCGACACAAGCACCGACAGGATCAACATTCGGAATATCTGTATGCACAGAAATTTTCGAACGGTCTCCAGCTTCGCGGGCTACAGATTTAATTTCAACTGTTCCGTCGAAAATTTCAGGAACCTCTGTTTCAAATAGACGCTTTAAAAGACCTGGATGTGTTCTTGAAACATAGATTTGCGGACCTTTTGACGTTCTTTCCACTTTAGTGATATACACTTTAATGCGGTCATGCGGTTTGTATTGCTCATTAGGCATTTGTTCGCTTGCTGGTAGTAATGCTTCGATTTTGCCTAAGCTCACATAAATATAACGAGAATCAACACGTTGAACGATACCGTTCATAATGTCTTCTTCACGGTCAATGAATTCATTATAAATAATGCCGCGCTCCGCTTCACGTACACGTTGCGTCACAACTTGCTTCGCTGTTTGTGCTGCAATGCGTCCGAAATCCTTCGGTGTCACTTCTAATTCTACTACATCTTCAACAGAATAGTTCGGATCAATTCTTCTTGCATCCTCTAATGAGATTTCAAGACGAGAATCGAATACCTCATCTACTACATCTTTTCTTGCTAATACGCGCATTGTTCCTCGCTCAAGGTTCAGGTCAACACGTACGTTTTGTGCTTGATTGAAGTTTCTTTTGTAAGCAGATACTAATGCTGCCTCAATCGCTTCAATTAATACATCTCTTGAGATACCCTTTTCCTTTTCTAAAATAACTAGAGCATCCAATAGCTCACTGCTCATTAATTAATCCCCCTAACATAAAATTTTCAAAACTTCATTAAGAAAAAATAACGGCAAGACGTGCCTTCGCAATTTTTTCAGTTGGTAATGTTATTTCTTTAGTTCTTGTTTTAATTTTGATAGAAAGCGTAATTTCTTTCTCATCATATGAAAGAAGCGTACCTTCAAACTCTTTGCTGCCTTCGATTGGCTCGTATGTTTTAATATTGACATGCTTGCCGACTGCTCTTAAAAAATCCTGTGGCTTTTTCAATGGTCTTTCCGCGCCAGGCGAAGAAACTTCCAGGAAATAATTTTGCGGAATCGGATCAATCGCATCCAGCTTTTCGCCAAGCTTCTCGCTTACCAATCCGCAGTCTTCGATATCGACTCCGTTTTCCTTATCTATAAAAACACGCAGGAACCAGCTTTTGCCTTCTTTCACATATTCGATATCCACTAACTCCAGCTGCTCTTGCTCCAAAATATCAGTTAGCAATTCTTCAACAATTTCAGTTACTTTTTTACTCATATAATCCCTCCTAACAGTCCAAGTAATTCTAAGACGCTGTTTTCTTCAGTCAACTGTGAGCAAAAACTATCAAAAGCGGAGAGCAATTACCATTGTAAGCTATTATGTAAAAAGCTTTTTTGTATATACTTTCACGAAAATGGCTTTCATACTCACTAATTTTTGTCCGGTAACAATACGAAAGAGCGGGTTTCCCCGCTCTTGGCATGTGTTATAAGTACTGTCTTTCCAATTAGAATATACCATAAAACTAGTGAAGATGCAAACAATGGTAATCTTTTGCATCTTCATTAGTCCTTCTGGGCAGTGATTCATTAGAAAAGCGATAGCTGATTTTGGTCCGGCAATGCGTCCAAACAACCTTGTTTATCAAGATATTCAATAATTGTTTTCGATACTTTACCGCGTTTCTGCAAATCTTCTTTCGAAAGGAATTCCCCTTCTTCCCTTGCGTTTACAATATTGATTGCCGCGTTTGTTCCGAGTCCCGGAATCGAATCGAATGGCGGAATAAGTGTATTGCCTTCAATTAAGAATTCAGATGCTTGCGACTTGTACAAATCAACTTTTTGGAAGCTGTAGCCTCTTTCACACATTTCTAAAGCAAGCTCCAATACAGTTAATGTATTTTTTTCCTTCGGAGACGCATCTAAACCTTTTGCATTGATTTCTTCAATTTTAGCTCGAATTGCCGCTGACCCTCTTGCCATCGCTTCAATATCGAAGTCTTCGGCACGGACTGTAAAATAAGCCGCATAATACAATAATGCATGATGCACTTTGAAATAAGCGATACGGACAGCCATCAGAACGTATGCAGCCGCGTGCGCCTTCGGGAACATGTACTTAATCTTTTTACAAGAATCGATATACCATTCCGGCACTTCATTCTTTCGCATTTCCGCTTCGAATTCTTCGGACAGCCCTTTACCTTTACGGACAGATTCCATAATTTTAAACGCCAGTGACGGATCCAATCCTTGATAAATCAAGTAAACCATAATATCGTCACGACAGCCGATTACTTCACTTAGTGTACATGTTCTATTGTGAATCAGTTCTTGGGCATTTCCGAGCCATACGTCCGTTCCGTGAGAAAGTCCGGAAATTTGCACAAGCTCAGAGAACGTGGTCGGCTTCGTATCTTCAAGCATTTGACGAACGAAACGCGTACCGAACTCCGGAATGCCGAGCGTACCTGTTTTACACATAATTTGGTCTTCCGTTACACCCAATGATTCTGTGCCGCTGAAAATCTTCATTACTTCCGGATCATCTGTCGGAATCGTTTTCGGATCTATTCCGCTCAAATCCTGGAGCATCCTTATTACGGTCGGATCATCGTGTCCGAGTATATCAAGCTTCAGCAAATTATCATGAATCGAATGGAAGTCGAAATGCGTCGTTTTCCATTCGGCTGTTTGGCTGTCTGCAGGATATTGAATTGGAGAAAAATCATAAATATCCATATAATCTGGAACTACGATAATTCCGCCCGGATGCTGACCTGTCGTTCTTTTAACACCGGTACAGCCTGCTACAAGCCGATCAATTTCCGCTGAGCGAATATGAAGATTGTTATCATTCGCATAGCCCTTCACATAACCGTAGGCTGTCTTTTCCGCTACTGTACCGATTGTTCCGGCACGGTATACATAGTCCTCACCGAACAGCACCTTTGTATAGTTATGTGCGCGCGGCTGATATTCTCCAGAGAAATTCAAATCGATATCGGGTACCTTATCTCCTTTGAAACCAAGGAATGTTTCGAACGGAATATCGTGACCGTCCTTTTTATAGGCTGTACCGCATTTTGGACAATCTTTGTCTTTTAAGTCAAATCCGGAACCGACAGAACCATCGTTAAAGAACTCGGAATTTTTACAGTTCGGACATACATAATGCGGCGGCAGCGGGTTCACCTCGGTAATTTCCGTCATCGTCGCTACAAATGAGGAACCGACGGAACCACGGGAACCTACAAGATAGCCGTCATTCAACGATTTTTTTACGAGCTTATGAGAAATTAAGTAAATAACGGCAAATCCGTGTCCGATAATACTTTTCAGCTCTTTCTCAAGACGCGCTTCTACAATTTCCGGCAGCTCATCACCATAAATTCTACGAGCCATATCATAACTCATTTGCCGCATCTCATCTTCCGCGCCTTCGATTTTTGGCGTATACAAATCATCTTTAATCGGCTTGATCACTTCTATTTGATCAGCAACAGCATTTGTGTTCGTTACAACAATTTCATATGCCGTCTCTTTCCCTAAAAATGAGAACGCCTCAAGCATTTCATCGGTCGTCCTGAAATGGACGTTCGGCAGCTTATGACGATTCAGCGGATTGGCGCCGCCCATTGAGTTCACCAATATTTTGCGATAAATCTTGTCATTCGGATGCAAATAATGCACATTGCCGGTCGCCACTACAGGCTTGTTCAATTTTTTACCCAGCTTGACAATATTAGAAATAATATTTTCAAGCGAACGCTGATCGCGCACATATTCAAGCTCTATCAAATGCGCGTATACTTCCGGAGGCATAACCTCCAAATAATCGTAAAACTCGGCAATCTTTTCTACTTCATCCGGGGACTTTTGCATCATTCCTTCAAACACTTCACCCTTATCGCAGGCAGAGCCGACAATCAATCCTTCACGATGCTTTTGCAGCACCGATCTCGGAATCCGCGGTACTCGGTAAAAGTAAGAAATATGGGATAAGGAAATCAGCTTGAACAAGTTTTTCAATCCAACTTCATTTTGTGCTAGCAGTGTACAATGATATGGTCTGGAACGCTGATAGGCTTTCCCTTCACCCATATGCTCATTCAGCTCATCATGATAGAAAATTTCTTTTTCCGCAGCATCCTTCAGCATTTGAATAAGCAAATGCGCGGTAGCCTCCGTATCATAAATCGCACGGTGATGCTGCGTTAATTCGATGTTGAATTTTTTCGCCAAAGTGTTCAAACGGTGATTCTTCATTTCCGGATATAAGAAACGTCCGAGCTCGAGCGTATCAATGACTGGATTAGTCGCCTTTTCAGAGCCCATCTGTTTGTAGCCGACATTCAGGAAGCCCATATCGAAGCTCGCATTATGCGCGACAAGTATACTGTCCTCTGCCCACACTTTAAACTTCTCGAGAACATCCGATACTTCCGGGGCGTCGACAAGCATGTCATCTGTAATGCCGGTCAAATCAATGATCGTTGCCGATAAAGGATGATGCGGATTAGCGAACGACTCGAATTTATCGATAATTTCACCGCCGCGAACCTTTACTGCCGCGAGTTCAATAATCGTGTCATATACAGCTGATAAACCAGTCGTTTCAACGTCAAACACAACATATGTTGCCTCTTCAAGCAGTCTGTGCTCGATATTGTAAGCAATCGGAACGCCGTCATCGACTAAATTAGCTTCTAGACCATATAAAATTTTTATATCGTTTTTCTTTCCTGCTCCAAATGCCTCAGGGAACGATTGCGCAACAGCATGGTCCGTAATGGCAATTGCTTTATGTCCCCATTTTTTCGCTTGTGATACCAGATCCGACACAGAGCTGACCGCATCCATTTGGCTCATTGGCGTATGCAAATGAAGCTCGACCCTTTTTTCTTCCGATTTATCCAATCTTGCAGGAGCTTTTATTTCATTCAGATCATTGGCAATCATGACTAAATCACGTACAAATGTGTCATTTTGAATGCTTCCTTGAGCGCGTACCCACATCCCTTTCTTGACACGCGCAAGGATGGCCGCGTCTTCTTTGTCACGGGAAAACATTTTTACCATAATGGAGCTCGTATAATCGGTCATTTTGATCGTCAGCAATGTTCTTCCGCTTCGAAGTTCTTTCAGCTCTGTGAAGAAGACATAACCTTCAACGGCTATACGGCGCTCCTCATCAATAATTTCTTCCATACGTTTGAAGTCGGCATCGTCCTTAATGGTATAACCGATTTTAACCGGACCTTCCTGTTCCTCAACCGAACCGGAATCTTGGTCTTTCTTCTGCATTTCGACAACAGCCGCCATCGCTTTTTCTGCATCTTCCTTTTGTTTTTCCTCTAGGAATTGCGTATATTCTTCCGTTGATGCGGAAATTTCCGTATCAAGCGAGAGCTGTGGAAAACCGTATGATTGATAAATAGACGAAATAATGCCGGAATATTTATTTCTCAATTGTCCCGCTTCAGCATCGTTACGGGCGTTGACAACTAATTTATGCCCGACAACCCGCGGCTTCTGCCCATTCAATAAGGAAAGCAAAGCGGGTGATCCTCCATCAATCTCAGCCAGACAGTCTGTCCAATAATCGTGAATTAATTTTTCCGTCATATTTTGATTGCGGACAGAGATTGTATATGTCACCTGAGCGATATGCGAAAATGTTTTAATGAGCTGCATTGAAAATAGCTTATGGACATCACTCGGTAATATTTCTTCTATTAAAAATTCAAAATGCCATCTTTGCGAGGATCTTTCTATCAACAATTTCGCAATTTCAGCATGTTCAAAATACGAAACAATTGCATCCTCAGTTAAATTCAGTTGTTGGAGTAAGAGTTGAAACCTCTCTCTTCCGTGGTTAGATTGTTGAGTCAACTGCCGATCCTCCTTTTATCTCTTTTAGATTGTGTCATCATTTCATAATCAGCCGTAATTATAACATACATATAAAATTCAATACATTATAGAATTTCACCGACAGCGCTGATCAGATTATCTAAATGTACGTAAATGAAATTTCCCGTTAAACGATTCTTCACTTCTACGATACTTTCAGCCGCTTTTTGGCCGGCTGTGATTCGTACAGGCAATCCGATTAATTCTGCATCATTGAACTTAACACCGATCCGTTCCTGACGATCATCGAATAATACTTCATATCCTTCCTCTTTCAGTAACTCATATAATTGTTCACAAAGCGAAACTTGCTCTTTATTCTTCATATTAACCGGTATTAAATGGACATGGAACGGAGCCAACTGCCTTGGCCACACTAAACCTTTTTCATCATGGTATTGCTCCGCAACAGCAGCAACAAGTCTTGAAACACCTATCCCGTAACATCCCATGATTAAAGGAAGCTCCCTCCCCTTTTCGTCTAAGAAATAGGCATCCAGTGCTTTACTATATCGTGTTCCAAGCTTAAAAGTGTGTCCTACTTCAATACCTTTTGTAAAACGAATTGTTCCTTTTCCATCGGGAGAAGCATCTCCCTCTTGAATAAACCGCAAATCAAAGTATTGCGCCACCCTGAAATCACGGTCAAGATTGACGTTTATATAATGGCAGTCATTTTCATTTGCTCCGCAAACGCCATTGACAACGCTGGCAACAGCATGGTCGGCTATAATTTCAATTGTATCGACACCGATTGGTCCGACAAAACCGACCTCACACTTTAAAGCAACCTTTACCTCCTCCGGTGTAGCCAAATCGATTGTTGCCGCATCAAATAAATTTTTCAGCTTAATAATATTCACTTCATGATCGCCGCGAACAAGCACAAGCACAGGTTTTTGATCAATATGGAAAAGCAGTGACTTTATACATTTCTCTGCTTTGATTTGAAAGAACTTCGTTATCTCTTCAATCGTCTTCACATGATTTGTTTCAACTTTTTTCATTTCACTTAGCATCTCATCGCTTTTTTCATACGTCATGATAACCGGCGCCATTTCAATATTGGCTGCAAAGTCGGAATCATCGCTGTATGCGATTGTATCTTCGCCAATATCGGACAATACCATAAATTCATGTGTATCCTTGCCGCCCATAGCACCGCTGTCAGCCATAACAGCACGAAAATCCAGACCGCAGCGTGAAAAAATAGTTTGATACGCTTTAAAAAGCTCGTTATATGTTTGATCAAGACTTTCTTTTGTTGCATGAAAGGAATAAGCATCCTTCATCATAAATTCTCTTGCGCGCAACAGACCGCAGCGCGGACGTTTCTCATCACGAAATTTCGTTTGTATTTGATAAAGTGTTAATGGCAATTTTTTATAAGAAGAAAGCTCATCTCTCACGAGGTTGGTTATCACTTCCTCATGCGTTGGCCCGAGAGCAAATTCACGATTATGACGGTCACGCATCCGCATTAATTCCGGTCCGTAAGAGAACCAGCGCTTAGATTGCTGCCAAAGATCGGCTTGCTGCAACGTCGGCATCAGTATTTCATTCGCTCCTATAGTATCCATCTCTTCTCTAATAATGGCTTCTATTTTTTTCAGTACTTTCTTTCCAAGCGGCAAAAAACTATATACACCGCTTGATGTTTGTCGTATGTATCCAGCTCTAAGCAAAAAACGGTGACTTGCAGCTTCCGCGTCTGACGGAATCGCTCTCATCGTCGGAATAAGTATATTCGATTGCTTCATCATTTCACCTCGTGTTGTAAAACTAAGTGCGTACAATGATTCCAATAGGAATAAGCGAAAGAAAAAAATCCTCCGCTTATTCATCTTTTCCTATTCAGTTTGCTTCATGCTCTTATAGGAAGAACTTTTGAATATCGTTCCACGTTACGACTAACATCAGCAGCATTAGCAATGCAAAGCCGATTAAATGGACAAGCCCTTCTTTTTGACGATCAAGCGGTTTGCCCCTGACTGCTTCAACAGCAAAGAACAGCAACCTTCCGCCGTCTAATGCCGGAATCGGCAACAAGTTCATTATGCCCAGGTTGATGCTCAACACAGCTGCCCATTTCAACACTGTGAGAATACCAAGCTGTACAACCTGCTCAGTTGAAACATATATTCCTACCGGACCGGATAGCATATCAATCGAGAATTGACCTGTTATCAGTTGCCCAAGCATAACAAAAATTTGTTTTGTCCAATTATACGTTTCTGTAAAACCAAACGAAATCACTGACAAGAAGGATTTATCGGTTGGCGGATAAACACCGATGACACCGATTTGTTTTCCTTCTCTTTCAATTTCTTTCGGTGTGACCGGAATATCCAATGTTTCATCGTCACGTACAACTGTAAAGATGATTTCCTCTTCCGGATGATTTTGAATTTCTATTTCAATGTCCTTCCAAGAAGAAACCTCTGCTCCATCGATTGCCTGAACTTCATCGTTTTCCTGCAGACCGGCGGAAATAGCTCTTCCATCTTCTGTCAGCTGCCCAAGTCTGGCATCATCGACATAAATGCCTTGAATTGCCGCAATCACGATGAAAATAACAATTGCCAACACGAAGTTCATCATTGGACCGGCAAAAATCGTCATTGTCCGTTGCCATAATGATTTTGAGACAAATTGTCGGTTATAAGGGGCAATTTGGTTTTCGATGCCGTCTTGGATGATTACCGCTTTCGGATCGACCTCAAACGTTTGCATGACTGTATCTTCTTCATCCTCAAATCCGCGGATTTCAAGACGATGCTCCAAATCCAAACTTTCCACTTCAATGACTTTGATATCACGATACTTATCTTTATTATTCAAAATAATCTTTTGAACTTTTCCATCCTGGCCGAATTTTAAGCCGACACGAAAGCCAGGCTTAATGTCGGTCATTTCCTGGTCTTCCCCTGCCATTCGCACATAACCGCCAATCGGCAGCAGGCGTATCGTATATAACGTTTCATTTTTAGTGAAGGATAATACCTTCGGCCCCATGCCAATCGCAAACTCGCGGCATAGAATGCCGGCACGCTTCGCAAAATACAAATGTCCTAATTCATGGACAAAAACAAGCGTTCCGAAAATTAGTATAAAGGAAACAACTGTTTGTAACGTTTGCACGAATACACCACCTTATTATTACAGTAACGAAAGAATTTGCTTCCTCGTTTCCTGATCCGTTTGTTGAATCACTTCCAAATTCGGCTGACTGATCACTTCATGCTTCTCCAATGCGCGATAAACAGTGCTTTCTATATCAAGGAAAGAAATTTTCCCCTTCAAGAAAAGATCAACCGCAACTTCATTGGCCGCATTCAGTACAGTCGGCATTGTTCCTCCGATTTTCCCTGCCTCATATGCATAGTGCAAGCACGGAAATCTCTCAAAGCTCATTTCCTGAAAATGAAGAGTAGCTATTTTAGCCAAATCGAGACGTTCCTTCGATGCATTCTGTAAACGGTCCGGATACATCAATGCATAGGAAATCGGCACTCTCATATCAGGTGTGCCAAGCTGAGCAATAATACTGCCGTCATGGAATTCCACCATAGAATGAATGATGCTCTCTTTGTGCATCAGTACAGATATTTTGTCATAAGGCATATCAAACAGCCAATGTGCCTCAATGACCTCAAGACCTTTATTCATCATAGTAGCTGAGTCTATAGTTATTTTAGCACCCATTGACCAATTTGGATGGTTTAATGCTTGCTCAACTGTCACACCTTCTAGCTCGGCTCTTGTATAATCGCGGAAGCTTCCTCCTGAAGCTGTAATAATCAATCTCTCGATGTTTTTCTCCTGCTCCCCCTGAAGCGCTTGAAAAATTGCAGAATGCTCGCTGTCGACCGGCAATATGTTGACACCGTGCTTTTTCGCTGCATCCATGACAACATGTCCCGCTGTTACAAGCGTTTCTTTATTAGCCAAAGCAATATCCTTTTTCGCTTCAATCGCTTTTAATGTCGGATATAAACCGACACTGCCGATTACGGCATTTAAAACGACCGTGCTTTCCGGATAAACTGCCACTTCCATTAAACCGTCATTTCCACAAGTAAACTTTGTTGACGGGAATTCTGCTCTCAATGTCTCACAATCTTGTTTCTCTTTTACAGATACAAGAGCCGGAGAAAATTCTTTAATATACTTTTTCGTCAGTTCGATATTGTTTCCTGCCGAAAAAGCGACAACCTCAAATTTATCTCTATTTTCACGCACAACATCCATCGTCTGTCTACCAATTGATCCTGTGGCCCCCAAAAGACTGATTTTCTTCAATCGTTAGACCTCCTCGCAAAGTCTATTTCTATTTTAAAGTATATTTAACTGCTCGCCAAATCTAGTACTAAACTATAACAAATATAAAAGATGCAAAATAGGAAATACG
>JBJFHH010000185.1:0-2691 GCA_051893475.1 Bacillus sp. (in: firmicutes) | reverse complement strand
GCCAAATCTAGTACTAAACTATAACAAATATAAAAGATGCAAAATAGGAAATACGAAAATCCAGCTGTCCGTGCGATCAAGAATGCCGCCGTGACCAGGTAAAATCGTTCCTGCATCCTTCACGCCATAAAAACGCTTAAAGGCGGACTGAACAAGGTCGCCCATCTGTCCAAAAACAGCGATGATAACAGACATGATCAAAATTTTAACAAGCGAAAGGTCGATATTCGTAAAGAAATGAAAAATAAGCGCTACAACAAGCGCACTGCAAATGCCGCCTATTGCTCCTTCAACTGTTTTATTTGGACTGATTTCCGGCCAAAGCTTATTTTTACCTAATGAGCGTCCAACAAAATACGCTCCGGAATCGGTAGCCCATAAAGTAAATAAAACAAAGAAAACATATACTAATCCTGTTTCTCTCGTTTCAGCTATGTAATAAAAGCCCATGCCTACATATATTAAAGATATAACGACAAAACCGACATGATCAAACGTGAAACGATTTTTCGTTACGACCGTATACATAAGCAGAACAATGACACCTAATGCGAATACATTGATTTTGTTGAAATTCCAATCTTCAAGCGTCAACATATAGGATGATGGAACAAGCATCACCCACAGCATAATAAAAGCGATAACAGCCGGAAATGATGCTGGGCCAATTTTATGCATTTTTAATAATTCATATAAACCGACAGTTGCCATTAAATAAATTAAAATCTCAAACGGAAGATTCCCGTAAATGACAATCGGTAAAAAAACAGCTGCAGCGATAACAGCTGTAATAATTCTTTGTTTCATGGTTGATAAATCCTCACCTTCTATAGCTATCAGCGTTACAGCCCGCCGTATCTTCGCGAACGATTTTGATAAACTTCAATTGCTTCTAAAAATTCTTTTTCGGAAAAGTCCGGCCAAAGAACATCAGTGAACCAAAATTCCGTATAAGCCAACTGCCAAAGCATGAAATTGCTTAAGCGAATTTCTCCGCTCGTTCTGATCAGCAAATCCGGATCGCCTATTTGCGAAGTCATTAAATACGAAGAAAATAACTCTTCAGAAATTTCCTCTTGCTGAAGCTTACCTGTTCTTGCATCATGCGCAATTTTCTCGACAGCTTGGATGATTTCAGCGCGGCTTCCATAATTAAAGGCTAAGTTTAATAAAAGACCATCATTATGTTCCGTATCCTTCATCGCTTTTTCTACCGCTCTCCTTGTATAAGGCGGCAGGGCTTCTGTCTCACCCATTATGTTCACTTTAACGTTTTCATCAATTAATTCCGGCAGAAACGTATCTAAAAATTCAATAGGAGCTTTCATCAAGAATGCTACTTCTTTCTCCGGACGCTTCCAGTTTTCTGTGGAAAACGCATAAACTGTTAATGCTTTAACACCGATTTCATTCGCTAATTTTGTTGTTTTTCTAAGCGTTTTAATGCCTTCACGATGTCCTGCTATGCGCGGGAGCGATCTTTTCTTTGCCCAACGGCCATTTCCATCCATTATAATCGCTACATGCTCGGGTATAATCGCAGACTTTTTTATAGAATCAATTTTTGTATCATCTATATCAGCAGAAGCATTATTTTTAAACCAACGCTTCCAAAATCCTTTCATAATAAAAATCCTCCAATAGCTAACTACTTGTATAATTAATCGAACCCATTTAATAATAGCAGAAAAATAGAAAATATCCTATCTGTATTATTAGTTGTTAAAGAAATTGACCTATGTCTATCATTCCCATACCCTTTGTATTATAAAGCAAATAGCCTACATTCCGCTTTTAAACCGTAAGAAATAAGTTGGCTGTAACCCCTATATTTTTCTGATAGTGTAAAAAAGCCCCTGTCAAAGGGGCTTTAAACATCAGTTAGACTGACATAATGTCTTTTTCTTTCTCTTTTGCTACTTCATCAATTTTTTGAATGTGAGAATCAGTTAGCTTTTGAACATCTTCTGAATAGCCGCGGTGCTCATCTTCAGTGATTTCGTTATTTTTCTCCAGCTTTTTCAAATCGTCATTAGCGTCACGGCGAATATTGCGGACAGCAACTTTTGACTCTTCCGCTTCTTTTTTCACTTGTTTCACTAGTTCTTTACGACGTTCTTCCGTTAAAGCCGGAATCGCAATGCGAATAATTGATCCGTCATTTGAAGGATTTAAACCAAGATCAGATTTCAAAATCGCTTTTTCAATCTCACCTAAGATTGTTTTATCATAAGGTTGGATAATCAGCATACGTGCTTCCGGAACAGAAACACCTGCTAATTGGTTGATTGGAGTAGGAGCTCCATAATAGTCAACCGACACTTTATCAAGTAATGAAGCGTTCGCTCTGCCCGCGCGAATTGTTGCCAACTCTCTTGAAAGAGCTTGAACTGCTTTATCCATTCTTTCTTTTGCAGAAGCAATTACTTGTTTAGCCATCTTATTTTTTCCCCCTAACAGTAGTTCCGATATTTTCACCTATAACAGCACGTTTAATGTTTCCTGGTTCTGTTATAGAGAAGACGATTAATGGAATATCATTATCCATGCATAATGAAGAAGCTGTTGAGTCCATTACTTCCAAGCCTTCTTTTATGACATCCAAATAAGATAATTCTTCATATTTAACTGCACTATCATCTTTGCGAGGATCTGCATTGTATACGCCGTCAACATTATTTTTAGCCATTA
>JBJFHH010000184.1:3106-9682 GCA_051893475.1 Bacillus sp. (in: firmicutes) | reverse complement strand
GACATAACATGGTGTAGGCAGCTGTTCAAACTTCATATTAGTCTACTAACTTCGGATCGAAGCTTTCCTTCCATGGAAGTCCCCATTTGTTCAGTTCTTCCATGAATGGATCCGGATCGAATTCTTCGATATTGTAAACGCCCGGTTTGTTCCATTTGCCTGTCATCACCATTGCAGCACCGATCATAGCCGGAACGCCTGTTGTGTAAGAAATCGCTTGAGATCCAACTTCTTTAAAGCACTCTTCGTGGTCGCAAACATTATAAACATAATATGTTTTGTCTACGCCGTCTTTTTTGCCGCGGAAAATACAGCCGATATTTGTTTTACCTTTTGTGCGAGGTCCTAATGATGCCGGATCAGGTAAAACTGCTTTTAAGAATTGAAGCGGAATGATTTCTTTGCCTTCGTACATGATTGGTTCGATTGACGTCATACCAACGTTTTCAAGACATTTCAAGTGAGTCAGATAGCTTTGGCCGAATGTCATGAAGAAACGGATTCTTTTCAGACCAGGAATGTTTTCTGCAAGAGATTCAAGCTCTTCATGGTACAGCAAGTACATATCTTTTTCGCCGACTTCAGGGAAATCATATACACGTTTGATTTCCATCGGTTTTGTTTCGATCCACTCGCCGTTTTCCCAATAACGTCCGTTCGCTGAAACTTCACGAATGTTGATTTCCGGGTTGAAGTTTGTTGCGAAAGGATAGCCATGGTCACCTGCGTTACAGTCCAAAATATCGATGTATTCAATTTCATCAAAATAATGCTTTAATGCATACGCTGAGAATACACCAGTAACACCTGGGTCAAATCCGCTTCCTAAAAGCGCTGTAATGCCTGCTTCTTCAAAGCGTTGACGGTATGCCCATTGCCAGCTGTATTCGAATTTTGCCGTATCTTCCGGCTCATAGTTCGCTGTATCCATGTAATGCGTTTTAGTCGCTAAGCATGCATCCATAATTGTCAAATCTTGATATGGAAGCGCTAAGTTCATAACGATGTCCGGTTTAACTTCATTAATAAGAGCGATTAGCTCATCGACATTGTCAGCATCCACTTGAGCTGTCGTAATTTTTGTTTTGCCGCCGTCTAATTTTGCTTTTAAGTCATCACATTTTGATTTTGTACGGCTTGCGATGCAAATTTCCTCGAAAACCTCGCTATTTTGAACACATTTGTGAATCGCTACAGACGCTACGCCGCCGCAGCCGATAATAAGTGCTTTACCCATTTTTCATTACTCCTCTTCTTGTTTTATTTTTTTAAGGCTAAAAGTAATTCTCTGACAACCTTGCAGGCCATTGCTGTTGAAATCCCGCTTTGGTCATATGTCGGCGACAATTCATTAATGTCGCAAGCTACTACATTTACATCTTTGCATACTGTAAAAATAGCATTCAAAAGTTGCGTGTACGAAACCCCGCCAGCTTCTGGTGTTCCTGTGCCAGGAAATTCAGACGGATCCAAAACATCCAGGTCAATTGTTAAGTAAACCGGCTTGTCGCCAATCTCCTTGATGGCTTCCTCAAGACCGTTGAAGTTGAACTTGTTTGTTTTCACATGTCCTTCATCCGCCCAGCGGAACTCGGAACGGTCGCCCGAGCGAATCCCGAATTGATAAATGCGTCCGTCTCCTAAAATATCGTGACATCGGCGCAGAACCGTTGCGTGTGATAATTTTTCACCCATATAGTCATCGCGCAAATCTGTATGAGCGTCAAAGTGGATGATGTGCAAATCATGATATTTTTTCGCTGTTGCACGAACAGGTCCTAGCGTGACAAGATGCTCGCCGCCAATCATAAATGGCAGTTTGCCGTCTTCTAAAATAGTCGCTGTACGCTCTTCGATATCGTTCAGCACTCTTTCAGCGTTGCCGAAGCACAAGTCCAAATCGCCGCTGTCAAACACGGATAGATCCGTTAAATCTTTATCTTGGTACGGACTGTATGTTTCCAAACCAAATGATTCTGTTCGGATGGCACGTGGAGCGAAGCGCGTACCCGGACGATTGGAAGTCGTGCCGTCAAACGGCGCGCCGAACAGGACGATATCCGCCTCTTCGTATTCAGCATCACATGCAATAAATGTTTCAATATTTTTATTCAACACTCTTTAACAACTCCTCTACATAGGTTGGCAAGTAGAAAGCGCCGACATGAAGCTTTGAATTATAATATTTTGTTCTAATCCCGTTTTGCTTCCATGCCGCCTCTTTCAAATCAGCTACAGGGTGATATTTCTTCGAAGCAAAGCCGAATAGCCAGTGACCGGATGGATAGGTCGGAATGTGCGCCTGATAAACACGGCTGATCGGGAAGCACTCGACAATACGCTTATGCGCCCTCTGCATCGCCTGCACATCTTCTTCATAAAAAGGACTTTCATGCTGATTGACCATGATGCCGTCCTCGCGAAGCGCCTTAAAACAGCTGCCGTAAAACTCCTTCGTGAACAAGCCTTCTCCCGGCCCGAACGGATCGGTCGAATCAACGATGATTAAATCATATTGATTTTCGCAGGAGCGGATGTATTTAACTCCGTCCTCGATGTATAGATGAACGCGCGGATCATCAAAGCAGCACGCGGTTTTCGGCAAATATTGCTTGCACACATCAATGACCATTTCATCGATTTCAACTAAATCGATGTTTTCGATATTTTCATAGCGCGTCAGTTCACGAATTACGCCGCCGTCTCCAGCACCAATTACCAAAACATTTCGAATGTTCTGATGAACAGCCATCGGCACATGCGTAATCATTTCGTGATAAATGAATTCATCTTTTTCCGTCAGCATCATATAGCCATCTAATGTCAGGAATCGGCCAAACTCCTCGGAATCGAATATGTCAATACGTTGAAACTCGCTTTGGCCGCTGTACAATTGGCGATCGACTTTTATCGAAAGCTTCACATTCGGCGTATGGCGTTCACTAAACCATAATTCCATCTTGTCACACCCCTTTTAATACATTCAGTCGTTCAATATCAGCATCCTCGGGTCCTGTCATCGTGCAGCCTTTTTCCTTTGCGTACTCGATGTAATCAATAATGCCGCTTGTAATTTGCTCGCCCGGCGCCAAAATCGGAATGCCTGGCGGGTAGCACATGACAAACTCACTGCAAACGCGGCCCACTGTTTCTCTTAGCGGCAGTGATTCTTTTTCTGCATAAAAAGCCTTTTGCGGCGTCACAATAACCTTCGGATCGATATATTCCTGTGTAAACAATCCGGATTTATCGCGGCTGTATCGACGACGAATTTCCGAAAGCGCACTGACAAGTCGCTCCACATCTCTCTTACGGTCACCGACTGATACATAGGCCAATATATTGCCGATATCGCCGAATTCGATTTGAATGTCATACTCGTCACGCAAAATATCGTACACCTCAATGCCGGCCAAGCCGATATCAAGCGTATGGACAGACAGCTTCGTCACGTCAAAATCGTAAATGCTGTCACCATTGATTAACTCTTTCGAAAATGCATAATAGTCGCCAATCTTATTGATTTCACCACGCACATATTCTGCCAGCTCCATCACTTGTTTAAAGATTCCCTCTCCGTTCAAAGCAAGATTGCGACGGGAAATATCCAGGCTCGAAAGCAATAAATACGAACCGCTTGTCGTTTGCGTCAAATTGACAATTTGCCGAGCGTAGCCGGCATTGACATTTGGTCCCATCAATAAAAACGAGCTCTGCGTCAAGCTTCCGCCTGATTTATGCATGCTGACACTGGCCATATCTGCTCCGGCTTCCATTGCCGAAACTGGCAACTCCTTACTAAAAGAGAAATGCGTGCCGTGCGCTTCATCAGCAAGAACGAGCATATTGTGCTGATGCGCAAGCTTGACGATTCCGCGCAAGTCGGAGCAAATGCCGTAATAGGTCGGATTATTCACAAAAATTGCTTTGGCATCGGGATTACTTTTAATCGCTTTTTCGACTTGATCCAGCGACATGCCAAGTGCAATCCCCAGTCGCTCATCCATATCCGGATTGACATAAACCGGCTCGGCACCGCATAAAACCAATGCATTAATGACGCTTCGATGGACATTTCGCGGCAAAATAATTTTGTCACCCTGCTTGCAGGTCGTCAAAACCATAGCTTGTACAGCCGAGGTTGTCCCGTTCACCATGAAAAAAGCATGTGCAGCGCCAAAAGCCTCTGCCGCCAAAATTTCCGCTTCTTTTATAACCGAAACGGGATGACAAAGATTGTCGAGCGGCTTCATCGAGTTCACATCGACACCAACGCATTTCTCTCCTAGAAAATCCGTTAATTCCTTATTGCCTCTGCCCCTTTTATGACCCGGTACATCGAAAGGAACGATACGCTGCTTCTTGAATTGCTCCAACGCTTCGTAAATCGGCGCTCTCTCTTGTGATAGGTTCTCAGTTGCCTTCATCAATAGATCTTCCTTCCGCTAAAAATTTCAATCATTTCACGGCGCAGATTGTTGCTGATTTCCAATCTTGTCTGAGGCGGTACCTCATATACATCCGTGTTAAACAAATGGTTTTGCAGGTCAATTTCCTTAACCAGCATTTTCGTATGAAACAGGTTTACATCATATACATTTACGTCAATCGCATCATATTTTCGCAATGTTTCGTCATTTATATATTCTTGAATGGACCTGATTTGATGATCCATATACAGCTTTTCACCTTCGACATTACGTGTAAACCCACGAACCCGGTAATCCATCGTGATAATATCCGAATCAAAGCTTCCAATCAGATAATCGAGCGTAGAAAGCGGTGTAATTTCACCACAAGTTGCCACATCAATATCGACCCGAAAGGTGGCGATATTGTTGGCAGGATGATATTCGGGGTACGTATGGACGGTCACATGACTTTTGTCCAAATGCCCGAGTACTGTATCCGTACGCAAACCTGAAATCGGATTTTCAGCGATTAAGCAAGTTACGCTTGCCCCTTGCGGATCGTAGTCCTGCTTAGAGACATTCAGCACGGTCGCACCGATCATCTCCGTCACATGTGTCAAAATATCAGTCAAACGCTGCGAATTGTATTGCTCGTCAATATATTCAATATAGTTTTTTTGCTCCCGGGGAGTTTTTGCATAACATACGTCATATATATTGAAGCTCAGCGATTTGGTCAAATTATTAAAGCCATACAGTTTGAGCTTATCCTCCATGGTTCTTCCCCCTCGAAAAAATTCAACAAAAAAAGCAAGTGAATACACATGAATTGTGCACATCACTTGCTTGAGAATTCATTCTACTATCAAAAAAGCATACACAATATGCAACAGACATAAAAATCCGCAGCAAAAACAGCATGGCTTTTTTAATATTCAAATAAAACTACTATAGGCGTTAGGAGTCTATATAGCAAATAATTTACTTTTACTACTCTTATTGACCGTTTCACAAGTTGATTGCGTATTCACGCAGCGGTTGTAAAGTAACCAACTTATAAAATTTGAGCTTCTAACTCAATCAATAAGGCAACTAAAGTTGCCAGTCGGCATTTGACCCGGCTGTCCGTATGGCCTAGACTTCTCCCTACCCGAAGAAGTGGTCAAAAAACTATCTGCTGGAAAGACTCATATTAACTGAATATTTACTTTCCAAAGTTAACAACTCCGTTATAATAACACCCCGTTTTTAAAATGGCAACATTTTTTCGAAATTTTTTATTATTTAATTTTTCAATAAAACAGACTATTCCGGTTAGATATTTTCAGCAATAAATAGAACAGGCTTTTAAAATTTATTAGAAAAACCCCCTCTGTTATTATAGTGTGAAAATCTGAAATAATGACCATTATTAGTAGAAAAGGCGATTCCTCCTATTGAAGAATCGCCTTGATTATTTGCATTTAAGAAGCAACAGCTTGATTTTTGCGGTCTTGCTTCAAATGGATTTGCTTCATCACAAACCTTGCAATCGGCTGTGCAAGCAATAATTCAATCCAAAAAGCAATCGCAAAGTTTCTCGGCCAAATATGAAGGAAGTTTTGGAATGGCTCCAAGCTTATTTCCTTTGCACCGACCCAAGATCCGATAATTGTTAACCAAAGAGAAAGCACGGTAACATTTAATACCGTATTCAATAAAATACGAGCATTGAATCCATCTGTCGGTCCTACAAACTTCGGAAGGATTTTGCCGACAATCGGACCTGCAAGTAACCTTACAGATAGAACAACAATCACCCACATAATCGGTAAAATCTTCAAGGTGTCAAAATACACCTCTTTACTGAATCCGCGCTCCAATGCTGTAATAAGAGGCGCAATCGTGTTGACCGAAATGATTGATATGATCAGTAAAAACAGAATACCCTCTTTCCCGTTTCTCGGAAGTCTTGTTTCTTTCACTGCGTGCATGCTGTATGTCATCTCCATATAAAAATATTTCAGATGGCAGACGTATCGCAAGACATATATTTTTGATCCGAATAAGACCAATATCTCTACACACTGATTTTACAATTTTATCATTATATTTCTAGTGAGTTCAACTGTAAATGGTTTTGTTTCGGCAGGAAAATGACAGCAATTTTCTAATTGCCTATCCC
>JBJFHH010000184.1:0-3006 GCA_051893475.1 Bacillus sp. (in: firmicutes) | reverse complement strand
CCTATCCCTTTTGATTGATCTCTATTAATGTGCCGTTGGGATCTCTGAAATGAGCGACGCGTATTCCCCAATCCTCCCTGTAATGGGGCTCAGTGATGAATCGTACCTTTGATTTCAAAGAATGATAAGTTTCCTCTACATCATCAACCGCAAAAATTAACGCTACTTCGTTTATTAATTCACCTGTTTTTGCTTTATATGGTTCATTTAAGTCATCCAGCATTTGTTCCTTATCAAAAATCGCAAGCTGTGTACTCCCTGCCTGAAACTGTGCATAATTCGAATTTTCATCACCCCACGTACATTCAAAAGCCAGCGTCTCTTTATAAAAATGGTAACACTCCTGATAGTCGTCTACTAAAATTCTGGTATGCGTCAGTTTCATGCATTCCCGCCTTTTCTCCACTCTGCCGCCTTGCGGTCGATGAATTTTATAAAGCTATCCTTGCCTGCAATATACTCATCCATGTTTTCAGGAAATCTCTTTGCTAACTCCTGCTTCAGCCGGCTGTACTCTTGCGCTTCTTCCGGATGGGCCATCATATAATCGCGAAAAGCCAAATGACGCTCAATTTCAGCATCGCCTTTTTCGAAAATATGGACGTGATGCGTTCTGTTATCGCCGCCTTTCATAAAAAAACGACGATTCGGAATGCCGTTTTCACCAAGAGCCTCATAGTTTAATTGCTTCATCTGCTCGTTATAACCATCAATACGTTCAATATCAGCGACCTCTACCATAAGATCAATTACCGGTTTAGCGTGAATAGTCGGAATCGATGTACTGCCGATATGATAAATATCAATGATTTCATCACCATATACTTCTTTCAATTTTTCACTTTCTTCAATAAACAGCTCCGCCCACTCTTCTCTATGCGGAACAACTTCAACCTTTCTCATGATGTTCCCCCTTAAATTTTTCCATTGATCGTTGCCCGGTATATCTTTGACGCTTGCTCCATCGGCTTTTCGTATTGTAAATAGTATTCTTCCGCCGGCCAATATCGGCGTTTATACTTATCAATCATGCCTTCATAAAATCCATCCCGTTTCAAAATCCGCTTGTATCTCATTTCTTTTGGACAGTCTAGGAATATCGTCAAATCATAATATTTTATCCATTCATTACGCTGCAAAAAGACGCCTTCAATCAAAATAATTGGTTCCAGTTTAATATTTTTATATGTAATACTATTCATCGGCTTTTCATAATAAGGTAAAGTAATCTCTTCCGCATCATGAATATTTTGAAACAACGAAGCAATCAACAGTTCAATATCCCATTGGAGACTGTAATACTCATACCACTCATCGTAACCGGTGTTATATCTTCTCTCCGCTTTTACAATGTGATCATCCAAATGGATAACAGTGACTGGCCATTCTTTCTTTAGTTCCCGCTCCAATTCTTTCACGAATGTCGTTTTGCCCGCTCCACTCAAACCGTCTATTCCAACAACAACAGGCGCGGTTGCTGATTGAATGAGCTGACGTATTTCATCGCCAATCTCCTTCACCATAAAAATCAGCTCCTTTCGCCATTGGATTTTTTTGTAAATTAAGTGTACCATTATTTATTTGAATTTTTCAATTCACAACATGAGCTATAAAGTCGCAGGACATTTTCAATTTTTTAGAGATAAAAAATAAGCAAATTGCATCTGATATTAAACAATAGTCCTACTGAAAGTATTGATTCAATTACAGTTGATGGAATCGGAGAAATAAAGGGACGATATTTACAGCAAGGAAATGCTTTTTATTTATATGCGGATTAGATTTCCAAGAAAGTACAGGAGGTTATTATGGGAAATAAAAAGAAAATTGTCTTACTGACTTTGCTTTCTTCTCTTACGTTTTGTGCTATTATCGTGGCTAGCTCATTGTCGCCGTTATCTGAAACAGGAAACGCCAATCAATTCAATTCTATAGAAATGTGGCTGGCTATCTTTATGATCTTAGTTCTTTACGCTCTCCCGTTAATGCTGTATAGCCTCGGTTTGGAATGGGTCAAATATGTAATGGCTATATTTTGCGCACTAGGTATTCTCTCTATAGTATTTATGATTTTAATAGTATTGATAATCGGTGCGACAAAAGGAATCATCGCCTCATTGACGGGTGTTATGGTCGCATGCGGAATTAACCTGATTATCAATTTCATTTGGTTTGTTGCAGCCTTCTCTAAAACAAATCGCACAGATAATAATTTTTCACACTAACACCATGCTATATCACATGCGAAATTCAGCCCTGACATAGTATAATTGTTATATCTACATATTTAATTAAACAAAAGGTGTGTTGGTTGTGAAAGTTATTTGTTTCGGGGATAGCGTGACCCGTGGCGTAACGTTCGTGAACGGACGATTAAGAATCTTAAAGAAAAATTACCCTAATATTCTTGCTGACTTTTTTAAGAACGAAAATGTGGAAGTAGTCAATAAAGGTGTGTTCAATGACAACTCCGATTCTTTGCTGGCAAGATTGGATAAGGATGTGTTGAAGGAGAATGCGGATTTTGTGCTGATTGAAATCGGCGGAAACGACTGTAATTTTCCTTGGCAAGAAGTGGCGGCCCATCCGGACGAAGCACATCCGGCGACTGTACCGCTCAATCGGTTTGTCGATAATTTGAAAGTCATCATTGCACGCATTGAAAACAGCGGTGCTACGCCTATTTTACTGACATTGCCTCCGCTCGACCCGGTTCGTTACTATGCCTATATTTCTAAATTATTCAGCTCACATATCAGTGAGTGGGTTTGCAAGGTAGGCGGAATCGAGCACTGGCACGGCATGTATAATCGCACTGTGAAAAAAGTTGCTAAGGAAGCGCATGTAAAGCTAATTGATATCCGTACAGCTATGAAGCAAGCCGGCGACTTATCCGAGCTGATCAGCGATGATGGCATCCATCCGACAGAGCAAGGCTATAAAGCGATCAGTACGGCTATTTACAACAATATTGCGTCCGTTTTGACGCAGAAGCTCGTGAAGTAG
>JBJFHH010000183.1:0-9683 GCA_051893475.1 Bacillus sp. (in: firmicutes) | reverse complement strand
GAACTTTAGCGAATGGCGCTAAGCAGTTTGTAGTACAAGAAGCGTTAGAGATAACATCGTGTTTAGATGCATCGTATTGATCGTTGTTAACACCCATAACGATTGTGATATCTTCGTCAGATGCTGGAGCAGAGATGATAACTTTTTTAGCTCCGCCTTCTAAGTGTTTAGCAGCGTCAGCACGTTTAGTGAAGCGTCCAGTAGATTCAACTACTACTTCCGCACCAAGTTCTGCCCAAGGAATTTGAGCTGGGTCGCGTTCTGCAACTACTTTGATTTTTTGGCCAGCAACTACGATGCTGTCGCCGTCAACAGTTACTTGCTCTTCAAGAGTTCCGTGAACTGAATCGTATTGTAAAAGATGCGCTAACATTTTAGCATCTGTTAAGTCGTTGATTGCAACGATTTCTACATTTGGGTTTTTTAGAGCCGCGCGGAATACGTTACGTCCGATACGACCAAATCCGTTAATACCTACTTTTACTGCCATTTGAAGTTTCCTCCTTTTAATTAGGAACTGCATAATTTTTTTATATAAAAGGGCTAGCCCTTTAATAACGTTGTTGCTGCTGCTTCATCAGTGATGAGTATTGTATTGTCAGGAGCGCTTTTCATATAAGCACGAATAGCTTTTGCTTTTGATGTTCCACCAGCGATTGCGATTATATCCTTGACATCTCCAAGGTTTTCAAGCTGGATTCCCACTGTCTGTACTTTATGAACAATTTCCCCATGTTCATTAAAGTAAAATCCAAAAGCCTCTCCAACAGCTTTCCCATCTTTTATTTTTTTCATGTCAGCCTCTGAAGTATTTCTTCGATTAGCCATTCTCGCCGCATCACCGATACCGTGAATCACAATGTCCGATTGTTTAACGAGCGATATAACCTCTTTGATGGAAGGCTCATTCATGATGGTCAAATACGATTCGTCGCTGATTTGATCGGGAATGTACAGCATCCGATATGAGCTGTTCATTTTCTCGGCCATTTTGGCAGCGATTGTGTTGGCTTGATTTTGCACATCTTCATCAAGACCGCCTCTTGCAGGCACAAACAGCAAGTCCTTACTGTTCGGAACCGGCTTAAGCCTATCGGCAAGCACCGCCATCGTTGTTCCACCGGTGACAGCGATAATATTGTCTCCAGTAAGCAACTTTTTCATTCGCTTTGCTCCAGCTTTTCCAAGTTCACTCTTTACCCATGGATATAAGTCGCTATTCCCGGGTACAACAATTACTTCTTTCACACAAAGCTCATCCTGTAATTGTTTTTCGAGTGAATCGATTCCGGACAACTCCCTCATAACACCTTCCAGCTGCTCAAGCAAGTGCAAGCCCTGGTCAGTCATTGTCATGCCGCTAGAATGCGATTCGATTAAGTTTTGCGCCCTCAAGAACTCCACTTCACTTCGTACGACACGCTCAGTCATGTCCAAACTTAAAGCTAAGCTCCTTCTTCCAACAGGCTGCATAAAATTTATGTAGCGCAGAATTTGATATCGTTTTTGCATAACTTCAATCAAATCCGGCAATAATTTTTTTTGGATTCCAAGAAGATCTTTCATGAAGCTTTTCTTCCTTTCATATATGGTTGGACACTTTTTGTCCACGCTAGACATATTTTGTCCCGTCATACCCAAAAAAATATCGCCCTTGCTTCAAAACTTATTTTAACAAGGGTCATTTCTTTTTTCAATATACATTTGTACCCGAAAATATATTTAACTATTCAGAAAACAAATAATGGTATGGTGGGTAATTTGTCCATATTGAATAATTTCACCTTTATATTGTACCACAGGTATCATCAGCCCATACAACTCAAGCAACTCGTCATTTTCATAAATATCTATTTCCTCGTATGAACAGCCGATTTTGTTTTTTACTTTCTCCAATTCTGTCTTTGCAACGTCACAAAGATGACAATTTTTCTTTGAATATAGTGTCAAATGCTGCTCCATATAAATCACCTTTCTCTAAAATCTTTTTCTTTTCGCAGAAGAAGGAATTTTTAAATGTTCTCGATATTTTGCTACGGTTCGTCTGGACAGCACAATGCTTTTACTATTCTTCAAGATCTCGGAAATCTCCTGATCGGATAACGGCTTTTTCTTATCTTCTTGCTTTATCAGCGACTGAATTGCGCTTTTCGCCTCCATTGCTGATACATCCTCGCTTTCCAAAGACTGAAGGCCGGATGTAAAAAAACTTCTCAGCTCTACCGCTCCAAACGGTGCCTGCACATATTTGTCTCTGACAGTCCGGCTCACCGTCGATTCATGAATATCAAGTTCATCCGCTACTTCCTTCATCGTCATCGGCCGCAAAAAGCTCAAGCCTTTTCGCATGCACTCCCTTTGTTTTTCGGCAATAATCGTCATAACATTAAATATTGTTTCTCGACGCTGCTGAACGCCTCTCAAAATCCATTGAAACTCCTGATGCTTTTCCTGCAAAAATTGTTTCACCTGTTTGTCTTGATGAAGATTTAGTTCTTCGTAATAGCCGGCATTCAAATTCATTTTCGCGAAAGTATCTTCCGGCATCCGGATAATCAGTTCTTCCTCCAACAGCTCCACTACCACATCCGGAATGATGAACGAAGGCTTATCATTTGAAAATCCGGCACAAGGACGAGGCTGCAACGTTTGGACAAAATCGGATATGTTTTGAATATCGTTTAGTGAAATGTCTAGTTTTTTGCTAATGCTCTTCCATTTCTTATCTGCGAAAGGTATGAAAAAATCTCGTATAACTTCTAACGTATATGCCGGACAATTAAGCCGATTTATTTGCAGCAATAAACATTCTTGCAAATCTCGGGCAGCCACTCCTGCAGGTTCCAATTGCTGCAGTTTATGCAAAACCTCTTCAATATGCTTCTCCCGCTCTCTGCATTGCTGCGCCACCTCCTGCACCGTAACGCGCAAATAGCCGTTCTCATCAAGATTTCTGATCAATAATTGTAAAATCTTTTTATCTTCCAATGTCAGCTCATTTAAATGAATTTGAGAAAACAAATAGTCCTCCAAGGAATCCATCTGTTCCCCAATCTGTTCAATCCAGTTATTTGAATAATCAGCATTCTTTTTCGTTTTCGGCTTCCGCCTCACTTTTGCATAGCTGTTTGATTCTAGAGATATTAAAGGATTTTCAGCTGCTTTCTCCTCTAAAAAAGTGGCAAGATCTTGAGATGAATACTGGAGCAAAGCGATCGCCTGACTCAAATCTTGCGTCATTGCCAACTTTAATGTTTGCTGCTGATACAAACCAGCATTCAACTTCATAAAGCACCCCTCTTTTCCATATTACATACTGATTGTACATAGCATGATGCAAATTAAAAATGCTTTCTTTTTATTAGCTATTTTTAATTATGTTGAACGGATGAATATTATAAGCACTGTTATTGTTTCATATATTAAGGCTAATGAACTGCAAATACTGTTTTTTTATGTCGAAAGTATAAAAATTCCCCTTCTCATTGACTAATCAGCGATATGAAACTACTCTAACTTATTATCTGTTAATTGACGGTTCTTGGCGAATGCCAAAATGACCGTTTGTTTCTTAATATGAAAACAAACAGTCATTTTTCTTTTAATTTCTCTTGTGATAGCAACCTTAATTAGATTTAAGATTCCAATATCTTTTCCACATACAAACCATAATAACGGCTGCCATAAAAAAAGTACCCAAATACCAATATAAAGAGGTTAAACGATTTGTAGTTCCGTAAATTTCAAACACACCCTCCATAAAGCTGCCAACGGTAAATGCTGCGATGCCAGAATGGTATAGATTCAGGACCAAGCGCCCCGGCATCTGCCGCTTACACAAAAACAGTGAGTAAAATGGAAGAACCCCTCCAACCAAGGGAAACGCAAAGGCATAAATCATATAAAAGGAATAGACCTCATGGCTGAAGCATTCATAAACGGCTCCAAACAGGGCACAGAACATCGAGACCAGTAAATACACAAACCCTATTTTCGCCGCTTGCAGCTTATTGTTTTCAGTATCCGATATAGACAATGTCGCTCACGCTCCTTTCCTCGATTGTTTTTCCGCTGGTTGTCGGATTATTAATGACGTTTCCATTAAAAACCATTGTAGATGAGCCACCGCCGTCCAGATTATAGGCAGTCTTAACTCCTAATTCTTGCATGAATTCAGCTAGTTCAAAAAGGGTCAAGCCCTCACTTTCTTCTGTTCTACCATCAGAAACCACAAGGACATAATGCAGATCATCTATGATACCAATGGCCGTGCGAGGGTTATCCGTTTTGGCTTTTCCGACTTCATCCTTTGTTGTTACCGATATTTCTCCATCAATAATAAGCGCTGGACCAAAGGAAAGTACATTCCATGCTCCATTCTCAAGAAGCTGCTCAGCCGAAACATCCGACTCATTGATGATTTCAAAAGAACCATCTGTATAGACGACCAAATCCTCAGTTCCGGCTGACACGGTTTCACGGTACAGAACACCATTGCGTATCACATAGCCGCTTTCTCTAGCTCCATAGTAGTCTCCATTGATCGCAAGAATCGCGCCTGCATTCTCTGCTATTTCAGAAGTTTTTTTCGTCAAATTTCGGCCATAGGTATTCTCTGCAAAGGCCGTCTTTAGATAATCGGCTGAGGATACTGTAACATCTGCTATATAAATGGCAGTGTCATTCTGTCGATATTCGTTCAGAGCAATACTAATATTTTCATCCTGGTAAGTAGAATCCGTGACAGTAAGGGAGCTGCCCTCCGTATCAGTCTCTGTGTCATCCCGGTCATCAACAATTTGGTTATCGTCTTCCTGCAAAACATTTTTGTTGGCGTCGCTTTGCTCGACTTCAACAACACTGTAGACTCGTGTTATTACAAAAGTGTCCAGTAAGACGTAAATTGAAAAAGAAACAAGCATAAAAGTATATAGCAACGCCCAGACATATTTCCCTTTGATCATCTCCGATCACGCTCCTTTCTGAATATTAGAAGTCGCTGAACAAAAAAGCTCAATGAAAAGAACAGCACTTCTGTGAGCAGTTTTGCAAAATAACGATTAAATGCCAACACCCCAACCAGCAAGTTCAAAAGCAAGGTATTACCAACTAGAATCGCTAATGCCAAGAGAAAATATTGTGCGGCTGACCGGCTCAACTTCCCCTTGGCTTCGAAAACAAAATTTCGATTAATCCAAAAATTTACATTCGAACTAACTACCCTTGCTGTGATATTTGAAATCCAAAGACTTGCAGTGCTGCCAAGTCCAGCTGTCAGCAACGACACAAATAAATAAAGTAGATAATCTGTCAAAAAACCAATCAGAGAAGAAGCTAAAAATTTAATAATTTGTCCGTAAATTCTTGCAGAATCCCGCATTATATTGAAGTGCGAGGCAGCATTGTTATTAATGTAAATCGTTTCAATCTCCACTTCTGTAATAGAAATGTTGTTTCTTGCAAATTCAAGCAGCACATTCATTTCATACTCATAACGCTGGCCTTCAATGGCACATAGTCTTGGTAGCTGCTCAAAGCTAAAGGCTCGCAATCCGGTTTGTGTATCATGGACTTTTAGTCCAGTAGAAAGCCAATAGATCCAGCGAGTTACGGAATTACCGAATTGGCTACGCAATGGTACCTTGTCCTTCAGCTTTCTGCTGCCAAGAATCAAATGTGCGGAATTCTTTTCTGCTTCGGCACAGATTTTCAATGTATCGCTGACAGCGTGTTGCCCATCCGCATCCAGGGTCACAATGACAATATCTTCATCGAAGTACTTTTTGATATAGGAGAATCCCGTTTTGAGTGCAGCTCCTTTACCTCTGTTATTCAGATGTCTTAGCAGTACCGCCTTAGATTCCACCTCCTGAAAGAGATCAGAGTAAATAACTCCGCTGCCGTCATCTACAACAATAATTTCAAAACCTGCAAGTGATAATTCATTTAATAATTTAAGCAATGCTCCGTCCGGCTCATATGCCGGGATTAAAGCTATTCTTCGTTTTCGCTGCATACTCTCACCACCTATGTGGACAAGTATATTCCCGCAACTTTAAATCTACCTTAAAACAAAAAAACAGCGAATATAACAAAGGCCAAATAAAAAACGCCAGTAAAAGGAAGTGACGTAATATCACTTCTTTTTACTGGCAAAATTGTTTAGTTACCTTCTGCCGCCCTGACCTCTGTCAGGCATCTGACCACCGCCCGAGCTTCCACTAGAACCAGAAGAAGCCTCCGATGAACCTAATATGATTCCGTCAGTATAGGAGCTATCCTCAGCATAACCGTTCTCATCTGCACCCGACACTGCGGCACTGACAACAACTGAATAAGTGCTGCCCACCTGGATTCCAGGGGCTGTGACAACAGCGCACTCGTATGCCTTTGCCGGAGTGAAGGACACCACTACGTTGCCATCACTATCAGAAACCAGGAAGGTTGTTCCCGCACTTTGGCTGGAGAAAGTATAATCCAGTACGCCTTGATTCCCGGAAGATGCAATACTCTGTGCCATACCGGAACTTCCCAGAGCAATCAGCACACCATCAGTGATAGTGGCGCTACTATCGTAGTCCAAAGCTCCGTTCCCATTATTGGTAGGACCGCTGACCAGAGTAATACCACCGCTGATTTCCAGAGAACCATTAGAGTCAATTCCATCTCCGGAAGCATCTACCGAGATATATCCTCCAGAGATCACAATCTCACCTGTCGAGGAACTAAAATTCCCCTGACCAGGGCGGTCACCCATGGCAGAACTGTCATTGCCTCCAGCAGCATTGAGACCGTCATCGGAAGCAACAAGGCTAATAGTTCCGCCGGAAATTAGAATCCTAGTGCCCTCCAGCCCCTCGTAGCTTTTGATTATGTCAATGGTACCACCGGAAATGGAGAGGTCTGTATCAGCATGGATACCGTCATCACCGCTGGACAGAGTAATAGTACCGTCTGTGATGCTGATCGTATTGTTGGAATGAATACCATCATCTTGAGAGTTGATAGTATAATTTCCACCAGAAATCAGGATATCAGACCCAGCCTTCATACCTTTGTAAGATTCCTCTGTGTCTGTTAAAGAATTTTCACTGCCACTGCCTGCGTTGATGGTTACATCGGCACCATTGGAATTTAATACTGTTTCAGCTTGGATGCCATCATTCTCCGCGGTAATATTAACGGTAGCGCCTTCAAGATAAATATAGCCGCGGGAGGTATCTTCCTCATTATCTGAACGTATTCCATCACTTCCTGCCGCAATATTTACATTGCTGCTGCCGATCTTAACGCAATCCTTACCGTTAAGACCAACCTTTTGAGAAGTCACATTTAAATTCCCGGCTGTAACGACTAAATCATCCTTGGAAACAATACCGTGCTTGTAATTACCGGATACACTCAAAGTTCCAGAGCCGTTAATGGTCAGATCGGCTTTGCTGAAAATTGCCGCATCCACCGTGGTTTCTCCATCAATCATACTGTAAGAAGTACCGTCTGAAATCGTATTTGTCGTGCCGTCTTTAACTGTAATAAATACCTTGTCCGCTGACTGAATATAAATCGCCGGACCTTCAGCATTTTCCAAAGTAACATTGTCAAGCACGATTTGCACCTTATCTTCGTCACCTGCCGCCACAGTTATCACAGTATCAGTGATGTTTCCTGTGAGAACATAGGTGCCAGCTGCAGTAATCGGTTCGGAAGCATTTTTGGAAATATCAACAGCCTCCGACTCGTCATATTCTCCTGACAAATCCTTATCGGAGAAGGTAAAATCCATTTCTGTAGTATCTGCGGTTTCAATAGAAGAGGTGTCATCAGTCTGTTCAGATGTACCATTAGATTCAGATGCTGTAGTGTCTTCCTGTTGCTCTGCCGAACAAGCAGATAATACAACTGATAATACTAGAAGACCAGAGAATAAACGCCGTCTCACAATTCATCACTTCCTTCAATCACTTCCGCAATGGCGATTTCCAAATTTCCATTACGACAGCGAAGTTTATCAATAAAATCCTGTGCTTGTTCAGGATTTTTCATCTCAATTTTATAGAGTAATTTGTAAAGACTCCCCATATTGGTAGTGTTGGTTTTGACAAGTCGGTGACTCTTCGTGTATTCATCGAAGAGATCTTCAAATTCATTGGCGAAACGCAGAGATTCAGGAACAGTAATGTGAAGTTCCATCATTCGCTCGTTTCCCATAGGAATACCGACAAGAATGAGCATAATCACACAAACCAGGACTGTGAACAGAAGTGCAATACCGATGTATCCGGCAGCGCAAGCAAGACCAGCTGTCATAGCAAGGAAGATGGAAGCAATATCTTTTGCTTTACCAGCAACAGAACGGAAACGAACAAGAGAGAATGCCCCCATAACTGCTATACCAGTACCGACATTACCGTTGACCATGATAATGACCGTTTCTACGATCATCGGCAATAAGATTAAAGAGACAATAAAGCTTTTGGAAACATGGGTGCGATAGGATGCCGAAAATGCAGTTAGCACACCGCAGACACAGGCTGTAAGCAGACAAATCAGATATGTACCTGTAGTGATACTGTCTCCGATTATTGAATTAGAAATTATAGACATTTTTATTTACTCCTTCATATATGTTGTTAGCATTTAGCAGATAATCCTGGTATGCATTTCTATATTTAGAAAAAGACGCTGGAAGAATTCGAAATTTATCCAACGCGTGCGCAAGCCACACTGGCATGGCACCGTCCGTTTTAATTTCCAGAAGAATCGTATCATCCGGAATAATTTTCTTTCCGGCAGCCCCCATCTCCAGTAGAAGTCCCGTATCTCGATAACGTATAGAAGCATCAAAGGTCAAGCGGAGATTGGGCATTCCCTTCACATAAAAGGCCTCTCTTTCATAAGCTATCATCATAGCGGGCTTGGGATTATAGAACTCCATGGCATAGTCAATTTCCAACATGATTTGCGAATCAATTGGTCTTTTGCCGCAATCCATATAAATCTTGGCATCCTCCAACGTCATAGACACCCGCCGCTTATAAACGACACCTTTATACTTCTTTTTCAGCTCCAGAAACACCTGACTGTCAGCTCTCGGAGTTCCGTAACTGCGAAGCCGCATTTTTTCTTTATAAGCCTTTGCCTCAATGGAGTTGCGAATCATCAGATAGTCCGGCGTATCCAGATAAAGGCTGCAAATCGTACTTTCTCCATGAGCATCTGGAATCAGATATTCGCCAACTTCCATAAGCAACTGATTCTTCTGGGTATGAGATAGCAGGTATTTCTTTTCGATTCGCTTGAAAATACATATTTCTCCCGACATAACGAACCTCCTTTTAATCTATTAATTAAGCTCATGAAAAGAAGTATAGTAGCTGAACCTTTAACTAAGCTTAAATTCTTATTTTTCACTGCACTATTCTCGACCACAATATATTACGAAATGATTCAAAAAAAGCAGAAAAGCGGTGTGACCTTCAAGTCACACCGCTTTTCTGCGTATAAATAGTTACTGTTCACTATTAAATTTAAGATTTTCAATATCAAAATGGACGCCCTCGGAGGGAATCGAACCCCCATCGTAAGAACCGGAATCTTATGTTCTATCCATTAAACTACGAGGGCAAACAAAAAACTGGACAAAAAACAAATGTTAGTCCGATGTTAATTATATTGTACATTCA
>JBJFHH010000182.1:0-2361 GCA_051893475.1 Bacillus sp. (in: firmicutes) | reverse complement strand
CGGTGGTCTTTTACCATTGAATACGGGTGGAATACGTAAGAGCGGATTTGGCTGCCCCATGCGATATCTGATTTCTCACCGCGGATTTCATCTAGCTTCGCTTGTTGTTCTTCAATTTGAAGTTGGTATAGTTTTGATTTCAGCATGTTCATTGCGCGCTCACGGTTTTTGATTTGTGAACGTTCAGTTTGACATTGTACGACAACACCTGTCGGAATGTGCGTAATACGAACCGCAGAATCGGTTGTATTGATGTGCTGACCGCCGGCACCCGTTGCACGGTACGTATCGACTTTTAAATCTTCCGTACGGATATCAATTTGGATGTCATCATTGAATTCCGGCATGACGTCACATGAAACGAATGACGTATGACGGCGGCCTGATGAATCGAACGGAGATATACGAACAAGACGGTGTACACCTTTTTCCGCTTTCAAATAGCCGTAAGCGTTGTGTCCTTTAATAAGAAGCGTTACGCTCTTAATGCCGGCCTCATCGCCCGCAAGATAGTCAAGCGTCTCAACTTTGAAACCTTGCTTCTCTGCCCAGCGCGTGTACATACGTAGCAGCATTGAACCCCAGTCTTGAGACTCCGTACCGCCCGCACCCGGATGCAGTTCCAGAATCGCATTATTTTTATCGTATGGCTCGCTAAGTAGCGCTTGCAACTCGTATTCATTCATTTGATTAATTAAATCCGTCAATTCGGAAACTAATTCTTCTTGCAAATCGGCATCTGCCTCTTCTTTCAGAAGTTCAAATGTCAGCTCCAAGTTTTCATGATTTTCGCTCATGCTGTGGAATTGTCCGACAAGCTCCTTCAAGCCGTTAGCTTCATTAATAATGCCTTGCGCTTTTTGCTGATCGTTCCAAAATTCAGGATCGGTCATAATATTTTCAAGCTCGGCAATACGGGCTTCCTTCTCTTCTAAGTCAAAGAGACCCCCTAAAGTCCGCTAATTTCTTAGCTGTTTTTTCGAGCTCTGATCTGATTTCTGCTAATTCCATGCTCATTCACCTCTAAAATTAATATTACATAGGAAAAGAGGCGGCAACATAACAAGCCACTCCTCTTTCCTTATACGAAACGAACGTAAATTATGCGCGTCCGTGACAGTTTTTATATTTTTTGCCGCTTCCGCATGGGCAAAGGTCATTACGGCCGACTTCCGCTTTTTTGCGGACCGGTTGTTTCTTTGCCTTTTCGCCGTCGCCTTCTTTCGGGTGGACAGCTTGACCTTTTGCAACCTCTTGTCGTTCCAGGTTGTTGCGGATTTCAGCTTTCATGATATATTTCGCTACTTCGTCTTCAATTGAAGCAATCATATCTTCGAACATCGCGAAACCTTCTTGTTGGTATTCACGAAGCGGATCGATTTGACCGTATGCGCGCAGGTGGATACCTTGACGAAGCTGTTCCATCGTATCGATGTGCTCCATCCATTTGCTATCTACCGCACGAAGCACGATTACTTTTTCAAACTCGCGCATTTGCTCTGGTGAAAGTTGCTCTTCTTTCGCATCATATGCTTCTTTCACTTTTGCTAAAATGAACTCCTCAATTTCAGCCGGCTCTTTGCCTTGCAGATCCTCGACTGTAATCTGACCTTCTTTCAGCAAGTTACCTTGTGCGTAATCAACGATTCCTTTCAAATTCCACTCGCTGCGCTCTTCATCCATTGTAAAAGCAGCGACATGGCGACCTACAGATGTCGAAATCATTTGCTCAATGATTTCACGCAAGTTGTCGCTGTCTAGAACATCAAAGCGCTGTTTGTAAATGATTTCACGTTGCTGACGCAATACATCGTCGTATTGCAGCAATTGCTTACGAGAGTCAAAGTTATTGCCCTCTACGCGTTTCTGAGCTGATTCAACAGCTTTCGTCACCATTCTGCTTTGGATTGGCTGCGAATCATCCATGCCAAGCTTCGACATCATGCTGCGCATATTATCTGACCCGAAACGGCGCATTAGTTCATCTTCCATTGACAAGTAGAATTGCGTTACCCCAGGGTCTCCTTGACGACCGGAACGACCACGAAGCTGATTATCGATACGGCGTGATTCATGTCGCTCTGTACCAATAACCGCCAAACCGCCAAGTTCCTTGACGCCTTCACCAAGCTTAATGTCCGTACCACGACCGGCCATGTTTGTTGCGATCGTAACGGCACCAGCTTTACCGGCATCTAAAATAATTTCCGCCTCGCGACCATGGTTTTTCGCATTCAATACGTTATGCGGAATTTTATTTTTCGTTAATAAAGAAGAAATTAATTCAGACGTCTCAATCGCGACTGTACCAACCAATACCGGCTGCCCCTTCGCATGACGTTCCTTAATGTCCTCAACAAC
>JBJFHH010000181.1:0-37872 GCA_051893475.1 Bacillus sp. (in: firmicutes) | reverse complement strand
TGAAAGGTCATATTGATGAAGATTATAATGTCATGCAGAAATTCAAATTAACAACTAAAGACTTATCACCGGGTATTCATTGTCCAAAATGTTCTCACTTGCCGATGATTCGGAAGCGATATTCCTCGATTTGCCCGCAATGTAAATATGAAAATAATGACGTATATCTGCCCTCGCTGCAAGACTATTATTATCTTTTTGGAGACTCAATTAACAACCCGCAATTGCGTTCTTTTCTGCAAATCCCTTCGCGCCATAGTGCAAGAAGAATCTTTAATAAGTTGAACCTCCCCCACAACGGCAACACAAAAGCAGCAACCTACACCTTGCCGTTCGACTAACAAAAAAACGAGCACAAAACCCACAAAAAGGTCTCATACTCGTTCCCTTAATCCAATAAATTTTTCATGTCCTCGACTAGCTCGGCTTCAAACACCATTCGTTCTCCCGTCATCGGATGCACAAACTGGATTCGACGGCAATGTAAGGCTTGCCTATTAATGTGTACCAACGTGCCACCATACAAGTCATCACCAAGAAGCGGATGACCAAGATGCGCCATGTGAACACGGATTTGGTGCGTTCGTCCCGTCATCAAATTCAGCTGGACATAGGAATAACCGCCCTCAATCGCTTGCAGTCTTTCAAATAACGTACAAGCATACTGCCCATCCTCGCGAACTTCGCGCTCAATGATGCTGCTGCTCTTTCTGCCGATCGGCGCTTCAATTTTCCCCTCCAAAGCTGTATGCCCATGGACAAAAGCTACATACGTGCGTTTCACATCGCCGCGTTTTTGCTGCTCACTCATCAAATGGTGGACGTGACGATGCTTGGCTATCAGCATGATTCCGGACGTGTCACGGTCTAGTCTTGTCACGACATGAACGGTAGACGGGATACCCTGTTTCTCATAATAACCGGCAACAATATTCGCGACGCTGCCAGCCGGATGCTCCCTTGAAGGAATCGTACTCATAAACGCAGGTTTATTGATAACAAGTACATAGTCATCTTCATACACAATATCCAAACAACCATCCTCAGCAATCAAGCCGTCGCTGCACGTTTCAAGCGGAAACTGCACCGTCACTTGATCGTCTTGCTTCACTATATATCGGACCGTCTCTTCCTGGCCGTTCACTTCAATTTTACCGCCCCGAAACTTAATATCAGTGAGCGCTGCCTTGGAAATATGTTGAGCCCTCAAATATTCACGCAAAATCAGACCGTCCTCTTCAGCTGCTACATTCCAGGATAATTCAAATGCCTTCATAAAATACCTACTTTAATAATCTTTATTCTGCAATGAAAGAATCACGTACCCTTTTCCAGAACGGGAATGGTCGGAATCGGGCAAAACGGATTTTTTCATTGGCCACTCGATATTGAATCGATTTAACATCTTTTTGTAAAATTTGCAAATGATCAATTGTAATGATGAAATCCTCTTGATTGATCGGCTTCAGCATGCAAGTGTGATGGTCCGGCAAAATCAGCGGCGAGCCGACTGTACGGAACACACGGTTATTAATGGAGGCCATTTCTGCCACTTGAATCGCATTAATGGACGGATGGATAATCGCTCCTCCTAATGCCTTATTGTAGGCTGTACTGCCTGATGGCGTAGAAACGCACAGCCCGTCCCCTCTGAACGTTTCAAAATGCTGCCCTTTAATTTCCACGTTCATAACAAGTGTGCTTTCCACACCTTTGACTGTCGATTCATTCAACGCCAAATACTTCGACGGCTTACCATCATGTTTATATCGGACAATAATCTCCAACAAAGGATACTCGACAACCTGATACGGCGTTTTAGCAATCGCAATCACTAACTTTTCGATTTCCTCAGGCGTCCAATCTGCATAAAAGCCAAGATGGCCGGTATGAACACCGACAAAAGATGTTTTATCCAATCGATGTTTAAAGCGATGAAAAGCATAAAGCAATGTGCCGTCTCCCCCGACAGACACGACAATATCCGGATTTTCCTCATCCAGAACTAAATCAAAGTCCTGAAGGTATGTCTTCATTCTTTGCATATGCATGTTTGATATGCTGTCTCCCTTTGACGTGATTGCAAATTTCTTCGTACCCTCCCGCATGAATACCTCTCCTTTTATGTCCCTTTTAGTTATATTGCTAGAGCTTTCATTCCTGTTTTCTCGAAAAAACTCTCTGCGCCTCCTGAATTTCCAGGCGAATGTTGGACATCTCCTCATCAAGCCAATAAGCTGCTTCAGCCGCTCTGTGCAATCTTTTACGCATATCCGCAGGAAATTGTCCTTTGTATTTATAATTTAATGAATGCTCAATTGTTGCCCAAAAATTCATGGCCAACGTACGAATCTGGATTTCCGCCAGAATCTGCTTTTCTCCATGAATTGTTTGAACCGGATATTTGATCACGACATGGTAAGAGCGATAGCCGCTAATTTTTACTTTGGATATGTAATCGCGTTCTTCCACTACTTCAAAATCATTTCTTTTTTTCAGTAAATCAACAACGTACTTTATATCATCAACAAATTGGCACATCATTCTCAGACCGGCAATATCCTGAATCTCTTCACCGATTTTCTCCATCGGAATGCCCTTCGTTTCCATTTTCTCAAGAATACTTGGAATAGGCTTTACCCGACCGGTTACAAACTCAATCGGCGAATGAACATGTTCACGTTCAAACTGCGACCTCATCCCTTTTAACTTCACCTTTAATTCTTCTACCGCTTGCTTATATGGACCTAAGAAATCATCCCAATTCACGATACAACACCTGCCTCAAACTTCTACCTTCATATATGTCTTATATTATGTAACAAATCATCTATTTCCTCTATAAAAATCCATCATTCAACTATTTACAAATTTATTTTACCATATCCCTTAACGTATGAATAAGGTTGAAGTAAGATTCATAATATACCCGAAAGCGAAAGGAAGAAGAACATGCACCAGGAAATCGAAATCGAATTTAAAAATTTATTAACAAAAGAGGAGTTTGACGCAATTTGTGATCGCTTCTCACTTTCTGAAGATGACTTTATCCTGCAGGAAAATCATTATTTTGACAGCAAAGATTTTGCTTTAAAGAATAAAGGCTGCGCGCTTCGTATCCGCAAGAAAAAAAGTTCTTATGAAATGACATTGAAGCAGCCGGCTGAAGAAGGTTTGCTGGAAACGAATGAAACACTGAGTGAAGAAGAGGCGAAAGCAATCATCGCCAGTAGCCGTATTCCTGAAGGGACAATCGCGAAAATCATCCGTGAGGAACTGCAAATTGCGCCTGAAAGCATCATTTATTTCGGCTCGTTAAGTACCCGCCGTGCCGAAACCGATTACGAAGGCGGACTGCTAGTCATCGACCACAGCATGTATTTGAACAATGAGGATTACGAATTGGAGTACGAAGTGTCCAATTTTTCAGCTGGTCAAAAAATATTTTTGGACCTGTTAAAAACATTGAACATTCCTGCGCGACAAACCGATAATAAAATTAAGAGATTTTATACGGCAAAATACAAGTAAGTAACTAAGGATGGGGAAGTTATGCGCGTTCAGGATATCAAAACATTGATTGAGCTTCAAGCATTGCAGGGGTTATCAGGAAGCAATTCAAGTGAACAAACTTCTACTTTGTTTCAAGACATTTTAAACAGCTATTTGACAGACAGCTATTCGGCAGCCTCCGAGTCGACGATTGATGCTGCTACATATATTAACCAAATGAGCACAAACAGCGATGCATCGCTTTATATAGGCTCGTTGCTGTCGAACAACTCGTTCAGCAGCGCTTCTTTAACAAGCATCTATGATAAAAGTGTCGAGCTGACGGGTACAGCCAAGCAATACGAGAATCTGATTCACCAGGCGTCTGAAACATATAACGTGCCCGAAAAGCTGATTGCCTCAGTCATTCAGCATGAATCAAACTTCAATAGCTCGGCAGTCAGCCAAGCCGGCGCATCCGGCCTTATGCAGCTGATGCCTTCAACAGCAAAATGGCTTGGCGTAAAAAATGTGTTTGACCCGGCCGACAATATTATGGGCGGAACGAAGTACTTGCGCCAAATGCTCGATCAGCATGACCAAAACCTTGAACTGGCTATTGCAGCCTACAACGCCGGACCCGGCAATGTAAAGAAGTATAATGGCATCCCTCCATTCAAAGAAACGGAGAATTATGTAAGCAAGGTTATGAATACATATACTGCCTGATGATTGCGGTGAACGAGATGCGGATTTCGTTCACCTCTTTTGATTGTGCTATCATTATTTTTTCAAGATGTAATATTTGAGATATTTCCAAACGGTTGCTACAATAAAACTTACATAAGTTGTAAAAGGAGAAACGATATGACTAATTCGCAAACACCGTATGATTTTATTGGCAAAGAACGTCTCAGCGAACTCGTTGAAGCCTTTTATGCTAAGGTGCATGTGCACCCGTTGTTAAAACCGATTTTCCCGGATGATTTAACTGAAACAATCCGCAAGCAGAAACAATTTTTAACTCAATATTTAGGAGGTCCTCAAGAATATTCTGCCGAGCATGGACACCCTATGTTGAGAGCGCGTCACCTGCCCTTTGAAATTACAGAAGATCGAGCGAAAGCGTGGCTTCAATGCATGAGTGAAGCGATGGACGAGATTGAGCTGCAAGGGGACCTGCGCGAATACATTTTCCACCGTCTTGCCTTAACCGCTGAACATATGATTAACACGCCTCCCTCACAATAAGATCCTTGACTAAAGAACGATTGTCAAATTTATGTATAAAGAAAATGCTATTCACGTTTTATTTTATTTCCTTTATACTTACAAACAGTCAAGAAAGGAGAATGAAGTTGAGTTCTCGCAAACTAGTGTTTAATTTTTCTGAATGGCTGCATGAATATCATTGCTCCATTGGCGGTAAACAATCCATTGAAGTTTATGCATTTATTCATCCTTTATGCCCACAGTCATGGGGGATGGAGCCCCTCCTTAAAAAATTGCAACTAGAATACGGAAAATATATTTGTATTAAGCATATTTTGAGCGGAAATATTACCCAACAGCGAACACATCAGCCACTGTCCAGAGTGTCAAGCGAAGCTGTTCCTGCTTGCTCTTACCGCGAACAGTATGTCGGCTACCGTTATGAGTCAGTGCCGCACAATACATCTCTGGCGATTAAAGCAGCCGAGCTGCAAGGAAAGAAGCGTGGAATTCGATTTTTGCGAAAGCTCCAGCAGTATCATTTTCTTAAAGATAAGGACCTTTCGAATATGGATGTGCTCATTGAATGTGCCAAAGCGGTTAAATTAGATGTTGAGGAGTTTATCGCGGACATTTCCTCACATATGGCGGAGAAAGCACTTCAAAGTGATTTTAAGGTTGCAGAAGAAATGGATGTTCAGGAAGTTCCGTCACTTGTATTTTTTAATGCGAACACAGACGATGAAGGTATTAAAGTTTCTGGAATTTATTCATATGATATTTATAAAACAATTTTAAAAGAAATAATGCCTTCCTTACCTGACCCTGCTCCGCTGCCTACAATCGAGTCATTTATCCGCTTTTATCACGTTTCTACTTCTCAGGAAATAGCAACTGTCTACAATATGAATGTACGGTCTGTTGAATGTGAAATGAAAAATTTGCTGAAGAGGAATGTAGTAGAAAAGATTCTGACCGATCATGGAGTCTTTTGGAAGTACCAGCAAACACATTAAAAAGGCAGGTAGAGTTTTATCTCTTAAGCCTTTTCCGATAAAAAATAATCAGATTATTACGTTAACTAAAAATACATACGAAAAAGCCCGCCGGGATAAGCGGGCTTTCTCTATTCATACGAACAAAGGGGATGGGAGAAATTTTTCACGGTCAAACAAAGGGGTATATGTTTGCTTGTGATCAACTTCACATTAGTAATATACCAGATATTTTACAGTCTATGCAAGTGTTTAATATTTTTTTCACATTTCTGTTGAAATTTTAGAATAATATCACTGGATTTCCAATACATTGTAATAACACAAGCGTAAAAGGAGCATATCATGAAAAAATCTACTTTTATTCTTTTGCTGGCATTGATCGTGATCGCGATTTTCTTACATATCCTTGCCTTATTGAATATTTTCCCGCTTCTGCTGTCAGTCCCGCTGCTTTTCTTCTCTTTCATTTTATTCTTTGCACTCAGTAATCATCGTAATCGCTTTAAAGGGTTTTAATCTGAAAAAGCGGAAGCCGTCCGTCGCTTCACTTCCTTCAAACTCATCAACTATGTATGTTTTCCTGCAACAGTTAAAGGTCAGCCCGATTCAGGCTGACCTCCTTTTTGTTTAGGAAAGCAATCTTTCCATTTCGTTTAATTTTTCTTCAAATACTTTCAGCGCTTCTTCAATCGGCTGCGCCTTCGTCATGTCGACACCTGCTTTTTTCAGCACTTCAATCGGATAGTCAGAGCTTCCCGATTTCAGGAAGTCGATGTAGCGGTCGACTGCCGGTTTGCCTTCTTCAAGAATTGCTTTGCTTAACGCCGAAGCCGCACTGAAGCCTGTCGCATATTGATACACATAGAAATTGTAGTAGAAATGCGGGATTCTTGCCCACTCTCTGCCGATTTCTTCATCAATATGAACATTTTCTCCGAAGTATTTTTTATTTAAGTTATAGTATTCTTCCGTCAAATACTCAGCTGTTAATGCAACGCCTTCTTTCGCTTTTGCATGAATCAGCTGCTCGAATTCAGCAAACATTGTTTGACGGAACACTGTGCCACGGAAGCCTTCTAAATAATGATTCAAAATATACAGGCGCTCCTTATCATCCGTCAATGTGTTCAGCAAGTAATCTGTCAGCAGATTTTCATTGCATGTAGACGCAACCTCAGCTACGAAAATCGAGTAATCGCCATAAATATGCGGTTGTGTATGCGTTGTATAATACGAGTGCAACGAATGACCGAATTCATGGGCAAGCGTATACAGATTGTTGACGTTATCCTGCCAATTCATCAATATATACGGATTTGTGCCGTACGTACCTGATGAATATGCACCGCTTCGTTTCCCTTTATTTTCATGAACATCCACCCAACGGTTATCAAAGCCTTCTTTTAAAATACGAAGGTAATCTTCACCAAGCGGAGCAAGACCCTTCAGCAAGTAGTCTTTCGCTTCCTCATACGTTACCTTCATATCGACTTCTTTCACAAGCGGCGCATACATGTCATACATATGCAGCTCATCAACGCCCAATACTTTTTTGCGCAACTCTGTATAACGGTGCAGCAGGTGCAAATTGTCGTTTACTGTTTGCACCAAATTATCATAGACTTGCTCCGGAATATTGTTATCGCTTAGCGCTGCTTGTCTTGCTGAATCAAAATGGCGCACATCAGCATTGAAATTTTGCTTTTTCACTGTACCGACAAGTGTACTAGAAAATGTATTTAAAAACTTGCCGTATGTGCTGTATACAGCTTCAAATGCATCCTTGCGCACTCGTCGGTCTTTGCTTTCCAGGAATGTGCTGTAACGTCCGTGCGTCACTTCAACCTCTTCACCTGATTCGTCAATAATCGCAGGGAATGTCAGATCGGCATTATTCAGCATACCGAATGTGTTGCTTGATGCATTAAACACCTCTGACGCTTTCGCCAATAATGCTTCTTCCGCCTCGGAAAGCACGTGCGGTCTTTGCAAATTGATTTGATTAATATAATGCTGATACAGCTTCAACTCTTCATTCTCGTCCAAATACGATTGCAGCGTATCTTCATTAATGCTTAATAGCTCCGGAGTCACGAACGAAAGCGCTCCTAATAATTGGGCATACAAAGATTTTGCACGGTCATCCAATCCTTGATAAAAAGAATTTGATGTATCTTGATCATGCTTCATATGCGCATATACGTATACCTTGCTGAAGCGCTCAGAAAGGACGTCCTGATACTGCAGGAAGCGATACAGCTGATTAGCGCTTTCACCTAATGTCCCTTGAAAAGCCGCTGCATCCTTTAACAGCTCTTTTACTTCGTTGTATTCCTGCTCCCATGCTTCATCAGTCGCAAAAATATCCTCCAAATTCCAAGTATCTTCCTCTTTCAGATCGCTGCGCGCAGGCAACGTTTTCGATTTTTTCAATTCAGACATACTCAGTCCTCCATCTCTACTTCAAATTGTGCGCTATTTTCTTATGTAAGATTAAGATTATAGTAACATTCCTATTCACGTTAAACAATTTTCTGTCATGCTTTTCAAAAAAATATCGCTAATCGAATTTTTCGCATGCCGAAGCCATCAGCTCCTCATAATATCGTTTCACAGTTTTGAAAAATTCTTCCTCCTTTTCTGGAATTGCCGAATCGTATTTTTCAAAAGGGGTCTCATAAATATGCCCGCCCTTTCGTGCCTTTAAAACCTTCAATTTTTCAAGCATACGTATATATTGTTCCATAGGCAAAAAAGGATTCATCCGCACATGAGCCAACTGCCGCAAAATAATTTTCTCCTCCTTCAAGCAACGGACCAATGCCGAACGCCATTCTCCGAGTCCTACGAAATCGCCTGCATGTTTCCTCTGCAACACAAGAGCATACAGAAAAAATTGCCATTGAACAGCACTTGTTTGATACAAATGCATATACGGAACCGGAATGCCGCATTCATTCGGAATGGTTGCCGGAGAATAACCTCCTTCATACAACGCTTTAAAAAAGGGCTGGTCAACAGTAGCATAGGTATTCGCAAACAGCCGCCATGATTGTTTTTTGTTTTGCCATAAAGATTGTCGAAACGGAAAAATCGCACGTGTGCTGAGTAATTCAGAAAAGGAGAGTGTGTGAAGACGGACAATTTGAGGATAGGCGAATACATATCTTTCGCTAAAGGGAACCAGTTGCTGAAGGATCGTTATTTGTGAGTTTATTGCAGAAAAGCCAATTAGTTTGGGGAAAAGAGCATTTCCGGAGATTGCGGTCCATTGAAAGGCCGACAGCATAAAGCTATTTCTTTTTTTCCATTTCACATGGCGGTCGCTCAAAATCCAAATCGGGGTAATCCGGTGGTTCAAATACATTCTCGTTCGCCTTTTCAATTCTTCCGGCGAAATGACCGAGCATTGAAATTCAATCGCATAATCTTTGCCGTTGTGTCGCACGAAGACATCAGCTCTTTGCTGGATGTCCGGAAAATACTTTTCAAGCTCTGGGTCGTACCCTTGCGCCTCCAGCCATTCATAGAGCATTTTTTTTCCTGAAAGATGCTCTTCCGTTTCTCCTTCTGTGGCAGCGTGACAGGTTGTATGAGGTGCATGCGCAAAATGCGGCATTTTTATTTTACCCGCTTTTAAAAACACTCTTCCCGAACAGCATGGACAATAATAAATGTTCTTCTTGTGCTTTTGCAGTTCCTCACGCGGTAAGTTCAACAACGACACATAGCAATTATCTTGATTCTTGGCTATTAACAACAATGTAAGCCTCCTTTCTTTTAATACTATTCATTTCGACAATTACTCAACTATTTCCTTTTTAAAAACAAAAAATCGACACCCGCAATAAAAGCCGAATATCGATTCAAATTAAAGCATTGGCGACAGCAAACGACATGTTGATTCTAAAATCCGATTGCCGAAATGACGCTTATTGAATGTCTCAATTGATAGCAGATTCGAATACTCCAAATCCTCTAAATAGTCGCTGACGAGCTTTTCGATACTGTTCGTTTTATATAAAAAAGCATTAACCTCAAAGTTCAAGTGAAAGCTTCTCATATCCATATTCGCTGTACCGATGGACGCCAGCTCATGATCAACGATGACAATTTTACTGTGCATAAATCCACGTTCGTATTGATAAATCTTCACCCCCGCTTCCAATAAATCCGGGAAATAAGAGCGGGAGGCATACCATACAAACCACTTATCCGGATTTTGCGGCACAAGCAGTCTGACATCTACACCGCTTAAAGCAGCCAACTTGATTGCCTGAAAAATATCCTCATCAGGAATAAAATACGGAGATGCAATCCAAACAGATTTCCTAGCGGATGTAATCATGCCGAAAAAAACATTTTTAATGACGCTATATTCATTATCTGGTCCTCCGGCAACCATCTGCACTGCTCCCGATGGCGAAATGGCCTGCTTTGGCTTCCGCATATAGTCATCTGACAAAAAACTTGTATGTGTGCTGTAATACCAGTCTTGTAAAAATATAAGCTGAAGTGTCCGCACCGCTCCTCCCTTCACAAGCATATGCGTATCGCGCCAGAAGCCGAAGCTTTCGACAAGCCCTAAATATTCATCACCGATATTCAAGCCCCCTACAAAGCCAATATCACCATCAATCACAATAATTTTACGATGATTACGAAAATTAAACTTACTATTTAAGAACGGCAAATTAACAGGACCAAAAACCGCAACCTCAACACCATTCCCCTTCAGTTCTCGCAAATATCTTCTCGGCAACTTCCATGAGCCGACGGCATCAATGAGAAAACGCACCTTAACGCCCGACTTCGCCCGTTCAATTAAAATACGCTTTATTTCGTTGCTTATTGAATCATTACGAATAATATAATATTCCATATGAATATGATGCTTCGCCCGCTTCAGTTGCTTCAGCATTTCCGAAAATGTTTCCTGCCCATTCGTCAGCACCGATGTTTCCGTATCAGCCGAAATCGGACTGTTGCCGATCCGTTGCGCCAAATGCAGTAAATTTTGCTGATGCCCTCCCATTTCCGGCCATACCATTTTCATATTTTTATAGCCTTCTATTTCTAAAAAGGCTTTCTTGTCCAAAAAATATTTCTTGCGATACATTTTTTCCCTATAGTAATTGCGCCCGAACAGAAAATAAAAGAAAAAGCCGATTAAAGGAAACGCACTGAATACAACCAGCCACGTTAATGTCTGGCTCGGTGTCCGGTTTTCCAAAAAGATGATGACAACAATAATAACGGCAGACATCGTAATTAGAATACTATAAAGACTAATATAATTGTGCTGAATCTGATTTCTAAAAACGTATCCGGCTGCACCTAAAAGTAAGATGAAAACAATAATTCTTACCGTATTTTTCATCATTTCCCCCTCCATTCATGAAAGACGAGCAGGGTGTTAAAAAATAAAAAGGACCGATTCCATTTTGACAGAAATCGATCGCAAGTGTTTATGCAAAATATGTTTGAACAGTTTCAAAGACATCTTCCTTCACTATTTCTTTTCCGTATTCCTGAAGGCGATGGATCGTAACAGAAGACTCATAACCGTATTCAAGCAACAAGCTTAAAACGTTATCAACATTTTCTTCCGCTTCAATTTCTTCTTCATCAAATACAACATACAAATAGTACTTCTTCTCAAAATAGTAAAGGGATGATTGAAAACCATATAAACCATTTCGTTTGCTTAAGGAAATAATATCTTCAAAATCATCAAACGCGATTGTAAATTCAAGAACATCTAGATTGTATTGGACTGCATCAATATCTGAACCTTCAGTCTTTCCTTGAAAATGCTCTTCCAAATATGATTCAAGCTTTTCGTCTACAGGCAATTCCTGCATACCGTCCTGACCCATCGGTATTTCAAGCTTTTGTCCGTCTTTTGCGAACTGCGCTTTTGTCACCATAATCTCCAGGCCTTTATCTAATGCTTGGACTTGTATCCAAAGGGGTCCTTCAATAGCAAATTCTTCTTCATGGTGAATCTCATCCATCATTTCCCAGAATAATTCTTCGCTGCGATCGCGGTTATACCAGATTTCATCGCGATCAAAACCTCTTTCTTCAATATCCAAATAAGAAATATAGAATTTTACCGTATTTTCATTAATACGTTCTATTTCCATTAATCCCCTCTCCCTTCTATGCAAATATAGTGTGAAGGGAATTACCCCCAAAAAATGAGTTTAACATTATATCTTATTTTACCCCATATTCATCATACATAACCACTAGAAATCCTTACTTTATTTTATGATAAAAGTGTCAAGAAGGAAAATGAAATGCAGTAAAAATATAAAAACGTGCCAATGCCTAATCGAAAAACCGTCACCGGTTCTTTTTTTATTTTTGACTTTGCACCTTGAATTCACTCCAATGAAAAAGGAGACATGCGGGAGGACTAAGACGAACCAACCAAGAAACCCGATTTTGCTTTCTGGTGGGGTGGCTTAGGACCGAGCATGACAGGTGTAAGGTTAGACATCAAGAAAAGCGAAAGTGGCCCGCAAGTAAGGTACAGCGACTAAGGGCGCTACGTCCTGTAGCAACTTCGCTGTGACTCTCATCCTGAGAGCCTCCGACCAGCATAAGACGAGCCGGCTGGAAGGTTGCTTTTCACCTTCCGGACGGATTGGCTTATGACCTCGAGAGGCTCGCCGCTGCAGCTAGACAGCTATCTAAGTTCAAAAAAACATCTTTATTTCCGAAAGATTGAACATAATTTTACATAAAATCTCGCTATTTAGCAAGATGTTAAGGTACCAGTTTAGGTTACTGAGGGGATTATGAATTTTTTCTGCTTTTCACTTGAAATTTTTTAAATATTTTGATAATTTATTATAAAAATAAAAAAAGTGTCCTCATAAAATCCGATTATGAAAACACTTCCTATGTTCACCCACAAAAGTATCCTTTTTTAAGGAATTAGGTTTATTAGTTTACTAATCTCTGTGCCTCACGCAAATGGTATGTGCGTACTTTTCTAGGTAGGAAACGACGGATTTCATCTTCATTGTAGCCGACTTGCAATCTTTTCTCATCAAGGATAATCGGTCTTCTTAGCAGACCTGGATTTTCTTTAATAAGGCGGTACAATCTTTGCAAAGGCAATGTTTCCAAATTAACATTCAGCTTTTGGAATGTCTTTGATCTTGTTGAAATGATTTCATCCGTTCCATCTTCAGTCATGCGTAAAATCTCTTTTATTTCTTCAATAGAAAGAGATTCGGAAAAAATATTTCGTTCAACGTAAGGTATATTGTGCTCTTCAAGCCATGCTTTTGCTTTTCGGCAAGAGGTACAGCTTGGTGATGTATATAAAGTGACCATTAAATTTACCACTTCCTCTTTATAGAATCTTAGATCTATTATTGAGAAAACTATTCCCCATCCACAAATCATTCTACATTGAAATTACTTTAATTAAGTAATTTCTATAGTTAATTATACATTATATTGTAACAAATTGAACAACTTTTTTAAAAAATATTGAAAAATCCTTAAATTTCACATTTCAAACAGCAGTTTATCAGCTTTTTTAATGATAATCACGTCACAAAACAGACATATTTTGGTTGATAATATACAGCCTTCATTCTCAATTACCATCAAATATCCATATATTAAAATAATATTTTCTCAATGAAATTACTGTTCCTTCATTAAATTGTACCCGCTGTACAAGCATTCAAAACAAGAGAAATTTACATATTTAAATTTTCACATTATTGCACGTTAAAGACTGAACATTCGAAATAACATTTCATACCATCTGAGTTTAACTTTTGTAGCAAGTTCCCATTCTTTAAAAATATAATAAATTAAAGCTATTTCCGAAGGAGTTGTAGATATGGCAGGGTATATTTTTGATTTCATAACAGTCGCTTCATTGATCATTATCATCACTGCTTTAAACGGTGTCATTACGAATTATATCGGTGTAAGTTTATTTGGAGGGAAGCAAAAAACAAAGTATACGGATGCTACAGCCAGAACGCAGGCTGGGTGGAAACCGGTCGGAGGAAAAAGGAAATAAAAAAACGGCCAGACATCTGGCCATTTTTTATTATTTCTTCAATTGTTCTTGATATTGTTTGAATTCCTTCTCTGAGCAATAAACAAAATGCCCAGGCTTCACTTCACGCATTTTCACTTCTTCACCTTCTGCATATTGATGTACAGCAGGATCATATGGTGTACGTTGACGCTTGCGCTCAGTAATCGGATCTGGCTGAGGAATAGCCGATAGCAGTGATTGTGTGTAAGGATGCAGCGGATTTTCATATAACTCCTCACTCGGAGCCAACTCTACAAGCTTACCAAAATACATAACGCCAATTCGGTCGCTTATATATTTAACCATCGATAAATCGTGGGCAATAAATAAATAAGTCAGTCCTTTTTCCTCTTGAAGCTGCTTCATTAAGTTAACAACTTGCGCTTGAATCGAAACATCTAATGCAGAAATCGGCTCATCAGCAATGATGAAATCCGGCTGCACCGCAAGGGCGCGAGCAATACCGATACGCTGACGCTGACCGCCTGAGAATTCATGCGGATAACGGTTCGCGTGCTCTCTGTTCAAACCTACTGTTTCAAGCAGTTTATAAACTTGATTCAGACGATCTTCTTTGTCCTTAGCAAGACCATGAATGTCAATACCTTCCGCAATCAAGTCACTAACCTTCATACGAGGGTTTAAAGATGCATAAGGATCTTGGAAAATCATTTGAATTTTACGGTTGAATTCCTTCATCTGCGCTTTTGTTTTTTTGCCGTGTACGTTTTCCCCGCGGAAAAGCACTTCTCCGCCAGTCGCCTCATAAAGACGGATGATTGTACGGCCGGTTGTTGATTTACCGCAGCCTGATTCACCTACAAGACCCAGTGTTTCACCTTCAAATATTGAAAATGATACATCATTGATCGCTCTTACTTCATTTTCCTTACCTTCATTAAAATATTGCTTTAAATGTTTAACTTCTAACAGCACGTTTTTTTCTTTCTTTGACATATCATTTTCCTCCTTTCATTGAAAGGAATTGCTGTTGTCTTTTCACAACCGCTTCCGGTGGCGTCACTTTTGGCGCATCCGGGTGCAACAGCCAAGTAGCCGCATAATGTGTATCCGAAATTTTAAACATCGGCGGTTGCTCTTCTAAGTCAATTTGCATCGCGTATTGGTTACGAGCTGCGAATGCATCTCCTTTAGGCGGATTCAATAGATTAGGAGGCGTACCTGGAATAACATACAGCTCTTTACCTCGTGAATCCAGGTCAGGCATCGAGCTTAACAGACCCCACGTATAAGGATGCTGAGGGTTATAAAAAATTTCATCTACCGTACCGACCTCAACTATTTTCCCTCCATACATAACCGCAACACGGTCAGCGACATTGGCAACAACACCTAAATCATGCGTGATAAAGATGATACTCGTATTGATTTTTGCTTGAAGGTCTTTCATCAACTCAAGAATTTGCGCTTGAATTGTAACATCCAGCGCCGTTGTCGGTTCATCGGCAATCAGAACTTTCGGATCGCACGCCAATGCAATCGCAATAACAACACGCTGTCTCATACCACCGGAGAATTGGTGCGGATATTGCTCAAAGCGCGCTTCCGGATTCGGAATACCTACAAGGTCCAATAATTCAATCGCTCTTGCCTTCGCATCTTTTTTACTGATTTTGTGGTGCTTTCGAATCGGCTCCATTATTTGCTTGCCGACTTTCATCGTCGGATTCAATGATGTCATCGGATCTTGGAAAATCATCGAAATTTCTTTCCCGCGCACCTTTTGCATTTCACGTTCACTAAGCTTGGCAAGATCTTTATCTTCAAACAGAATTTCACCGTTTTTGATTTCTGAGTTACCAGGAGGAAGCAGTCTCATGATGGATTTTGTCGTTACCGATTTCCCTGAACCTGATTCTCCAACGATTGCTAGTGTTTCACCTTTAAAAAGGTCGAAGCTGACTCCGCGAATCGCTTGCACTTCACCGCCGAACGTGTGAAATGAGATATTTAAATCTTTTACTTCTAATACTTTTTCCATTGAAACTCACCTACCTTAATCACGCATTTTTGGATCTAGAGCATCACGCAGACCGTCCGCAACCATGTTGAAGCAAATCATAATTACACTGATCGCAATTGCCGGGAACATCAGCATATGCGGGTATGTCAGTAACGATTTGAAACCTTCGTCAATTAATGTACCTAATGATGCTGCAGGAGCCTGCAACCCAAGACCGATGAAGCTTAGGAACGCTTCGAAGAAGATTGCACTTGGAATCGTAAACATTGTATTAATGATTATGACACCTGCTAAGTTCGGAATAAGATGCTTGAAAATAATTTTCCCATGAGAACTTCCAAGTGTACGAGCCGCCAATACATATTCCTGCTCTTTCATTTTCATAACCTGAGCACGCACGACACGGGCCATACTTACCCACCCGGTTATCGAAAGCGCAATGATAATGGACATAATACCCGGATCTAATACAAGAATCAGCAATACAACAATTACAAGGTTTGGAATCCCCATCAAAATCTCGGTTATACGCTGCATAACATTATCCAGTCTGCCGCCGAAATAACCGGAAATAGCACCATAGGCAACCCCGATGACCATATCAATAATCGCTGCTACTAAGGCAATATATAATGAAATTCGAGTACCTTCCCATAAACGCGTAAAAATATCGCGTCCTAATGAATCGGTACCAAACCAATAGTACTCATCAACGCCTTTTTTCTCATACATATCAACTTCAACACCGGCTTTGTTCGTCATTGTACCGTCAAAAGGTAGCCAACTTACATTTTCAAGAGCCTGAATTTTCGCAGGAAGGTTAGCATGCTTAACATTTTGCGCATCCCCTTCTCTGCCGCTCATCATCGGACCAAAAATCGCCATCAGGATGATTAAACCTAAAATAACAAGCGATGCGATAGCCGCTTTATTTTTTCGGACACGCATCCATGAATCTTGCCAAAAGTTCAAACTCGGCTTGCTGATTTCTTCACTTTTGGAAGCGTCAATAACGGCAGGCTGAAACTTTTCCTTAGGTATTGATTGATAGTTCGCCATTATTTCTTACCTCCTGCCACACGAATTCTCGGATCGATTAACCCGTAAAGAATATCTACGATTAAAATAACCACTACAAATAGTACTGCGAATAAAATCGTTGTTCCCATAATAACCGGGTAGTCGTTTGTTTGGATCGATGTAACGAACTGACTTCCAATTCCTGGAACCGAGAAAATTTTCTCAATTACTAAAGAACCTGTCATTAACGATACAGTCAGTGGTCCTAAAACCGTAACAACCGGAATTAAAGCATTTCTCATTGCATGCTTTACAGCCACTTCAAAGCCTGAAGCACCTTTTGCTTTTGCTAATGTAATATAGTCAGAGCTTAATACTTCAATCATTTCTGTTCTCATAAAGCGGGCTGCAATCGAAATCGGGAAGATCGAAAGCGCAATTGTCGGCAGAATCGAATACTCCCAGCCTCTCCAGAATGCAACAGGAAGCCAGCCTAACTTTACACCAATAAAATATTGCAGCAGACCGGCAAATACGAAACTCGGAATTGATTTACCGAGAATCGCCACAAAGGTTGCTCCATGGTCAATCCACGTATTCTGTTTCAATGCGGAAATCAAACCTAAAGCAATTCCAAGAATTGTACCTAATACCATCGCTTGAAAACCAAGCTGTGCAGAAGGACCGACTAAATCACCAATGATATCTGTTACTGGCGTATTATTGTATTGGAACGATGTACCTAAATCACCTTGCAGCAGATTTCCAATATATTTTGCATATTGAACAGGTACAGGATCATTCAGATTATATTTATCTAGCATAATTTGAAGCTGTGTTTCTGACAGCTTTTCAGCACTTTTAAATGGAGTACCGGGAATTATTTTCATGAGGAAGAATGTAAACGAAGCAATTAACCACAATGTTAGTAGCATATAAAAAATTCGTTTCAAAATATACTTACCCATCGATCGCACCTCCTATAGTTTATTTAGACAATATTCGACAAATTTCTAATAGGTAAAAAGAGAGTATATATAGTTATATACTCTCTTTTAAAGACATTACATCAAAATGTACCTACCGTTAAAAGATTATTCTGTAATTGTAATATATTGATAGCTGTACTCAGCACCAACTAAATGATAAGTAAATCCTTCAACGTTTTCAGCAACTAATACGTTAGAAGCACGTTGGTACATAGGCGCAATCGCTGCATCCTCTTCTAATAAGATTCTTTCAGCTTCTTGAAGAAGTGACCATTTTTCAGCTAAATCAGCTGTTTGTTGCGCTTCTTCAATTAGCGCATCGTACTCTGGATTAGAGTAGCTCATATTGTTGTTTGTTCCGCCTGTTACCCAAAGATCAGAGAAAGTCATTGGATCTGTGTAGTCAGGACCCCATCCAGAATCAAGGATGTCATAATCTTGGCTTGTCTGACGTTCAAGACGGATTGAGAAAGGTGCGCTTTCTAATTTGACTGTTAAACCTTCAAGATTTGTTTCCCATTGGTGTTGAACATATTGGTCAATCTTCTTAGCTGATTCAGTGTCCCCGCCTAAGATTGATAAAGAAACTTCTGTTAAACCAAGTTCTTCTAAACCTTTAGCCCAATATTCTTGCGCTTTTTCAACGTCATAAGTTAATAGGTCGCCATTTCCATCACGGAAATCCTTACCGTCTTCATCTGTTACAAAGTCAGCAGGTACTGCATAGTTTGCTGCAACAGAACCGTTAGCTAAAATGTCAGATGCTAAATCATCTTTGTTGAATGACATTGCTAATGCACGACGAATGTTCTCGTTCGCTAATACTTCATTTTCTTCATTGAATTTCATCCAGAAAATACTTGGATCTAACCAGCTTACCATGCGCTCGTCACCTTCATATTGAGGAACGATATCAGATGATAATTTACCTGTTACATCTACTTCACCAGCTTCAAATGCGTTAACTGCTGCTTGTGGATCTTTAGAAACGTTAAAAGTAATCTTTTCTAAGCTTACTTCTTCAGCATTCCAATAGTCTTCGTTTTTCTCCATGATCCATTCAGAATCAGTAGAACCAGACCAGTCAGTCATTACGAAAGGTCCATTGTAAAGAATTGTGTCAGCTGAAGTAGCATATTTGTCGCCTTGCTCTTCAACGAACGCTTGGTTTTGAGGATAGAATGTTCCGAATGCCATTAGACCTTTAAAGAAATCATTTGTCATCGGAATTTCAGTTTGGATCACTAAAGTTGTGTCATCCACAGCTGTGATACCTAGAGTAGTGACATCATATGCTTCACCTGCTGCTCCAGCTTCAGTGATTGCACTGGCTCCGACAATTTTGCCGTCCATCATGTAACCGCCGTAAGTAGAAGCTGTTGCAGGATCGATTGCACGTTGCCATGCATATACAAAGTCATTAGCAGTTAAAGGTGTGCCGTTAGACCATGTTAAACCTTCTTTAAGTTTTACAGTGAATTCTGTTCCATCTTCGTTAACTTCCGGCTCGCCTTCTGCTACACCAGGAATAAAGTTATTATCTTGATCTTGACGATATAAACCTTCATTTACATTATTCAGCATCGTGAATGAAACTGTATCTTCTGCCATAACGCTGTCCATTGAAGGGATTTCAGCAGATTCTAATACACGTAGCTCTTGCGCTACATCTGAAGAACCACTGCCAGTAGAATCATCATTTGAATCACTGCCGCAAGCTGCTAAAAACACGCTAGTAGCAAGAGATGTTGCTAAAAGCAAAGAAAATTTAGACTTTTTCAAATTCGTACACTCCTCTATGTATTTTTTATTTTAACTCTAAAATTTATTATACAATTATTCGACTATTTGTAAATTAGCTTTTCGCAAAAATTTTTGGAAATAATAATTTCTGAAAACTCTAAAAAGAATGAATATATTGAATAAATAATAAAAATAGCCGTAATTTGTATATAAATTTAGAAGTAATTATATTATCTAAATTTTATCACATCAATTAAAATTATATTCCAATAATGTATATAAATTCTTAAATTTACAATATTTTATATAGAAATAATTTTTATTCTATTGTATTTTCAAGTGCAATTATACTCCTATTATCTATTTTTTTGCTATACTATTGTAAATATCAATAACAACGTAAACTATTAGAAGGAGTACGGTTACATGCTGGAACAATTTAAAAAAAATAAACCGTTTTCGCTGACAGCAGTGACATTATTGCTGACACTCATCCTTTCTCTTCTCTTTCACCAGGAAATATCATTACTTCACTTCATTAATATTTCCTTCTATTTTTGCTACGCTTACATCTCAATCGGCATTTTACTGTTGATTGTCAACAGTGGGTTTTTTGACGGAATTTCATACAGTTTCCGGAAATTGTTGCGTCGCAATAATCGAGAAGAAGAATCAGAAATTACTCCGCTATCGGAGATTGTCGCAATTCCCCATTCCTTACTGTTAAAGAGCGGTATTTTACTCGTCCTCATCATGTGCATCAGCTTAGTTATTTACTATTTGTAGGTCTCTTGACGAGATAAGTGCAAATATCCATAAATATTCTCTTACAACAATGAAGAATGGTTGATTAAACAGTGAACAATATGAAATAATTGATAAATATGGTTTTTATTTTTACAAGGAGTGACACTCATGAAAACGATTTTCTCTGGCATCCAGCCTTCCGGTTCTTTAACACTAGGCAACTATATCGGTGCCCTTAAGCAATTTGTCGATTTGCAAAACGAATACGATTGCTATTTTTGCATCGTTGATCAACACGCTATCACAGTACCTCAAGATAGACTGGAATTACGCAAAAATATTAAAAGTCTTGCAGCCCTTTATATCGCTGCGGGTATCGACCCAAATAAAGCTACAATTTTCATTCAATCAGAAGTTCCTGCTCATGCACAGGCTGGCTGGATGATGCAATGTATCTCTTATATCGGCGAGCTGGAAAGAATGACGCAATTCAAGGATAAATCAGCCGGCAAAGAAGCCGTTTCTGCAGGCCTTTTAACGTATCCTCCATTAATGGTTGCCGATATTCTTCTATATAACACAGATATCGTGCCTGTCGGAGACGACCAAAAGCAGCATATCGAGTTAACGCGCGATTTAGCTGAACGTTTTAACAAGAAATACAATGACATCTTCAAAATTCCGGAAGCACGAATCCCTAAGGTTGGAGCTCGTGTGATGAGCTTGCAGGATCCTACGAAGAAAATGAGCAAATCGGACCCTAACAGCAAATCTTTCATCGCTTTATTGGATGACCCGAAAGTGATCGAAAAGAAAATTAAGAGTGCGGTAACGGATTCTGAAGGTATTGTCAGATTTGATGTTGAGAACAAGCCTGGTATTTCCAACTTGCTTTCCATCTATTCAATTCTAGGCGGTCTTCCAATTGCTGAAATTGAGGCGAAATACGAAGGTAAAGGCTACGGAGATTTCAAAGCAGATTTGGCTGAAGTTGTAGTCAATGCATTAAAGCCGGTTCAAGACCGTTATTACGAGCTAATTAACTCTGATGAGCTTGATGACTTACTGGACCAAGGCGCTGAAAAAGCACAAAGAACAGCAAATAAAATGCTGCGCAAAATGGAAAATGCAATGGGATTAGGACGCAAGCGATAATCTCAGGCTGACCATGACAAAAAGCATCCTGACAAGCAGTTTCTAAGAAAATTCTGCTTGATGGGATGCTTTTTTATATGATTGCATAATGATAGAGGAGTGTTGATTTCCGCTGCTGGCTTTGTAAATGACAAGCGGTGAACTTAAATCATTTAATTTATAACTAACTGTATATTCTACCGCATTAAAAATGATCCCTGAACAATACCAGAGATCATTTTAGCCTGCCATTTCATTCTCTCACAACGGACACTGTTCCTTGTTCAACTATAAAATCGACGGCTTGTCATTCGCTTCGATTTCCCACAGTTTTTCAAAAAATGGTTGTCCTTTACTGAGTCGCTCGCATAACAGTTCATGCTTATACGTCCAGCCGCTTTTCACTTCTTCAAACAGCTCCATCCATGCCTCTTCAAATTGCAAGCTTTGTATGTATGAATACTTGTCCGGTGACCATTCTGTATACCAATAGCGAATTTCTGCAGGATTGTTGGAGGAACGCAAATGATCAAGCGCCATAAACAGCAACTGCTTCAGCTGTCTTTCCTTGCGTGTCAACCCGTACATAATCTTCGGTTCCGGAGATAAAATATGATAGCCCTTGTCTTCGTTACCTTCACTAGCCAATTGATAGTCTTGTGTCGGAGCATTGGCGATCATATCATATACAAGCTGCTCTTGCCGTGGTATGAGCCTGCTTTTGCGGATTGGTATTTGATAGCCCATCGTGTCGACAGCCATAATTCCGCTTCCATCCGTCATAACAAAACAATATTCCAACTGAATTCTTTCGTGATTTTTACGGCAATACGCTTTTTGGTAGACATCTTTTAATAACTCTGGAGGCAACTCTTTCAAATCGTTTTCAATCATAATAAATAAAGACTTCGTTACTTTTAATAATGGTACTTGATCAAGCAGCTCAATACCGTCCTCTTTTCTCCATTCGTGAAAGTGACAAATATTATAGCCGTTTTCTTCGCCTTCAAACCAATTAACCCAAACATCATGGAGATATAGCATCATTTACCCCTCACTTACGATAGACTATTTGTCCATAAGTATAGTCAGAGGCAAAGAGAATTATTCGCCCTCTCTCATAATTGAATTTATTTTTACCGACAACATATGACAGTGAAATAATTATAAACATAGAAAAAACAGGAGAGAAAATAGATTCTCACCTGTCTTTTTTAGGGCTGATTAGACCAATCCCTATTTCGATTATTTTCCTGCTTTAGGTGCTGTATCAGCAGTTAACTCCCACTCATGGTAGATATATCCGTTTGTTCCATAAGAAATGTCAACACCTTTAACACGATTGTTAACAGGGATTAACTCTGTACGGAATTGCGTTGGCACTACCGGTACATTCTCAGCCATGTATTCTTGCCACTCTTTGAATGCCTTCGCACGGTAGTCAGAATCCATTGCCTCTGGAGAATCGATAGCCGTTAACAGCTTTGTATTCTCTTCTGTATTAAAACGCGACATATTAAACTTTTCTTTAGATCCGTATAGCCCCATTGGTGAAGGGTTTGTTCCAGTACCCCATGCAGCGCTGTAAATATCGATGTTTTCATCATTCGCTTCAACTCTGTCATAGAAGTTTTGGAATTCAAGAAGACGGCCGTCTGTCAGAACAACTTTCAATCCTACTTCTTCCCAGTTTTGCATATAGAACTGTGCCATCGGTTCTGCTACGTCACCGCCAGCCATGAAAGCCATTTTGATTTCTAATGGATTACCGTCTTTATCTTCGCGGAAACCATCTCCGTCAACATCTTCATAGCCTGCTTCATCCAATAATGCAATCGCTTTGTCAGGATCATACGTATAGCCTTCTAATGAACTGTCATGATACGTTGCAAACGCCGGAGGAATCAATGAATTTCCTCTTGTACGTAAATCATTGTAGAATTCAGAGTTCACTTCTTCAATATTCATCGCATATGCCATAGCTTGACGAAGCTTCACATCGCCCATTTTCGCCGTTTCATCCATTACCGCTTCACCTTTATCAGTATCGAACTTACCAAGGTTAAAGCCTAAATATGAATATGAAAGTTCAGGACGACCTAGAATTTGAATGTTATCCAATTCTTTATACTCTAGATATGAATCTGTCGGCATACTTAATGCCATATCATATTCTCCCGCTTTAAGAGCCGCTACGATTGTTGTTGGAGGAACATTTTTAATGATTACAGTATCAATTTTCGGTTGACCTTTCCAATAATTCTCATTTGCTACTAATTTTACTGACTCGCCATTAACTACGCTATCTACTTTAAATGCGCCTAGAGTAACCGGCTTATTACGGATTTTTTCAGAAGCCAGCATATCTTTAACTTCTACATCCGCTAAATAATGGCTCGGTTCTGCATAGTATAATAAACCATCGCCAATTCCAGTGAACACGGCTGGTGACAGCTGTTTAAATGAAATTTCTAAAGTCGTTTCATCTACCTTTTTCAAACCTGAAATTGTATCAGCAGTACCAGCATGATATTCGGCCATACCAATAATATTTTCTTGTTCAGCACCATATCGTTTTCCGTCATAATCCGGGTGGCCGATAATTTCATATGGAAGAATTAAATCTTCAATTTTTAAAGGCTCGCCATCAGACCATTTAACGCCTTCACGGATTTTAACAGTTGCTTTGTTATTGTCAACATCTACTTCAAGTGTTGCGATACCAGTATCTTTTACTAGGAAATCCCCATCCGTTTCAAAGATATTGTTTGACATGAAGTTCATGATTTCAGCATCATATGCATCTTCATACCAAGCTTGTGAGAAAATCCCTTGGAACGGTGAACTGTTTACTAACGCAACATTTAAAGTTCCCCCTTCAACAGCCGCATCCTCATTGACAACAACTGTCGGGAATCCTTCTCTGTCAACTTTCTCAGTTTCTTTTTCTTTCTCAGTTTCTTTTTTTGTGTCACCGCTGCTTTCTTTCGAAGAGCAGGCAGCTAAAATCAGTCCGATTGCAAGCATTAAAGCAAGCAATGACCACTTCTTGTTTTTCATCTCTTTTCCTCCTTTATTATCCTAATCTTTGTCTTGCATCTGCTGAACGGCGCAATGCCTGTCCAACATAATTTATGCCAAGCATCAGAACTAATATAAGCAATGATGCTGGTACCCAAACCCACCACTTGCTAGATAAAACAACCGGGTCAACCGCATAAGCGACCAATGTCCCTAAACTCGGTGTTGCCGGCGGCAAACCGAAGCCCAGGAATGTCAAACCGGTTTCAATACCGATATTACCGGCAAAGCTTAAAGTAAGCTCAACGATAATTAACGAGCTGATATTCGGCATTATACCGCCGAATATAATAGCTGAATCCCTTGTACCCATTGTCTTCGATGCATTGACATAATCACGTCGGCTTTCTGATAAAGATTTGCTCCTGATAAGCCGGGCTGTACCAACCCATAGGAAGATACTCAGTATTATGATAAAAGATGTGACATTGTATTTCGGAATCAGGGTCACAAACACAATGATCATCATCATCATTGGTAACGTCATGAAGAAATCTATAATCCTCATAAAGAAATTATCGACTAAACCGCCATAATAACCTGTTACCAAACCGATTGTAATACCAACAATCCCTGTTATGACTGTAATCGCAATCGCAATTAAAATAGAATTGCGCCCGCCGATAATCAGCTGGCCTAAAATGTCGCGGCCGCCGTGGTCAGCACCCAAAACATAGCCATTTTCACCTGGTTCAGCAAATTTGCCTTTTAGGCTGACACGCATTACTTCAGTTTGATCAACAAATAATGAAGCAATCAAAATCCCAAAAATGATTACCGTTATACCCACTAAAGAAAACATGGCCAATTTATCTTTTTTAAACTCTCTAGCTACAACCCGAAAGCCGCTAGGAGGACTACTCATCTCGATTTTTTTCGCTGTATCTGTTTGCAATTCCATCTTTCTTCACCTCTCTTTTCTATACATTTCGTCACTCTACCCGAATTCGCGGATCTACGATGCTCATAATAATATCGGATAATAAGCTTCCTAATAGTGTTAAAAATCCAAATAGCATAACAAGCGCTGTTATAACACTATAGTCACGAGTAACAATTGATTGAAGAAAGAGCTGTCCCATGCCAGGATAACCAAATATCGTTTCAATAAAGACGGAACCGCCCAGCAAACCTGTTATTGTAAAACCAAGAAAGGCTGCAATCGGCAATAACGAATTCCGGAAAATATGCTTCGTATACACTTTATTAATCGGTATACCTTTACTTCTAGCTGTTCGAACATAATCCTGTGTCTTTGCATCAATGACTTCTGTCCGCAAATATTGAATGATGGCTGTGGTGCCGAGCAATGCGTAAGTAATTGCCGGAAGCAGCATGTGGTAAATCTTGCTCCATACATGTCCGAACGTTCCTGGTTGATAATTAATATCGACCGTTCCGCTAGAAGGAAAGATCGGAATTTGATAGGCAAACAGGAATAAAAAGATTAGAGCCAAAACAAATGTCGGAATCGCATAGCTGATGAAGCTGTACAAAACAACAGTCTTGTCCAACAATGAATTTTGATAGCGCCCTGCTAGTACACCTAAAGGAATCGCAATCAAATATACTAATAGAATACTTAGCAATGAGAGCCAGAATGTATTCAATGCCTTTTCTCCAATTAAAGTCGAAACAGCGACCTTATATGTATAGCTTTTTCCAAAGTCGCCTTGCAAGGCATTTGTAATCCAGTTATAGTACTGAATGTGCCAAGGGTCGTAAAAGCCCGCTTTTATTCGCAGCTCTTCAATTCTTGCAGGATCGGTTTCCGGTGTAATCATTCCGGTAAACGGATCACCCGGCATAAATTTAGCGACGATGAAAATGAATACACTTAACACAAACAACTGAGGGATCATTATTAATGTTCTTCTTATAATCGTTTTCCACATTTTAAATGGCCCCCTTTTCTGCTAGTGCAACTTGGTGAGTATCTGAAATAGTTTTCAGATTATAAACCTTGCCGCTTTCGTCATAATATAAATCCTTTTCTTTCTCGTATAATGCTTCAACCGCTTTACGCTCCTGCTTACGCTGTTCACGGTTCATCGGGTTGATATCCGGAATTGCTGATAGCAAACGCTTCGTATAAATGTGCTGTGGCGATTCGTAAATATCTTTACGTGTTCCCGTTTCCACAAATCGACCTCTATACATGATGGAAATATGGTCGCACATATGCTTTACAACACCTAAGTCATGGGATATAAACAGATAGCTTAAACCGTATTCGGTTTGAATATCCTTCATGAAGTTCAGCACTTGGGCTTGTACCGATAAATCCAATGCCGAAACCGGTTCATCAGCTATAATCAGCTTCGGATTGCAGGCAACCGCTCGCGCAATTCCAAGTCTTTGCTTTTGCCCGCCTGAGAATTCATGAGGATATTTCAGTTTAGCATCCTCCGGCATACCGACGATCGCCAGCAATTCATTGATCCGCTGATTCTCTTCTTTCGGGCTTAATTTTTGAAAATTCCGAATAGGTTCTGCGATAATATCCGCCACACGCTTCCGCGGATTCAAGCTGGAATTCGCATCCTGAAAAATCATCTGAATATCACGATTATAGGCGGAGTTGCGTTTGCGTCGTTGATTGGTTACATTTTCTCCTTCATAAAAAATGCTGCCGGAAGTAATTTTCTCCAATCCGATAATCGCTTTACCTGTTGTCGATTTACCAGAACCAGACTCTCCGACAAGTCCGTATGTTTTCCCTTTTTCAAGTTCCATACTGACACCGTCGACAGCATGGACACGATCAACTACAGTATTAAAAAATCCCCCGCGAATCGGGTAATGCACATGCAAATCATTTATTTTCATAAAGCTCATCTTCATTTCCTCCCTTCTTCACCTTCAAAGTGAAAGTGTTTCCAGCAGGTACATCTGACAAAATGACCTGATGATATTTCATGCAGTTGTGGTTCTTCCTCATGCAAATGCTGATCAACCCACGGAATACGCGATGCAAATCGGCATCCTTTTCTTGGCAAATTAATGAGGGATGGCACCATACCCTGTATAACCTTAAGTTTCTCGTTTTCACTGTTCATTTGCGGAATCGAATTAAATAACGATCTCGTATACGGATGCTTCGGATTGCTGAACAATTCCTGAACTGGCGCTTCTTCAATAATTTGTCCGGCATACATAACAGCAACCCGGTCAGCCATTTCCGCTACAACTCCAAGGTCATGCGTAATCAAAATAATGCCTGCCTCTGTTTCCGCTTGCAGTTCCTTCAGCAAATCCAATATTTGTGCTTGGATCGTTACATCGAGTGCCGTTGTCGGCTCATCAGCAATAATGATTGACGGCTTACACGCAATCGCAATCGCAATAATGACCCGTTGACGCATTCCGCCAGACAGCTGGTGCGGGAATTGCCGGGCAACACGTTCCGGATTCGGAATACCGACTTGTTCTAGCAATTCCAAAACCCTCTTGTACTGCTCTTCTTTATTAAAGCTTGTATGATACTTCAACGACTCGGCAATTTGCTCCTCAATTCGCATTAAAGGATTAAGCGCAGATAAAGGGTCCTGAAAAATCATCCCGATTCCCTCACCGCGAATCGTATTCAACTGTTCTTCATCAAACTTTACTAAATTGTTATTTTTAAAAATGATTTCTCCCGTCACTCTTGTTTTATTAAAGTCATGCAGACCGATAATAGAAGTCGCCAATGTGCTCTTCCCGCAGCCTGATTCTCCAACAATAGCCAGAATCTCATTTTTTCCCAATTTAATGGATACATCATCGACTGCATCATAGTATGTATCTTTTATTCGAAAACCTGTATGCAGCTGGTTGATTGTCAATAAATGATCTGTAGTATTCAATCTTGGGGACTCCCTTCTTCAGAAGTATTAAAATAATCAAAATATTTAAAACAAATAAAGTCTATTTATCTAGTAAAAAGCTAATATTTTAACCATTTTTAAATAAAACTGTAAACTTTGCATTTGTTTTACATACTTTTTACATATTTTACACACGACTGCGAAGTTCGTCAATATTTAAAATTTTTTGAATATAGTTAACTCTATTTTTTACTAATTCAACAAAAGTACCGAATTCACCTTCTTATATAAGCATAGCGACTCAACTTTAACGCTTTAAAGTGATATATTCATATATTTATTTTTTGAAATAATTGTAAAAAACACGCTCTGGAGTCAATGAAAATGAAGATTTTAGCGAAAAGCTATTTTCTTCGACATACTTTTCAACAAGACGAAATCCCATGCAATAACCAATCATCGGCGGATAACGTCCGCCTCCATATAGCATTTGGTCATGTTTTTTTTCTCCCTTCAACACCTTAGCGTCTTTCTTAAACTCAGACTCCCAATATGATTGCAGAAACTTGGACGAATATTGCTTCGTCCAAGGAGCCAAATACCTCTCCCCTTTCATCGTCTGCACGGTAAATTCGGCGAGCCCCTCTAAAATAATTGCATCCGCTACTGTGTATTCTTCTATTGGTTTCTTTTGTTTTGCCATTCGGCAAACATGATGATATTCGTGAATAAGCAACGCTTCTAAATGATGCTGATTGAGATTAGGTGACAGAAATAAAAACAATTTATCAGAAAACGCCAATCCTGATTTAAAATGGCTTCTCATAAAGAAACTTTGTTTTTTCATTGGAAAAATAAAAACAGAAACATCAGGTCCATCCCAGTCGTTTTTATATTCTTCATATAGGGCTCCCACCTTTGACCAAACATCCTCTTTAACGAGCAACTTGCAATCCCGTTCGCCCTGAGATGCTGATTGATACATGCCATTTCTTTGCAAATAATGCATCAGTTTTTTTTCTTTCGCATCTTTAAAATACGGCAATAATTCGCTGCAAAGCTCCTGCGGATGATAATTGTGTTTAAGAAGCCATTGATCTGTTCGCACTACACCCATTCATTCACCTGCTTTTCACATAATCCTTGTAACAACATATGAAACAATCAAGTTAATGATGAATACAAAAACAAGAGTACCCAGTCGACAACACAAAAAGGCCTGAAAGAAGTCATTTAACGACTTCCTTCAAACCTTTCCTGAGTGTCTAATTATTCATATCGTTTAAACGCAATCGTCGCATTATGACCGCCAAAGCCTAATGAGTTACTGATTGCCGCTCGCACTTCCTGCTTTCGTGCTTCATTCGGTACATAATCAAGGTCACACTCTGGATCAGGATTTTCCAAATTGATGGTCGGAGGTAAAATCGATTCTTTGATCGCCAGAACCGTAAAGATTGCCTCTACTCCGCCTGCAGCACCCAATAAATGACCAGTCATCGATTTCGTTGAGCTTATTGCCAACTTATGTGCTTGCTCGCCGAATACTTCCTTAACGGCCATTGTTTCATACTTATCGTTGTATTCCGTACTCGTTCCGTGGGCATTGATGTAATCGATTTCTTCTGGAGCTAAACCAGCGTCGTTCAGCGCCATTTTCATGCAGCGCACTCCTCCTTCACCGCCTGGTGCCGGAGCAGTAATATGATACGCATCTCCCGTTGAACCATAACCGACGATTTCAGCGTAAATTTGAGCGCCACGTGCTAATGCATGTTCCAACTCTTCAAGCACGACGATTCCCGCGCCCTCTCCGATGACAAAGCCGTCTCGCTCGCTGTCGAACGGGCGACTTGCTGTTGCAGGGTCCGGGTTAGTCGATAAGGCTGTGTTGGAACAGAAGCCCGCAACCGACATTTTTGTAATCGGGGCTTCTGCTCCACCGGTAATCATTGCATCAGCATCTCCACGCTGAATAACCTTAAAGGCATCTCCAATCGAGTTTGTGCCTGTAGCGCAGGCCGTTACCGTACATGAGTTAACACCCTTCGCTCCTAAATAAATCGATACCTGTCCGGTTGCCATGTCCGGAATCATCATCGGAACAAAGAATGGGCTGACACGGCGGTAACCTCTGTTCAAGAACGTTTCAAATTGCGTTTCAAACGTCTCCATTCCACCGATTCCTGAGCCGATCCAAACACCAATACGGTCGGCATTTTCATCGGTAATCTGCAATTTTGCATCATCGACAGCCATTTTAGCTGCAGCGATGGCATATTGCGTAAAACGATCCATTTTTCTCGCTTCTTTACGATCGACATAATCGCCAATATTAAAGTCCTTGACCTCACCGGCTACCTTTGCCGGATAATCATCGGGATTGACTCTCGTTAAAGGTCCGATGCCTGATTGACCTTGCAAAATGCCTTTCCAGGTTGTGTCTGCATCATTTCCGAGAGGTGTAACTGCTCCAATTCCTGTAACTACTACGCGGCGCTTCATTCTTTTCAACTCCTATATAGTCATTTTTTTGAAACTATGCTCTTTATGATCATTTCATAACCAGTTTCTATTTGCCCCATTTAAGCGCAATCGCACCCCAAGTCAAGCCTCCGCCGAATCCAACCATTACAATTAAGTCTCCATCTTTAATTCGTCCTGATTCAACCTCTTCGACAAGAGCAATCGGAATAGAGGCTGAAGACGTATTCCCGTACTTATGAACGACTTTAGACATTTTCTCGACCGGAAGCTCTAATCTTTCCCTAGCTGATTCCATAATGCGAATATTCGCCTGATGCGGAATTAGAAAATCAACATCTTCCTTCCCAAGCCCGGCCTTTTCAAGAACTTTCACACAAGATTCACCCATTTGGCGCACAGCAAACTTAAATACTTCGCGCCCATTCATGACAATATGCTGTTCATCATTGTTGTACAGATGCTTGCCTCCGGTTCCGTCCGCTCCAAGCTCAAACGCTAAAATGCCTTTCTCATCTGAAACAGGTCCCATCACAACCGCTCCGGCTCCATCACCGAATAACACAGCTGTATTTCGGTCATTGAAATCCGTAATTTTTGAAAGTTTTTCAACACCTACTACTAATATATTCTTATATACTTTATTTTTTATAAATTGCTCAGCAGTAATCATTCCATACATGAAACCGGCACAAGCTGCGCTGACATCCATCGCTGCTGCTTTTTTTGCGCCAAGCTGCTCTTGGATCATGCAAGCTACGGAAGGGAAAGCACGATCAGGTGTAACGGTTGCGACAAGGATCAAATCCAAATCTTCCGCTTTTAAATTTGAATGAAGCAATGCCTGTTTTGCTGCTTCATATGCCATATTTGAGGTATCAAATTCTTCGCTCGCAATTCTTCTTTCTTCAATACCAGTACGCGTTCTAATCCATTCATCCGAAGTGTCAATTCTTGCTTCAAAATCCTTGTTTGTTACAATTTTCCCCGGCAAATAACGACCTATCCCTAAAATTCCTGCATTCAAAATTCGCACCCCTTCTCTATATCAACCTTTAAAAGTAATTATTATGACTTGGTACTAATTTTATCGAATCATACTCTGTTCTGCAACTGTAATTTTAAATTAATTCCTGTGAAAACTAGAAAAAGCCTCCAATACGTCATATAATGACTGCCTTGGAGGCCGATAAGATGATTCTTTGCAACATTCTTAATATGTATAAATAAGATCTAATACCAGATGCAACTACTATTTCCTATTCAAAGCATCCTTCTGTCCCATTTCATAAGCTTCATCCATAACCTTTGTAAATAAATCCATAAAAATCGGCAGCTGACTGATGGATACATCAATGCCGACTGATTTCAGTTTTTCTTTACCCTCAGGAAAGTACTTCATTGCAATATTCATAAATTCCATGTGCCGCTTGCGACTCAAAATGCATTCCCCTTTCCGCGTTTGCTCGCTAGTTGTCATTTGAAGGGAGCTTGCCGGATTGAATATAATTTTGAACGTACGTCTGTATTTTTTTCACAAAATCATCAGGTACAACTGAACTGAATTCACCTAACGTGACAGCTCCGTCTTTAAAATCGAAGAAATAATTGCCGCTTTCCAATGTGCCCTTGTTGAAGTTTTCAGCAGCATACAAAAACAGCTGATCGACATGCTGAACAGTACTGGTCAAAACGGTTTTCGATCCTAAATCGTGCTGATCAGACACATAGCCGATAACAAATAAGCCATTTTCCTTTACCTTCTCAATAATCGGTACATTAAATCCATCTCCGGCCGGATAAAAAATATCCGCCCCTTCCGCCAACTGTTCTTCAAATTTTTGCAGACCGCCGTCAATATCATTCCAATCCCCTACAGCTGAGACATGAACGGTTACATTTTTATTCTGATATTTTGCCCCGTCAATAAATCCTTTCACTTCCGGCTGCCATTCATAAGCAGGTATAACGCCTATTTCATCGCTTTCAGTCATCTCGGCTGCTACCATACCTCCGAAATAACCCATTGCATACCCGTCAAAGCTTAAGCTCGTCATATTATCCTCGGTCGCCTCGCCGTTAATGCTGACAAAATGGATATGCGGATAATCCTTTGCTATTTCCGAAAAATATTCAGCAAACTCATGCCCATTGCCGAATAATAATGTGACACCAGCCTTATCGAATTCTTTCACAGCATTTTCAGCTGACATGAGCGACCTAATATCTTCTTTAAAATGAACATTCACATCATATTCTGATGCTATTTGCAATAAACCTCTGTAACCCTTCGTTCCCCAAACTTGATCATTAATTGTTTCGGACATTAACAGGCCTACATTTTCGATCTTACCTTCCTTATCGGTATTGCAACCTGCTAAAAGAAAAATAAAGAAAATTGCTGCAACGCCTTTTAAGTATATTGCTTTCATAAAAATAAATGATTCCTTTCTAAAACCGTTTACGGAGAATCTCGAGCTTTTCATTATGCTCCTCTATCAATTGTATGCCCTCTCTTAAACTAGTTTTCTCTTCTATCACATATGTCGTCAAATCCTGATTCCATTGATGATCTTGCGTTCCTGCTATAAAGACTTCGTTTTCAGTTAACGCCATAATGTCCTGCCAGCTTCTCAAAAAATCATCTATATATATATATTTCGACATATTCGCTTTTAGTACCGTTTTTTCCTTCTTTATGACATTCATCCTTATATGTGACGACGGCAGCCATGGACCATAAAGCTCCGATATATATAACAAACGAACGGGATAATCCTGCTTCATTTTAATCTTCCACTCCCTCAAAGTGCAATGAAAATGGTCCTGCATCTGATTGGGAATGAAAACGACAATCTCCGTTATTTGTTTTTGAAGCTTTGCCAAAAGTAAACTGATTTCCTCCGTCAATTGCTGCATTTTACTTACTGAAGCATCAGGATTATCCAAATAGTCATATAGGCAAATATACAGCTTCACTTCATCGTCTGTTTCCCATCGCTCATCACAGCATGAAAAATTGGCATTCCTTCCAAGCATCAGTTGTTTCTCATCTGCCTCTTCATCTTCCGGCTGCCAATCACAGCCTGCCACCTGATGACCTTTCTCCAGCAAATAGCTGCAAATATGAAACCCTAAAAAACGATACACACCATAAACAACATTCATCATTTTCCTTAGTCCCCCAATAGTGTACCTTAAATACTTATTATAAGTAATGTATGCACAATTTGCATTTAAAGGACTGTTTCGTATTGTTTAAAAAAACGAACGGCTTCAGATATTACTTTATAGCGTTTTTCCGGAAGTAAATAGACGATCTCTGTTTCTGCACTATTTCTCTTCCTCAAATCCTGATATAAAAGAAATTGTTTTTTTGGGTCATTGCCCATTACATGTATGACCTTGATTGGCACATTGATTGGTGTATGAATATCTTCCAACTGCTCAGTTCGATCACCGAATACTTTTGTGATTTCATTCAAAAATGGTTTAAAATATATTTGATGATTCTTTTCAAGTGCCCATTTTTCCTTTAGTGATAAGCATGGATTAAGCAACACGACAGAACGGATGCAACCCTGCAATAGCGGGAACAGCTTTAAAGCAACAAGCGCCCCTTTTCCTTCCGCAAACAAATGAATTTTTTCATTGAGCGTTTCCGCCTTCATTACAATCTGATACAAATCCTTCGCAAATTGAACCGCTTTGTCGTTACCCCAATGTTCCCCATATAAATGAGATGAAAAGCATGTATACCCACTTTTACGCAATTGTTTCAGCAACTGGAAGCGACTCGGGTGATTCAGCCAATAACTATCTTGTTTTTGAACATAATGGTGATGATCGCCAATAATAAACACCGAAAACCCGCTCGGCTTTGTTGGGTAATAAATGATATTCCACTGTTCATCATATTGAAAGCTTCGTAACATCTTTAGCCAATCCTTTCTTTTCATCCAACATTACTACTATCATTATTCCTATTATGTATATGATTTTTTTAAAAAAAATTCAGTGACTCAGTCTATAAATATGCGTACAATTTCTATCTTGTTCACCTCTATACAGAGATAGCTTATTGCTCGTATAGTTAAGTTCAGTTAGCTTATAATAAATATAGCATGAGTTTCTGTACGGGGTATTCGAATTTTTACTATAGTCCGAATTGTCAGGAATGAATATGCGCTAGACAGGAAAAGATATTTCCTTCTTTTATAAAAATATGATACTATGTTTAAAGTATTGATGAACATTCGAGGTGAAAATCATGCGTTATATTGTTACCTTTTTTTGGGTGTTCCTTTTAATGCAAATGGTTACATATGTTGTCAGCTCAATGAATGGCGTGTCTTATGATTTCAGTATCGGGGCTATTACCGCTATTCCTGTGACAATTTTAATATGTGTACTTCCTTTGCTTATCCCAAGTGAACCAGTGGATAATGGACATCATTAAGCAGGAAAAGAGGGTATGCTGAAGAACTTTCAGCATACCCTCTTTTGTGTTATTCGATTGTAACGACAAGCTGATCGTCTTTTACATCAATGGACGCTTTTCTATTTTCCGAAACACCATCCGCAATCAATTGTCTTGCCAGTGCTGTTTCAACATGCTTTTGTATATATCGTTTCAATGGACGGGCACCGAATACCGGGTCGTAAGCTGCATTTGCGATAAATCGTTTTGCCTCGTCACTTAATGTAATCGTAATCGAACGTTGTTCCAGGCGGCGTTGCAAATCGCCCACCAATTTATCAACAATTCGAATAACCTCATTCATTGACAACGGTTTGAAGAGGACAATATCATCTACGCGATTTAAAAATTCCGGTCGGAAATGCATTTTCAATTCTGTGAAGACCCGTTCTTTAGCTTCCTCTGTAATCGCGTCTCCATCCATGCCTTCAAGCAAGTGAGCCGAGCCAATATTCGAAGTCATAATGATGACTGTGTTTTTGAAATCAACGACTCTCCCGTGCGAATCGGTAATACGACCATCATCCAATATTTGCAGCAGCAAGTTAAAGACATCGCGATGCGCTTTCTCCACCTCATCAAGCAAAATAACAGAGTACGGCTGTCTGCGCACTGCTTCTGTCAATTGTCCGCCTTCCTCAAATCCGACATATCCCGGAGGCGCCCCAATCAGTCTAGACACAGAATGTTTCTCCATATATTCCGACATATCGATCCGAATCATATGGTCCTCGCTGTCAAACAATGCTTCTGCCAGCGCTTTTACGAGCTCTGTTTTACCAACACCAGTGGGTCCCATGAAGATAAAGGAACCAATTGGCTTATTAGGGTCTTTAATACCCGCTCTCGCTCTAATAACTGCATCTGCGACTAATTGCACTGCTTCATCTTGACCAACAACTCGTTTATGAAGCACTTCTTCGAGACGAAGCAATTTTTCGCGTTCTCCTTCTACTAAGCGCGTAACTGGAATTCCTGTCCAGCGCGATACGATAGACGAAATTTCTTCCTCTGTCACTTCCTCGCGCAGCAGCTTACCTTCGTCTTTTTGATTTTCAACTTTCTCTTCAAGCTCCTTCAGCTCTTTTTCCAATTGCGGAAGCTTACCGTATTTCAGCTCTGCCGCCTTATTCAAGTCATAATTATTTTCGGCATCTTCAATTTCTCGTTTCAACTTTTCTAATGCTTCCCGTTTTTCCTGCACTTTTTGCAAGCCGGATTTTTCAAGTTCCCACTGTGAGCGCATATTATTGGCGCTTTCTTTTAAGTTAGCCAGTTCTTCCTGAAGGGCCGCCAATCGTTTTTTGCTCGGTTCATCATTTTCTTTTTTCAATGCCGCCTCTTCAATTTCAAGCTGCATCACTTTTCGAGTCAGCTCATCCAGCTCAGTCGGCATCGAATCGATTTCGGTACGAATCATCGCACACGCTTCATCGACTAAATCAATCGCTTTATCCGGTAAGAAGCGATCTGTAATGTAACGGTTGGACAAAGTAGCAGCCGCTACTAAAGCGCGGTCATGAATCCGCACGCCATGATGGATTTCAAATCGCTCACGCAATCCACGCAAAATTGAAATTGTATCTTCGACATCCGGCTCTTGCACAAGCACTTGTTGGAAACGTCTCTCCAAAGCCGGATCCTTTTCAATATATTTACGGTATTCATCTAAAGTGGTTGCACCGATACAATGAAGCTCTCCTCTCGCAAGCATTGGCTTCAGCATATTTCCCGCATCCATTGCCCCATCTGTGCGACCTGCTCCAACAATCGTATGCAGCTCATCGATGAACAAAAGAATTTTCCCTTCACTTTTCTTCACTTCGCTTAAGACAGCTTTCAGACGTTCCTCAAACTCACCACGGAATTTGGCGCCTGCAATAAGTGAACTCATATCAAGTGAAAAGATGGTTTTATCCTTCAGTCCCTCAGGTACGTCTTTACGTACAATACGCTGTGCCAATCCTTCTACAATGGCAGTTTTACCGACACCGGGTTCCCCGATTAACACCGGATTGTTTTTCGTTTTTCTTGATAAAATACGAATAACATTACGAATTTCAGAATCACGGCCGATTACAGGATCCAATTTGCCGTTCTTCACTTCTTCCACTAAATCTCTTCCGTATTTCTTCAATGCTTCATACGTATTTTCAGGATTTTGACTAGTCACCTTCTGATTCCCCCTTATCTGATTAATCGTTGCCAATATCGATTTTTCATTTATGGAAAATTGATTTTTCAATAATTTGATTTCTTCTGCTGAGCTTGCAAAGAACGCTAATAGTAAATGCTCAACAGATAAATATTCGTCTTCGAATTTCTCAGCGAGCTTCCCGGCTGCGTCAAGGGCTGCTTGCAATGATTGCGACATATACAAATTTGTATTGCCCGATACTTGCGGCTGCTTATCGATGAATTCATCAAGTACCTTCTTAAAGGCTTGAGCATCAATTTGCTGCTCTTCCAGCACTCTGAACAGCATGTAATCATCCTGCTCCATCATCGTCACTAAAAGGTGAGCAATTCTCAGCTGCTGCTGCTCCTTGCTTTGAGCCAATGATTGCGCCCCGACTAACACTTGCTGCACTCTTTCGGTCATTTTATTAAGATCCATGC
>JBJFHH010000180.1:0-2396 GCA_051893475.1 Bacillus sp. (in: firmicutes) | reverse complement strand
TTGTTGTAGCTAAAATGGAAAATGAATTTGATTCAGAAGCTGAAAAGCTGGCGCTACAAAAGCAAAGTGTCGCATAATAAAATCGACAAATTCATTCAATGATTAAAAAAGGTGCTATCTCAGCAGTGTTATTTTTCACACAGAGATAGCACCTTTTATAGTTTCAGCGGAGTTCGTACAAATACTCACCTCACTCGCGCAAACTCGTTCTCTAAATAGTTCATTAAGACGCTTCCTCAAACTGACTATTATACAGTTCGGCATAAAAGCCGTCTTTAGCAAGAAGCTCTTCATGGTTGCCCGTTTCTAAAATGTCTCCATCCTTCATCACCAAAATCATATCGGCATTTTTGATCGTTGACAGACGGTGGGCAATTACGAACGATGTTTTACCGACTGTCAGGCGATCCATCGCCTGTTGGATTTGCAATTCCGTGCGGGTATCGACTGAGCTGGTCGCTTCATCCAAAATCAGAAGCGGCGCATTTCCAATCATAGCGCGGGCAATGGTGACTAATTGTTTTTGCCCAGCTGACAGATTTACTTGATCATTCAGAACAGTGTCATATCCTTTCGGCAACGCTTTGATGGTATGATGCAAGCCGACTGCTTTACAAGCGGCGATGACTTCCTCATCCGTTACATTTTCCTTTGAATAAACAATGTTTTCGCGAATCGTTCCTTCAAACAACCATGTATCTTGAAGCACCATACAGAACATACTGTGAACTTGTTCACGGCTTAATTGGCTAATAGGCACTCCATCAATGGTGATTTCCCCACTATTAATCTCGTAAAATCGCATTAATAAGTTGACTAATGTGGTTTTCCCTGCTCCAGTCGGACCGACAATGGCAATTTTTTGACCAGCCTTCACGCTTGCAGAGAAATCTTTAATGATGAGACGGTCTTCAGTGTAACCGAATGTCACATGTTTAAATTCGACATTACCTTTGACACCATCCAATTTCATCGATTTGTCGCTTTCATCCTCCAGCTCTTTTTCTTCTAAAAATTCGAATACACGCTCACTTGCAGCGGCAGTGGATTGCAGGTTTGTCGCTGCCTGTGCCAACTGTGACAAAGGCTGTGTGAATAGACGAATATACACCATGAACGCAACGATTGTCCCAATTGTAATCACATCATTTGTAACAAGTAACGCACCGACAATACAAACAGCTACATAGCCAAAGTTTCCGATGAATTGCATAATCGGCATCATAATCCCTGAAATGAATTGCGATTTCCAAGCATCATCAAATAGACGATCGTTAATGGTATGGAAGGTTTTTTTCGCTTCTTTTTCACCATTATAAACCTTTACAACATGATGCCCTGCATACATTTCTTCAATATGTCCATTGATTTTCCCCAATTCAACCTGTTGCTGATTAAAGTATTTTTGGGAATGATTCATAATCATCATCATCAGGCCGAAGCCGATCATCGTTGCCACAATCCCTGTCAGAGCCATGATCCAGTTTGTATAGAACATCATAACGAGCGCACCGACAAAAGTTGCCACTGATGAAACCAATTGACCAAGACTGTTATTCAATGTTTGACCAATGGTATCAATATCATTGGTTACACGGCTCAATACATTTCCGTAGCTTGTTTTATCAAAATAGCTTAATGGAATGCGGTTGATTTTCTGTGATAAATCCGTACGCATTTTTTTCGTAATTCTTTGTGTGACCGTAGCCATGATAAACCCTTGTATATAGTTGAATACAAAGCCCAATCCATACAGCACCGCCAAAAGAATGCCGATTTTTTGAATCGCATCCAAATCAATCGTTGTCATTAAGCCTTCTTGGATAATATCGGTCATTTCACTTAATTGATCCGGACCGTATACGTTAAACGCAGCCCCGACGAACGCCAAAACCAAGGCAAACAAAATGTAAGGTATATAGGCGCTGCAATAAGTCACCAACTGCTTAATGGTCTTTTGAAAATCTTTCGCTTTTTGCCCGGACGCTCCCATCGGAGGGCCACCGGGACCACCGTCCATTGGTCCATGCTGGCTGTGGTTTTCTTTATGATCACCAATCGTATACTCTTTTTTAGCCATGAGCCAATTCCTCCTTCGAAAGCTGAGAATAAGCAATTTCTTGATATGTCTTACAGCTATCCATCAATTGTTCATGTGTGCCATTTCCAACGATTTCTCCATCTTCCAGCACAATGATGCGATCGGCATCTTTAATGGTTCCGATTCGTTGCGCAACAATTAGTGTTGTGGCATTCTCTGTTTCTTTTTCCAATGCCGTCCGTAACGCTCGGTCTGTTTTATAATCCAGTGCAGAGAATGAGTCATCGAAAATATAAATCTCCGGTTTACGATAAATGGCACGAGCAATCGATAAGCGTTGTTTTTGTCCACCAGA
>JBJFHH010000179.1:0-2398 GCA_051893475.1 Bacillus sp. (in: firmicutes) | reverse complement strand
GAGCGTTTTGTAGCCAATCCATATGGTGCCGTGGGAAGTCGAATGTATCGTACAGGCGATTTAGTGAAGTGGAATGAAGACGGTACATTACAGTATATTAGCCGTGCCGACCATCAAATAAAAATTAGGGGCTTCCGTATTGAAACCGGAGAAATAGAAGCGAAGGTTGCCGATCAGCACGGTGTCGAGCAAGCATTTGCTATTGTACGGGAAGACGTGCCTGGAGATAAACGGATTGTCGTTTATGTTGTTGGTTCTGCTAAGGAAGAAAACATTATCGCAGCGTTAAAATGCCAGCTTCCTGATTACATGATTCCTGCTCATATTGTATTCCTTGAAAAAATGCCGATGACGAATAATGGGAAGATCGACCGTAAACAATTACCGAAGCCAACAATGAATTCGCATGAGAAAAGAGCAGCGAAAAATCATACGGAAGAAGTGATTGGCACTCTTTTTGAAGAAGTATTATCGGTATCGACGGTAGGTGTTGATGAGGACTTTTTCCAATTGGGGGGACATTCCATTTTGGCAACGCAATTACTTTTAAAGATTCGGGCGACGTTTCAAGTTGATTTATCAATTGCTGCCATTTTTGAAAATCCGACGGTGGAAGAGTTGGCACGATATGTGGCGACTGCAGATAAAGCACCTACAGTATTAGGCACGTCCATTAATCGAACGGATCGTTTGCCGTTGTCGTACAACCAGCGTAGTTTATGGTTTTTATACCAATTGGAAGGTCCTAGTGCAACATACAATATTCCGTTGGTATATACGTTTGAAAGACCCTTAATACTGGAGAAATTTACACGTGCAGTGCAAGAAGTCGTGAATCGGCATTCCATTTTGCGTACGAAATATCCGGCTGAAGACGGTATTCCATTCCAACAAATAGTCGATGAACCGGCAAAGATTGATTTTTTGTCTGTTGAAGATGAGCATTTGCAACAAGCAATTGAAACCGCCACACGTTACGCATTTGATTTGCAACATGAAGTTGGTTTTAAGGTGACAATTATCAACGATCACATCGTTGTGGTGAACATGCATCATATTAGTTCGGATGGTTGGTCATTAGCGACTTTCACCCAAGACTTGGAGAGGGCTTATAATGAAGGAAAATTGTCACCGTTGGATGCACAATACCATGATTTTGCGATTGAGCAATTAGAGAAGTTGAGTCGAGAACGTTTAGAACAACGAGAACTGGTTTATTGGACAAAACAATTGCAAGATATTCCGGACGAGATGGAGTTGATAAGAGACCGGAAACGTGAACCGCTATTACAAGTACATGGAGAATCTTTTCCATTTGTGATTAACAGAGAGCTGCACGAGGAATTGCAAACGCTGGCAAGACAACATCACGTAACGTTGTATATGGTTCTGCAAACAGCTTTTGCAGCGCTAGCGACCAAACTTGGTGCGGGAGAAGATATCGTCTTGGGCAGTCCGATTGCAGGGCGGGAAAAAGAGGAATGGTTCGATGTGATCGGAATGTTTATTAACACTGTTGTGATGCGTACCGATACAAGTGGTAATCCAACATTTACGGAATTGTTAAAACGAGTAAAGGATACGAGTGTCCAAGCGTATGAACATCAACATATTCCGCTCGACCATTTAGTAGAGCACTTGAATCCGACACGTGTAACATCGCGACATCCGTTGTTCCAAATTATGTTTGCTTTGCAAAATACCCCTCAACCTGCTATTCAGTTGGAGGAAAATACAGCGGAAATCAAATTGCATACGGTTGGTTTAGCAAAATTTGATTTGAGTATCGAAATGCGTGAATTGTTTAATGAAGGACAAGCGAACGGAATTGAGGCAATTATCGAATTCCGTAAGGATTTGTACGACTTGGATACAGTGGAAATGCTGATACATCGTTTTGTTATGGTGTTGGAGCAGTTAAACAGCAATCCGACAATCGAAACATTGAACATCGTAACAGAAGAGGAACATAGACAAGCAATCGTTGATTGGAACACAACAGAAGTGAAGACGGAACCATCTACGATTGTCGATTTGTTCGAAGCAAAAGTACGAGAATTTCCTAATCGTAAAGCCGTTACGTATAATGGTGAATCGTTAACATATGAGCAATTAAATAAGAAATCAAATCAGCTTGCCCATTATTTAATCACACAAGGGGTAAAGGCAGAGTCTTATGTAGCATTGTTAGTGCCGAGATCAATCGACATGTTGGTGAGCATTCTGGCTGTATTGAAGACAGGAGCAGCTTATGTACCGATAGACCCATCTTATCCGGAAGAGCGGATTGAATACATTATGGAAGATGCTCAACCGATATGCTTCATTACACAAAAGGATGTCTCGTATTCTATCGAATCTGGACAAGCGATAAAAGTAAATCTCGATCATTTCTGGT
>JBJFHH010000178.1:0-2398 GCA_051893475.1 Bacillus sp. (in: firmicutes) | reverse complement strand
CCTTATTTTTGACTGGATGGAAAGGTACAGCTTTGCGACACTTTTTTCTCAGCATAATGGAGAGCCGTATGCGACTCATCTTCCATTGCTTTTGAAGAAAGAGGAACAGGCTTTATACGGTCATTTTGCGCGGCCGAATGGTCAGTGGAAAGATGCCGACCATATTCTGGCGGTTTTCCATGGACCGCACAGTTACATTTCCCCGACTTGGTACGAAACGGAGAAGGCTGTGCCGACATGGAATTATGTAGCTGTGCATGTATACGGCACGCTGGAAATACTTGAGGATGACCAAGTCATATTTGATTCGCTAAATGACTCTGTAAAGAAATATGAACGGTCGGATAGTCCGTATCGTTTGGATGAACTGGAGCCTGGTTTTATTGAGGGGATGAGTAAAGGGATTGTCGCCTTCAAAATTCATATCACGAAGATGGAAGCGAAGGCTAAGTTAAGCCAAAACCATCCAGTGGAACGGCAACAGTTAGTGATTGAACAATTGGAGAAGAGCAATGATCGTGATGATCAAGAAATAGCTTCGCTTATGCGGAAAAACGTCTAGAAAGCGCTAGACGTTTTTCTTATTAGGGAAAATGAACTTATGGGTATATCGGAGCGGCATCTTATTCTATAAGCGGATGTCATCCATTGCAGTAATGACGTGTGACGAGCCGGAGTTATGTAATGGATCGGCATTGCGAAGTGACCCGAAATCAAGATCGGTCGATGCTTCGATATGCGCTACTGCGACCTGATATGTTTTGTATTCACCGTAGGAGAAGTCGAGCTTGCCGAGTAGATTTTTTTGCGTCTGCAAGTAAGCGGTAGCGGATAAGGCGCCGTCCTGTTTCACCATCACAGCAATTTTCCAAAATTCCTCCGGCAGCTGAATGCCGCGATAGGTTTGGTCGCTGTCCTTGAAGATGGGTCCGGTAAAAACGCTGACCTTCAAGTCGTGAGTGACCGCATTGTTTAAAATATAGTCCTCCAGATCAAGCCACGCTTTCTGGTTTAAATCTTTATGCTGCGGGGCGCAATTTGTAAAATGGAACGTATCTTCATTGGCGGCTGCCGCGCGTGTGCCCCAAACAGGATCGCGCCGGCGCACAAGATGGCCGCGGTCCAGGTCATTGCTGCGATACAGCTCCGGGCCCGCCTGGAAATCTTGGTCGATCCGCGAATCGTAATACCAGCTATCATTGCCGCGTTTTATATCCTTTTGCTGCGAGCCATCGATATTGACGGCGGTATAAAAGGCAAGACGTCTCGATTTGCTAATCACAATCGAGAAGTGCGTATAATTCAGCACATATCCGCCTGCAAGCAGCGGAGCGATATCTTCCTTCAAGTCTTCTCTCAGTTCAGGCAGGGGCACTTCGTATTGTTTGCCTAAAAAACCAGCATCGTAGCCGTCGGCAAACTCGTACCATTCCTGTCCGAGTACCGACACTTTGATTTCAGCGTTCAATCCAATCAACTCCTTTGGTTATCTTTTGTATATGTATGCTGACTGTTCTTGGCTTGTACTATATATTTTCTTTTTGGGAAGCGAATTTTCCTTCTTATCGTTAGCTCGTTTTCTTCGTTCTTGGTTTGGCAGGCTTTGAAGCTGCTGCCGGTGTGGTTTTCGTTCGGTCAATAGACGTTTGCATTACCCTCTTGAGGCAACGACGTAAAAGTAGTAGAAGCTGACGTTAAAGGATACAAAAAGTAATCTTTTGGCGTCAGCTTCCGAATTCTCATCGTTATTTATTTAATGTGTAATTCTACTGAAGAAGGGTTTTTGCTGCTTTTGGAAACCTTAATACCAGCGCTGCCCTCTTTTTGAACAATCTCAAAAATAACCTGCCCATTTACACTTGACACATCTATTCTATAGACTTTTTCTGCTTCAGGTCCCAAAGTATCTATATGCGTTGGTTGGTTATCTACAAATACGGGCAATAATTCTTTTGTTGGGGAATTTTTACTGTATGCGTTTATTGTGAGTTGACGACTATGGTTTGGGTTTATATTTTTTACTTTCACATATACGTTATCAACATCTTCCTTTGCAGGAATTGTACATCGTGAGACAATCGTTTTTGACATGCAGTCTCCTCCAATTCTTGTATTTTTACTCTTCCTCTTCCTTGAGAGATTTAAGAGCATCAATGATCGCTTTACGATTATTATATTCTCCTTGTAACAATTCGTTCATCGTATTAGTGAGTTGGGAAATTAGTGGTTCTAAATTGTCTCGATCCTGGTTCCCTCTTAAGCTTTCCATCATAAGAAGTGTAGATAGAGTCATAGCTAAATATCCAGCACTATTATCAGCTATGTTGATGACGGTATTGTTTCCGTTTTTAAAGGTATTGTGACCAGCGTTGGATTGTGAATCGGCAGAAGCATCGGC
>JBJFHH010000177.1:7238-9887 GCA_051893475.1 Bacillus sp. (in: firmicutes) | reverse complement strand
AACTTATTCCCCTACCCTATCAACCGCCAAAAAACCTTTAGTCTTGCGAAACTCCATATTATGCTCAAAGTTCGTCATGGCATCTGAACAGTCAATAGCATCAAAATTTAGTGTATCGAGCGTATCCCGATCGATTTTCACAGATAAAATCGCTACTTTTTCATTATGGCCTGTCGCAGAATTCAGCTGTTCATCGAGGCAATGAATGCTGATAACATTGATTGGCAATAGCGCAAACATTTCTCTCGCAATGCGAATCACGCAGCTGCATACATAGTCTTGCTGAATGTCATAATACCTCGTTTTTGTCATCGCTTTCGTGGAAACTTTTCCTGTTTTCGTCAGTGATTTCGTATATTCCGGCACAACGTCTTCTGTATGCACATCAAATTCTACTTCCAAACTGTTTGGATCTTCGATGAAAAATTCAAAGCCGCTCCCGAATTCGTTTAAGTCATCTAACGGATAATAGACCTCTATCGCTTCAAGATACGCATCCATATCTTGATTGATGATTCTTTTAGCCAATTGGACAGACGATTCCCACTCGGCATACAGCTCTTCATCCTCTAATTTTGCTTCTTCCACTTTTGCTTTCAGCTGTTCGATTTTTGTTTCATGTCGTTTCAATAGTTTATCAAAAAAGGAAGGTTTATATTTTTCCAGCATTTCTGTAGCCGCGATTTCATTTGGTCCTTTCGAGCCAGCTGCAAACGGAGGCGGAACATGGCTTTGACTAAACCAATCAATAGAATCACTGCATTCTTTGTGTATGGAATGAATCATCTCTAATTTGTTTTCAAAAAGATCAACTTCCAGACGATTTTGTTCCATTTCCTGCAGCTTTTCTCTTTCCTTCTGTACCTTTGCCAATTCTCGTTGTCTTTGATAAGAGGCGGAATGATAATTTCTCTTCTTACTGCCGGACGTAGTCGTGTATGAAATGCCTGTTCCGGGAATGGAAGCTGTCGTTCTTCTTTGCCCGCTTGAATTAACCGAATATCGAAAACCTTTCGTTCCGACACTCGCTCCGATTCCTCTCTTCCCCACATTAATTCTCACTCCGGGTGCTACCTTAAAGCTTTTTCGAAAACCGAATCCCATTTTATATCTACCTACTTTCGGACTATATATCAGTACTTTCAATATAGCATAAAAGATTTAATTTCACCTATATAAGAAGTATAAGCCAATAACAATCTAATAAAATGGGATATTCTTTTATATTTCAAATACAATTATTCAGAAATCTATCAAATCTCAATTAATACTTTCCCTTCATACTTACGGCTTTCCACTAATTGATGAGCAAGTGATGCCTCGCTTAAATGAAAGGTTTTGGCAATCGGAAGAATTATTTTCTTTGCAGCAAACAGATTCAAAACGATTTCTGCGACAGGAGCCAGCCGCTCTGGTCGATGTTTTCGTGTTGTTCCCAGACTGAATCCTTTCACACTCCGGCAACTGCTGTGAACATCACTCGTTTTGAAAGTGCCCGCTGTTCCACTGCTATTTCCAAATTGAACAAGCGTTCCGTACATCGCTAAGCACTTTAAGCTTTTGCTTGTGACGTCACCGGCAACAGAATCGAAAATCACATTGGCTCCATCTTGATTTGTTTCCTTTAAAACTTGCTCGGCAAATGTATCATATGTACAAACTACATCGGCCCCTAATGAACGAACATACTCTGCTTTCTCAAGATTTCCAACCGTTGCAATGATTTTCTCAACACCTGTGAGCTTTGCCAGTTGCACGAGCATTGAACCGACTCCCCCAGCCGCACTGTGGATCAAAAGCGTATCTTCCTGACGAATTTGACCAATTTCATGAAGCAATATATAAGATAGTATTGAAACAGTAGGCATTGCTGCCGCTTCTTTTAAAGATAGTGCATTCGGAATTTTAAAAACTAATTGTTCATTTGCCACCGCATATTCAGCATATGTACCACTCTTCGGAAATGCAATAACACGATCGCCAATGGCAAACTTTGAGTGAGCCGAAATCTCTTCCACTATACCGGCAGCATCCAATCCAAGGGTAAAAGGAAATTCACCGTTTCCTTTATTTCCGGTTCGTTTTTTTATGTCGGCATAGTTCACACTAGTATAAGCAACTTTAATTAATAGCTCATGTTCAGCTATTCTCGGTCTCTCTACATCTGTATATTTCAGTACATCGGCAGTACCAAATTCATTTTGAATAATAGCCTTCATTAACACTCCCTCCAATCAACTTTAGATTAGCACAATACCATTAATAGAAAAATATCAATAATCAGACGGTATGTTATAAGCTATTCTTATAGAAAAAATAGTAAAACAGAGGTGCCCAAATAACACTTTCTAGATTCACTAGTTGCTTAACGCTGTAATTGGATTCACAATGAAGGAAGTTATAATTTCTTTAACTCAAAAAAACCTTCCATGATTGAAGGTCTCTATACATGCACAGCATACTCCAATATTTTCTGATATAAATCATTCCACTCATCATAATAAGCTGAAACCACATTATAATGAATCAATAAATGCCGAAAGAAAACTGCTCTTTTTCCATGTTAACTTCACTCTCACTTCTCCCCAATTGGCATATACAACAAGCAAAAAATCCATCTCTACAATGACTTCGGACTATCCGGCAAAA
>JBJFHH010000177.1:0-7138 GCA_051893475.1 Bacillus sp. (in: firmicutes) | reverse complement strand
GGCAAAAAATAGCTCACAGATACTTCTGTAAGCTATTCCATCGTTCATTTCTTACATCAAAAACGAATAATTATTCTCAATCGTACTGCGAACATTTGCTACATGTTCCTTTAATTGCTTTTCTACTTTATGAGGGTCTCTTTCACGCAATGCATCCAAAATGTTCGTATGTTCCATTAAAGAATGATCATTTCTTCCCGGCACTAAAATAGTTTTGATTTGTAGTCTTTTCAGCTGTTGCTTAATGATTTTGACCATATCGACCGCTTGCTGATTGTCTGAAGCTTGATAGATAACTTCGTGGAATTGTATATTAAACTCGGAATAACCGTCAAAATGATTGTATTCTAATGCCTCTTTCATTTTTTGCAGTATATTCTCCAATTGTTTAAGGTCATCCTCCGTTATCTTAACGGCTGCACTATACCCGATCAGTCCCTCCAAAACTTCTCGAATCTTCAAATAATTAACGATTTCATGTAATGAAAAGGATTTAATCGTCGCCCCTTTATTTTTTTCAAGCACGACTAAATTTTCTTGTTCCAGTTTCAATAATGCTTTCATAACTGTATTGCGACTGACGCCAATTTCTGAAGTTAAATCATTTTCAATCAGCTTTTGCGAAGGATGGTATGTACCTTCTAATATTCGTTCTTTTATATATTCATATGCTATTTCAGCAGGTCTTTTCAAACATAAAAACCTCCTCGCCCATTCAATACTAGTTTCTAATATATAACAATATTGTATAACAATACAAGTGATAAATGAAAGCATAGATGCTCTCCTAAGATAGAAGGTCATCTATTTATCTAAGAAACTCGGCAGCCATGTCGTCAATGCAGGAATATAGGTCACGGCAAACAATACGATAATTGAAACGATGATAAATGGTACAACCGCTTTGATCAGTCTTTCCATCTTCACTTCGCCTACACTAGAAGCAATAAACAATCCTGCCCCGACTGGCGGCGTTAACAAACCGATTGTTGCATTCAAACAAATCACGACACCGAATTGAACCGGATCGATACCAAAACTATGGACTAACGGCATAAAAATCGGCAGCAAGATGATCATCACCGCTAATTCATCTAAAAAGATGCCTGTGATCAATAAAAACAGATTAACCAGCAATAAGAATACTAGCGGGTTTGATGAAATATTGCCCATGAGTTCCACCAGCATTTGCGGAATCCGTTCAAAAGCCAATATCCATCCGAACATACTCGCCATCGACATTAATAAAGTTACGACGGCGGTAGCGATTGTCGCATTCACCAAGATTTTCGGAAACTCTTTGATTTTTAGCTCGCGGTAGAAAAAAAGCCCGACGATGATGGCAATTACGCAGGCTACTGCTGCAGATTCCGTAGCCGTAAATATACCTCCGACTGTTCCTACAATAATCGTTAATGGCACGAGTAATGCAGGAATAATTTTAACAAATGAACGGACAACTTCTTTAAAAGCTGCCTTCTCTGAACTTGGATAGTTCGCTTTTATTCCTAAAATCATAATGAGAATAATGAAAGACAGCGCTAATAAAATTCCTGGAATTACTCCTGCCATAAACATGTCATTTACAGAAACGCTTGCGCCTACCGCATAAATAATGAATAGCATACTCGGCGGAATGATTGGCCCTAAAAGTGCTGCTGAAACGGTTGTTGCCGCTGCGAATTCACGTTTATATCCTGAACGTTCCATTTCAGGAATCATAATTTTGCTCATCATTGCCGTTTGCGCTGTTGCCGATCCGATAATTGAAGCGAGAAACATATTGGCGATTACATTTACATACGCCAGTCCGCCGCGGAAATGACCGACCGCTTTTTTGGCAAAATCAATCAGTCGTACCGTAATGCCGGATGCATTCATTAATTCGCCGGCCACCATAAACAATGGAATGGCTAATAAACTGAAGCTTTGAACACCGGAGAATAACTGCTGCGAAAGATTGGTTGTCAAAAAATATTGTTTTGTCACGAAAATATAAATCAAACTTACAATGCCTAAAATCAAAGCAATCGGAACACGAATGACAAGCAAAAGGACGAACATAATTAAAATAATAAAGGCAAGAAACATGTTATTGGCCTCCCTCTGCATGCACTTTAGTGCCTGTGAATATAAAAGCTTGCACTAAATGATTCACGGCATGAATCGTTAAACAAAATAAGCCGAATGGGATTGATAAATACGGCAAAAACATCGAGATTTTTAAACCTGGAGAAATTTGAGTCAAAACCGCAGGATTCGATATCCACTTAATAGCCATATACGTCACAATTGCAGAAAAGATGATGACAAATCCATACCCGGCAATCAGAAAAATCCGCTGCCATTTCACACTAACTTGATCAAAAACTAAATCTAAAGATGCAGCTTTCCCATTTTTAACACTCATGCTGCCGCCTACGAATGTAATCCAAATCAGCATATAGATTGCCAATTCATCTGTCCAAGTCAACGGACTGTTTAAAAAGTAACGGAACACAACTCCCAGCACAATACTCAATAAAATGACGCTCATCAGCAAAATTACGATGACTTTTTCGATTTTAAAAAGTGCATCACTCAGCGTATTTAATAGTTTCATGAACCTTCTCCTTTCAACAAACACTTAAGAAATCGCAGGAATAGGAAAAATATCGCTATTCCTGCCATTCTAAAATATGACGAAATCTTTATTGATTGGCCTCAATAAATGCTTTAATCGTTGCATTCGAAGAATATTGATCATACACTTGCTGACTTACGCTTTTAAACTCTGAGTTATCAGATAACTCAGTGACGGTTACACCAAGATCCTTCAGCTGGTTCAATAAATCTTCATTTTTGCTGATGCTCTCATCAACACCCCATTCAATTACTTCCATCCACACATCAGCTATGATTTTTTGGTCTTCTTCGCTTAAACTATCAATCAGCGATTTGCTTCCCATTACTACTTCCGGGAATACGATATGCCCTGTTAAAGTAAGATTTTCAACTGCTTCATAAAATTTTTGCGATACAGCCGCATCTAGATCGGTATCAACGGCATCAATGACGCCCGTCGATAAAGAAGTGTAAACTTCCGGCAATGGCATAGAGGCCGGACTGGCATTGATCGCTTTATAATACGTTTCAAATACCGGACTTCCAGGAATACGAGTCTTTAACCCTTTTAAATCAGCAACACTTTTAATCTCGTTATTTGAAAAAATATGGCGTTGACCAGCAAAGAATACACCATAGCCAATCATGCTTTTTTTCTCTAAATCGGTCATCATTTGTTTCGCTTCATCGGTTTGTGATGCTGCGGCCGCAGCACTTAAATCTTCAAATAAATAGGGCATGAACCAGCCATTCAATGATTCGGAAATGCTGCTCATCGTTCCGTTACTTAAAATGGCAAAATCTAAAGTGCCAGATTGCACTTGCTGTGCCATATCCGCTTCTTTTCCTAATTGATTGCCCGGATAAATCTCTACCGTCATACGCCCATCAGTTGCTTTTTCCAATTCCTCAGCAAACTTCTCTGCTACTTTAAATTTAATATGTGATTCTGCCGCTTCATGACCTAACTTGAATGTATAAGATTGAGCCTCTTCCGTATCATCTGGTGTGTTATTATTTGTGTTGACCTCTTTCGAATTTTCACTACAGGCAACCAAAATAACCGTCAGTATTGTAAACGTTAACATTACTAACCACTTTTTCATAAATCCACCCCTTATATAAAATGAATAATTATAGTACCGCTGTCATCTCTACTTGTACGCGCAAACCCTTTTTCAAGCTTTTCTCTGTTGTATGTCTGGCTGGACGATTATTGGGATCAGGGAACATTTTCAGCCATTGTTTATTAACATTTTCTTTATACTTGCGGTCTGTCATGTAAACGCTTAAATGAGCGATATTATCTGTAGATCCGCCTGCTGATTTTATAATTTCCTCCATATAATAGAACAAATTTGTAATCTCTTTATCGACTTCTTCGGGAATTTCACCAGTTATGGGATCGGATCCAATAATGGCTGACGTATATACCATATTGCCGACTTTTACAGCAACCGGAATCGGATTATCATGCTCTGAACCCTCAATATGAATAACTTCACGTTTTGCCATAGAAACCCTCCCTTTTCTTTTTATAATCTTCTTGATTTTCATAATAAACGACGCCTTCCTCGTCTAAAACTGGACGCAAGTTATAGAAGTCTAAGCTTATTTGACCGCTTGCAATTTTTGCTCTCGTCTCCTTTTCTTTTTGAAGCCGAGCCTTGGCACTATCTAAAGTTGATTGCAAATCTTCCTGTTTCACAACAACAACACCGTCATCATCCGCTGCAATTAAATCGCCTGCTTCAACAGTAACACCACCGCAAGTTGCTGGAGCATTTACCCATCCGCCTTTTATCTTCGTTGTTCCTTGTGATGTGACTTTCCGTGTCCAAATCGGAAATCTCATATCGCGAATTTGCTGAACATCGCGAATGCCGGAGTCAATGATGACACCCTGCACGCCTTTTTTCATAAGTGCTGTAACGATTAACTCGCCAATCATGCCGGCGATACAAGTTCCTTGTGTTGTAATGACGACAATATCTCCCGGTTTGCATACTTCAATTGCCGCATGAATCATTAAGTTATCTCCCGCCTGACAAGTAACGGTCACAGCAGGACCAGCAATCATGACATTCGATAAAATCGGTTTTAAACAATAATCCAGCAAATTTTGTTTTCCTTGCGCCTCATAAATTGTAGATACATCGAGCTGCCGATATTCATTGATCACAGTTTGTGATGGACGAGCAAAATTTTTAATGATATATTTTTCCATCAGACAAACTCCTCTCCGACATACGGGAAAAAACGGCTAAATGCCTCCGCTTGTTTATATGTGTTATTTCCGGAGCAACGGCGGGCATGATTGCCGCGCAATTCTGCTTTGTATCCATAATAATTGATTAAATGTTTCTGAGCTTTAAAGCATTCCATCGCTGCTTTCTTTTTGTCATATACTTCCGAAATGTCTAAAATAACATCCGGCTTGAACTCGGAAATTTCCGATTGATGCGGCTCAAATCCAAAAATTTTCGCTTGCTTAGCCGTGGTCGTACCATCGAGACGGACACCATTTGAAGTAGACAGCACACTTGCATCAAAGACAAATTTCGATACCGCTTCATGGTCAGGATTGAAGGCATCTTTTAGTCCATGTGTAATGATAATGTGCGGTTTTACGTCACGGATTTTGCGGACTAAACACTCCATCCGTTCTTCAGTAAATTCCATATGATAATCTTGATAATCCCAAATTTCCATATGCGTTACACCAAGGCAGTTAGCAGCGGCTTCTATTTCTGATTTTCTATGAGATTTTACATTTTCTAAAGTTTGGCCTTCCACATTCCATAAGTCATTGGATTCGCCGCGTGCTCCATAACTTAAAATGACTAAATGAACATTCGCTCCCTGCTTTACATATTTAGCGATAGCACCACCTCCTCGCCATACAAAATCAGCAGCATGCGCGCTGACGACTAACACATTTGTCTGAGAATCTATCATTTTAATTCCTCCATCCTATTTTTTACGACCGGCGTTCCATATGTATGAAAGCTTTCAATCGTTTTATTGCCCCATGCCTGCCCTCGTTTTCGTTCTTCTTCCGTCCACGTAATCGGTTCAAAATCCGGATCAAGCACCAAATAGCCACCTGAACATATTTCCACTCTGTTGCCGCCCGGTTCATACACATAAACAAAATACGTTTGGTTAATCGCATGTTTGCTCGGTGCAAATTCAATAAAAACATTTTGATCGACAAATAAATTGGCAGCACGCCAAATCCCTTCATTTGTATCAACTGACAACGCTAAATGATGAAATCTGCCTTTCGAGCCGGTTGCATCTTTCGTATAGACAAGTTCATACGATTTATTGTTTGTACGGTACCAAACAGCTGGACGAGTACCGTCATTCAAACGAATTTGCTCCGTTAAGCGCATATTCAATACTTGTTCAGCAAATTCGCCATCTTTTTCCGGATCCGATGACAAGAAATTAATATGATCTAAGTTTTTCACAGCAGCACCGCGTCCAATAAACTTTTGCGGCTGATTTTTTAAAGTCGGACGCAAATGCTCGGGAGCTCTATACTTTTCCGTTTCAAAATACAACTCCATTAAGTGCCCGTCTAATCCACGAAATTGATACGCTCTTCCATGACCAAAATCGCCATCAATCCAAGTTCCATACACTCCTGCATCTTCTATTGCCTTGACGCGACGCTCCAATGCTTGCGGGCTTTTCACACGGAAAGCAGTATGACCCGCTCCAGGTTCATCGGACTGTGTAAGAATAATCGAATATTGTTCATAATCGCCCCAGCAACGCATATATGCTTTGTTTTCTGCTCTTTTAACAATTTCCAGCCCTAAACTTTCATAAAAAAATTGAATACTTTCTTCCAGTTTCGGTGTCAGCAATTCAACGTGAGCAATATGTGTAAGGTCATCCATCACTTCTTGAAACATTTCCCCCATAAAATCCTCCTTATTGTTGAACAATTTTATAAAACAATTATATTCCACAATTTTCCAAATAGTCAATAAAAATAATTTCAAAAATCATCATGAAAAACATATCCAAAGCAAGACCGTTGATTGAAAGCTGTTTACCATACCTAATTCAGGGAATTGTTTAAATAAGAAAAATGAAGGGAGTGTTCAAAATGAGTAAAACGTGCATGAAATGCCATGGTGAAATTGCCGAGGATGCAACAATCTGTCCAAACTGCGGAGCAGAACAAACTAAGCAGCCTCCAGTTGAAGCTACTGCATCTTCCTATGTGCAGAACGCAGATAAACTTAGTTCGAAATACGATATTCCTAGTTTAATAGGCATTATAGCTGGAGGCTTTTGCTCGATAACCGGTCTGTTCATTTTGGCGATGTTCAGCACATACAAGCTCAATGCTATTACATTCGGCGCTGATTTTTATACATATATTTATGATGGTTTAATTGCTTTAATCGGAATAGTGAATAATGCCCAAAACATTCTCGCTCTCGGCTTTGGCTTTTCATTACTGTTTTTTGGGATTTTCATGATTTGCTTCTTTTCGCGAACCGTATCAAAGGAT
>JBJFHH010000176.1:0-2429 GCA_051893475.1 Bacillus sp. (in: firmicutes) | reverse complement strand
ATGATGCTTGAGTTGAACCAATATGGTGAGAATGCAAAACACCTTACAATAAGAACTGGGGCTGCTGACGAACTTCCGAATGTACGGGTCTAAACGCCCAATACATAGAAATGTGTATCTCACTTTATGTGAGGTTAGCTGTGGATGAGTAAAACTTGCTAATATGAAAATCCATCAAGAGTTATAGGCCCTTGTAAGGCTAACAGGCTCACAGGAAGCACCTAAGTTGGTTCCATAATAGATATAATTCAACATTGTAAGCTGATAACGTGGAGGGCTTACTCCCTATGAAGCGTTGAGGAGGAAAGCATTTGCGAGATTAGCGAATGTATAACTTTTCTTCATATCAGTGAAAGTGGTGGCACAGTACCGATGAAATGTCTAATCCACATGGAGGGATAGCCACTAGACTAAAGAAGAATCATTCAACCATGCAAGGCAGTTCTTTATCGGTTAATGAGGTTCTTGTGAGACTAATAGAGGTTCAGCTCCTAAAGGAGCAGCCGACTTGTTAAAACGGAAGAAACTGAGGCACAGCGAGTATTATGATATGCAAACTTGTTTTGACCAATTATATGCTCAAAGTGTCAATGGTCATAATTTCTATGGGTTAGTAGAATTAATGCATTCAGATGAAAATATCCGACTTGCTTATCGAAATATTAAAAGAAATACGGGAAGTAAAACGGCTGGAACAGATCAATTAACCATTATAGATATTAAAGATTTATCAGTAGAAGAAGTAATTAGAAAAGTTCAAGATATGTTTAAATGGTATCAGCCACAAGAAGTGAGACGGGTATTCATACCTAAATCAAATGGAAAAGTACGACCTTTAGGTATACCGACTATCTGGGATAGAATCTTTCAACAGTGTATTCTTCAGGTTTTAGAGCCGATTTGCGAGGCAAAATTCCATAAGCACAGCTATGGATTTAGACCTAATAGAAGTACACATGATGCAAAAGCAAGATTCGAATATCTTGTAAATCTGGTTGGATTACATCATTGTGTCGATGTGGATATCAAGGGCTTCTTTGATAATGTGAATCACGGAAAGCTATTAAAACAAATGTGGACTTTAGGCATTCGAGATAAAGCACTTCTCTCGATTATTTCCAAATTACTGAAAGCGAAGATTGTAGGAGAAGGAATACCGACAAAAGGTACTCCGCAAGGAGGGATTTTATCCCCTCTCTTATCAAATATCGTCTTAAACGAACTAGATTGGTGGGTCAGTAGCCAATGGGAAACTGTTACTAGTCATCATCAATATAGGCATACCGGCAGTAAACACAAAGCACTTAAAAAGACCAGATTAAAAGAATGTTTTATCGTCCGTTATGCGGACGATTTTAAAATTTTATGCCGTACACGTTCTCAAGCTGTGAAAATGAATTACGCTGTAAAGGATTTCTTAAAAATAAGGCTGCACCTAGAAACCAGTGAAGAGAAATCAAGGGTTATCAACTTAAAGAAAAACTCGTCCGAGTTTCTTGGTTTTCAATTTAAAGTCTTTCGAAAAGGAAAGACCAGAATGGGATATGTAGTCAAATCGAATATGTCAAAGAAAGCAAAGAAAAATGCTTCCGACAACATCAAGCAATCCATTAAAGCGATACAGAAGAAGCCTTGCGTACAAACGGTGTGGAATTTCAATACTGTCGTGATGGGAATACAGAATTACTATTCAGTAGCTACTGAAATAGCGAAAAATTTAAATGAGTTGAACTTTCATCTACGTAAGACGTTACACAATCGATTAAAAAACGTTAGAACAGAAGCAACATTTCAAGAGTTGACTAAAACGCTACAAAAACGCTATGAAGGGTACAAACCAAGGCTTTACAAGATTAATGATATGGTATTTGTCCCTATACATGCCCAACGTAACAAAGTGAATTTATGCTTTTCGCAGAATATATGTAATTACACTGCCGAAGGCAGAAATAAAATACATAAGAACCTGAAAGCAATAAATAAACATGTATTGAGCTACATCATGAAACACTTTATTCCCAATCGTACGATTGAATATAATGACAATCGAATCAGCAGATTCATAGCTCAATATGGAAAATGTGCGGTTACGGGAATGGAACTAGGTTTAAATGATTGGCATTGCCATCATAAAATACCCTATCATCTTACAAAAGATGATTCATATGCAAATCTAGTAATTCTTCATGAATCCATACATCGTCTCGTACATCTGAAAGACCGCGAGAAAATTAATTGCTTAGTAAAAGCGTTAAAAATATCTAAAAAGCAAAAAGAAAAAGTCAACACATTGCGGAAGCAATGTAAGAATGAAGCAATCTGATTTATACAAAACATCTTGCCTACACATAGAAATGAATGAATTGGATTAGTTGGAACGCCGTATGCGATGAAAGTTGCACGTACGGTGTGAACGAGGGGAAAAGGGA
>JBJFHH010000175.1:52812-94401 GCA_051893475.1 Bacillus sp. (in: firmicutes) | reverse complement strand
GAAGGATTCCAGACCGTCTAAAAAACACGGAAATATTCCATTGTAATAAGAAAAGAGGCTGTGCCAATGTAAATTGGGGCAGCTCTTTTTGCGTGTATTATAATAAAACGCTATCAAGTTAAAAATGGATTTGCCACGATGCTTTTTTAGTGGGTATACTAGAGGGGCAGTACATATATGGAGGGAAATGTAATGATCAATAAACAACGTTTACTTGATGAATTTTTAGAATTGGTGCAAATTGATTCTGAATCTAGATTTGAAACAGAAATTTCTAAAGTGCTAAAAGAAAAATTTACAGCTCTTGGTTTAGAAGTATTTGAAGATGACGCTGCAGCTAAAACAGGCTTCGGTGCTGGAAACTTAATTTGTACATTACCTGCTACTAAAGAAGGCGTAGATACAATTTATTTCACTTCACATATGGACACAGTTGTTCCAGGTAAAGGTGTTAAACCGTCAATCGTTGATGGCTATGTTGTAACAGATGGCACAACAATTCTAGGAGCAGATGATAAAACAGGTCTTTCTGCTATGTTTGAAGCAATCCGTGTTTTAAAAGAACAAAATATCGCTCACGGTAAAATCGAATTCATTATCACTGTTGGTGAAGAATCCGGTTTAGTAGGCGCAAAAGCGCTAGATTCATCACTTGTAACAGCGAAATACGGTTATGCATTAGACAGCGACGGCAAAGTCGGCGAAATCGTAGTAGCTGCTCCAACGCAAGCGAAAATTACAGCGACTATTAAAGGTAAAACAGCTCACGCTGGTGTAGCTCCTGAAAAAGGTGTTAGCGCCATTACAATCGCGGCGAAATCAATCGCTAAAATGCCTCTTGGCCGTATTGACGAAGAAACAACTGCCAATATTGGACGTTTCGAGGGCGGTAAGCAAACAAATATCGTTTGCGACCACGTAGAAATTCTTGCGGAAGCACGTTCATTAGTTGCAGAGAAAATGGAAGCTCAAGCAAACACAATGAAAGAAGCTTTCGAATCTGTAGCGAAAGAAATGGGAGGCGAAGCAATCGTTGATATCGAAGTAATGTACCCTGGCTTCAAGTATGGTCATGGTGACCATGTTGTTGAAGTAGCGAAGAAAGCCGCTGAGAAAATCGGCCGTACACCTTCAATCACTACAAGCGGCGGCGGAAGCGATGCAAACGTAATCGCAGGCTTCGGCATTCCGACTGTTAACCTTGCTGTAGGTTATGAAGAAATTCACACAACAAATGAAAAAATGCCAATCGAAGAGCTTGAAAAAGTAGCTGAGATGGTTGTAAGTGTTATTCAAACAGTAGCTGAATAATCATATATGGAAAAGCATCGGATACCGGTCCGGTGCTTTTTTTGAATAAAGAGAACTTGTTATTATTGATAGTTACGGAGGGCGCTTCGGATGTTCTTTTGCTACAATAGAATTATTAAGTGAAACTTTGTGGTGATGAATGATGAAAAATATGTATCCGACAAAAGGTCGGGTCATTTTACATGTTGATATGAATAGCTTCTATGCTTCTGTTGAGATGGCTTATGATCCGAGCTTAAAGGGGAAGCCGTTGGCGATTGCCGGCAATCCGGAGGAACGGCGCGGCATTATTGTGACATGCAGCTATGCAGCTCGGGAAAAAGGTGTGCGCACAACGATGCCTTTATGGGAAGCAAAGAAACTCTGTCCTGATCTTATTATCATGAAACCTGATTTTGAAAAATATCGCACAGCCTCCTTGGGAATCTTTGATTTGCTGCGTACCTATACAAGTATGGTAGAGCCGGTTTCCATTGATGAAGGGTACATGGATATAACTGATTGCAGTCATTTAGGTTCTCCGCTTGATATAGCCGACAGCATTCAAAAGCGGATATTGGAAACGATGGATTTGCCGTGCAGCATTGGGATAGCACCGAATAAATTTTTAGCAAAAACGGCGTCTGATATGAAGAAACCGATGGGCATTACAGTTCTGCGTAAGCGTGATGTGCCATCGGTTTTGTGGCCGAAAAAAACAGCGGACATGCATGGCATTGGAGAGAAAACAGCAGAGAAATTGAAGACAATCGGCATTGAGACGATTGGTGATCTTGCGAAAGCGAATGAACTCCAATTGAAAGCTTTATTAGGGATTAACGGATTGCGTCTAAAGGAAAAGGCAAACGGAAATCATAATGCCCCTGTCGATCCAACCTCTGTTTTTGATTTTAAAAGTGTCGGCAATTCAACAACCTTGCCTAAGGACATTAGCAATCAACGCGAATTGCTGGATATCTTGAAAATGCTCTGTGTTAAAGTGTCTACACGCCTGAAGCAGAAGCGCCTTTTAGGGACAAAAATCGGGATTACCATTCGTTATCATAATCGCAAGACAATTACGAGAGGTCATACTGTCCTTAATCCGTTTGATGATAGTGAGACGATGTTTGAGTTGGTCAAACTGCTGTTTCAAAAGAATTGGAATGGAAATGCGGTCCGGCTTCTTGGAGTAACGGCTCATGATGTAGTGGAGAAAGAAGAGGCGACGAAGCAATTAGATCTCTTTTCTTTTGAGCAGGATGCGAAAAAAGAGCCTTTATTAAAAACTGTCGAGCAGCTGCAACAGAAGTTTGGTAAAGAGATTATCCAACATGCATCGTCAACCGTTAAACAGCAGCGAAAAAATGATATAAGCAAAACGAGTTTCAGCAAAGATTTTCTCGATGACCATTTCCGATGACGGTTTTTCTTTAAAGACAGAAAGTACATCTTTGAACTTGGATAGCTGTCTAGCTCCAGCGCCCCAGCACCTAGCGGACTTCGCCAACCTCCCTACGATAAGTCAACATCGAATCACTGCGTTCTTCGTGTTGTCCAGTTTCGAACGCCAGCGGATCGAGGTCATAAGCCAATCCATCTAGAAGGTGAAGAGCAACCTTCTAGCCGGCTCGTCTTATGTTGGTTGCCGCTAAGCGGGGCGCTTACGCTTTTCTTATTTTCCAAAAATAATATAAGTACTTTCAGTTGAAGAATATTCTAATGATTGCTACAGTTAGAATTGATTAATACAAGAGAATATTCTTACGAAGGAGTGTTTCGTTTGAAACAAATCGGTGTTGTTGGTTTAGGCGTAATGGGAAAAAATTTAGCGTTGAATATGGTCAGCAAAGGGTATTCTGTTGCTACGTATGATGCTTGGGAAGAAGTGGTAGACACGTTCAACCAAGCAGAAACAAAGAATAAAAAGATCAGTGCAACGTCTCATATAAACGAATTTGTGAATAGCTTGGAAAAACCGCGTCGCATTTTATTGATGGTCAAAGCAGGAGAGGTGACGGATGATACGATTGCTTCCTTATTACCGTATTTGGAGCATGGAGATATTATCATCGATGGCGGTAATTCATTTTATCAAGATACTATTCGTCGAAACAAAGAGTTGAATGAAAAGGGCATTAACTTCATTGGCGCAGGTGTTTCAGGTGGAGAAGAAGGTGCGCTGAATGGTCCATCGCTTATGCCGGGTGGGCAAAAGCAAGCTTATGAATTAGTGGCTCCAATTTTCCAAGATATTGCCGCGAAAGTAAATGGTGATGCTTGCACAACGTACATCGGACCTGATGGAGCGGGACATTATGTGAAAATGGTTCATAATGGTATTGAGTACGGAGATATGCAATTAATTTGTGAAGCATATTTCTTATTAAAAAATGTTCTCGGTTTAAATGCCGAAGAATTACATGAAGTATTTGCAGAATGGAACAACGGTGAACTTGATAGCTACTTAATGGAAATTACAGCAGAAATTTTCACAAAGTATGATGAAGAAACCGGCAAACCGATGGTGGATGTCATTCTTGACCGTGCCGGGCAAAAAGGTACAGGGAAATGGACAAGTCAAAGTGCGCTTGATTTAGGTGTGCCGCTACCGATTATTACTGAATCTGTATTTGCGAGATTTTTATCAGCTATTAAGGAAGAACGTGTTTTGGCAAGCAAAGTATTATCGGGACCTAACAATGGCTCATACAATGGTGATAAAAAAGCTTTAATCGAGTCCGTTCGCCAAGCTTTATATATGAGTAAAATTTGTTCGTATGCGCAAGGGTTTGCTCAAATGCGTGCGGCATCGGAAGAATTTAATTGGGATTTACAGTATGGGGATATCGCAATGATTTTCCGCGGAGGTTGTATCATTCGTGCAGGTTTCTTGCAAAATATTAAAGAAGCCTATGACCAAAATCCGGAATTGAAGAATCTGCTATTGGATCCGTACTTTAAGAATATCGTAGAGACATATCAAACATCTTTACGAGAAGTGATTGCAGTGGCCGTTATGCAAGGGATTCCTGTTCCTTGTTTCTCTGCGGCATTAGCGTATTATGATAGCTACCGTACAGCAACATTGCCGGCGAATCTATTGCAAGCACAGCGTGATTACTTCGGTGCTCACACATATGAACGTGTCGACAAGGAAGGCAGTTTCCATACAGAATGGATGAAATAAAATAGAAAAACCGTCACCGGTCCTTTTTCATTTTTGATTTTGCTTCTCGAACTTACTTCAATGAAAAAGGAGCCATGCGGCAGGACTAAGACGAACCGCACGAGAAACCCGCTCTTGGTTTCTTGAGCGGGGTGGCTTAGGACCTAGCATGGCAGGTGTAAGGTTAGACATAGAAAAACCGTCACCGGTCCTTTTTTCATCTTTGAATATAGGCATCTGAAAAGTCGTTGTAAGACTTTTCAGGTGCCTTTTTCTTTTTAAAGTAATGCAGTAAAAGTCGCTTTTTGTCGTTGATATTCTATATAGAAAAAAATGGGTGGAGGTTATAATAAAAAGAAAACAGTAGCAAAAGTTGCAGCGAAGTGTATTACGTAAACTTGAAATGAGGTGCATCGAATATGAATTGGGTAGCAGTTGTAATAGCTTTGTTCGTATTTCTTGTCCTGCTGGAAGTGGGCGTGCAGATTTTCATCAATTATGGACGGCAAAAAAGAGACAGTTTTATCAAGCTGAAAATACGTGCCTATAAAGAAAGAAAAGCGCAAAAACAAAAGAGCAACGGCATTCCGATGTAATGTCCGTTGCTCTTCCCTATGATAGTTTAATTGATTTCAAATTGCTCAATCGGCCACCAAATATGGTGATCCTTCTCTAATAGTTCATCGGCTTTTTCAGGTCCCATCGATCCGGATATATAATTCGGGAAATCTTGTTCTCTCGTATTCTCCCAAACTTGTGAAATACGATCGACAAACTTCCAGGAAAGGGCTACTTCCTCCCAATGCGTAAAGTTCGTTGCATCTCCGCGCATACTGTCAAAAATCAATCGTTCATAAGCTTCAGGCGTATTGATTCCATTGACACTCTGGTTGCTGAAATGTAAGTGAATCGGCTTCGTTTCTTCTTTCTGTCCTGATTTTTTCACATTTAAATGCAAAGTAATGCCTTCGTCCGGCTGTATGTGAATAACGAGCAAATTCGGATTTAATGTTTCTTTCGGCTGATAGTACAAGTTCATCGGAATATCTTTGAATTGGACGACAATCTTAGTTGATTTCGTTGCCATTCTTTTGCCTGTGCGAATATAAAAAGGAACACCTGCCCAGCGGAAATTATCAATCATAATTTTGCCGGCGACGTATGTTTCCGTATTAGAATCTTGTTGTACCATTGGCTCTTCTCGATAAGCGGAAAGAAGATATTCCTTATCATGGTCGTATTGGCCGCGCACGAAATTTTCTTTAATTTCTGCTTCCGTATATTTTCTCAATGCACGCAGAACACGTACCTTTTCACTGCGGATTTCTTCTGTCGTAAGCCGAATTGGCGGCTCCATTGCCAAAAGCGCCACCATTTGCAGCATATGATTTTGTACCATGTCACGAAGGGCGCCGCTCTTATCGTAGTAGCGTCCGCGCTCCTCTACACCGAGTGTTTCACTGGAGGTGATTTGAATATTGGATATATACCGGTTATTCCAAAGCGGTTCGAATAGTGCATTAGAAAAGCGAATGACCTCAATATTTTGCACCATTTCTTTACCTAAATAGTGGTCAATTCGATAAATCTCTTCTTCCTCAAAAGCTGTTCGAATCATCGTATTCAACTTTTCTGCCGACTCATAATCATGTCCGAAAGGTTTTTCGATAACAACGCGTTTATAGCCTGTTGTATCAGTTAATCCTTCTGATTTAAGGAACTGCGTGATTGTTCCGAAAAATTCAGGCGCCATCGCTAAATAAAACAATCTGTTTCCGCCCAATTGATAGGTGTGATCGATTCGTTCAGCAAGCTGTTTTAGTTGTGCATATGAGCCAGCATCGGAAACATCATGGGAATGGTATGTGAAATGGGATACAAATGAATTAAGATCGCGATCTTCCACATGATCTATTTCTGATAGTATTGATTTTTTTATATTTAACTGATATTGTTCATCAGTCAGTTCGCGTCTTGCCACACCAATTACTGCGAACTGTTCGATTTTCCCTTTTCTATATAAACGATAGAGAGATGGATAAAGCTTACGGTTTGCTAAGTCACCTGTTGCTCCAAAAAGTATAAGCAAAGAATCGGGTTTTTTGTTCATCACTAATAGAACCTCATTTCGTGTTGGAAAAGTAATAGAATCATCGTTTGTGTTATACCCATAAAACGATTAGTATAACATTTATTATAACGCTTAATAGACAGAAAATAAATTATACTGCAATAAATAAGATTATTCCATTTACAGAGAGGTTCGCTATCGATTATGAAATAGTGTAAAATGTAGAAATGAAATTAGTCTATTAAATGAAATGTAGCATGCTATATTTGGAGAAGGGGTATGAATGATGGTTGGGGGTCTTCCTGAATGGTTTTTCATGTTAGCAATCATTTTTGTTATATTATTTGTCATTCTTGCTGAATGGTGGACGAGAAAATAAACATTAAAATAAAGGAGGTTCCGGTGTGGATTTTGTTTTTTTAGGCACGGGAGCAGGTGTGCCGGCGAAGGCTCGAAACGTGTCTTCTATTGTTTTGCAATTATTGGAGGAAAGAAAGACAATTTGGATGTTTGATTGCGGAGAGGCGACTCAGCATCAAATATTGAAGACGTCTGTAAAGCCTAGTAAAATTGAAAAAATATTTATTACCCATCTTCATGGCGATCATATTTTTGGATTGCCGGGTTTACTAAGCAGCCGCTCTTTTCAGGGCGGAAAGGATGAGCTGACGGTATACGGCCCAAAGGGGATTAGGGAATACATACTGACCTCATTGGCTGTTAGCTGCACCAATCTGAAATATGAGCTTACTATTGAAGAAATCGATGAAGGAATCGTGTTCGAGGATGATTCATTTTATGTGGAAGCGCGCAAGCTTGAGCATGGCATAGCAAGCTATGGATATCGCGTTGTTGAAAAGGATCGCCCGGGAGAATTGCAAGTAGGAGACTTGCTGCAGCGAGGGATTACACCAGGGCCGATTTTCAAGAGAATTAAAGCCGGCGAAATAGTAGAACTTGAGGACGGAACCGTTTTGAACGGCAAAGATTTTGTCGGAGAGCCGAAAAAAGGCCGTATCATTTCGATTTTAGGAGACACTCGAAGCTGTGAAAACAGCAAAATATTGGCCCGCGATTGCGATTATTTAGTACATGAAGCCACATTTGCGAGTGACAGTGAGGAAATGGCTTATGACTATTTTCATTCGACAACTACGCAAGCAGCGAGAACGGCTGTTGCTGCTCAGGCGAAACATCTCATTTTAACGCATATTAGCTCGCGTTATATGAAAGAAGATATTGAGACGCTACTGCAGGAAGCAACAGCAATTTTTCCAAATACCGTGATTGCGGAAGACTTTATGAAGCTTCAAATAGAAAAAAGATAACAAGTTAAAGGGCAGATCCGAAAAGTTTTCGCTTTTTGGATCTGCCCTTTATTTAGATGTGAAAAGATCTTCAAAGGCATCTGCTTTGCCGTTGTTCTTCAATAAAATATTGTCATAGCTGTCCCGATTTTGTCTCTCAATCACATATAAGGCTTTCATTTTGTCTTCTTCTTCAATGGTCTCTGAATTGTAAGTAACGGTAATGTTATGATTCTCAAAAGAAAAGGCAATATCAGAATAGGATTTCTCTAAACCATTAAATAAAATATAATATTTGTTTTCCTTAGAAAATGAAAAGGCAAACAACCCACTATCTGCGTCCTCAGTATCAAGAATCGTATTTTTAAAGACTGGGTCTTCTATCGATTCAATATCGATTTCCTTAACAATAATTTCATCGCTGAGCGTTTCGGATGATAATGCATCTGCACGATGTGATTGCACGACTTCAACAGCATTCACATCTTTAATGATTCTGAAAACGATAATGATACTGAGCAATAAGATTATCATTAATAATTTCTTTTTCACTTGCTTCCTCTCCCTAGTCACTTTGAATTCGTTAGTTTTATTATAACAAGTGACCATCCAGGAGATTGTTGGTAAATGAGTCATTATTTTGAATATTATCGTTCAGTGATTTATAAATTCCTCATGAACATATATTTTTGAACTTAGATAGCTGTCCAACCTTATACCGGTAACGGTTTTCTAATTACCAACCACGCTCGTATTGTGCAGGGGATGGTATTGATGTATGTAGTTCTTGTGCTGCCTGTCTTGGCCAATAAGGGTTGCGCAATAGTTCTCTTGCGATAAAAATCAGGTCGGCTCGTTCGTTTTGCAATATTTCCTCCGCTTGTATGCCTGTTGTGATTAAGCCGACTGCACCTGTGCAAATATCCGCTTTATTTCGAATGGTATCACTGAAAGGCACTTGGTAGCCGGGATAAGCATGAATGGAAGCAGGAACAACGGCCCCCGAGCTGACATCCATTAAATCAACTCCATCTTCCTTCAGCCATGAGGCGATTTGAATATAATCATCAATAGTCAGCCCCTCAGGATGATAATCATTTGCCGATACACGGACAAAGAGAGGACCATCCCAGACGCTTTTAACGGCAGTAATGATTTCTTTCAGGAATCGATAGCGATTTTCCGGAGTGCCTCCGTAATTGTCTGTACGTTTGTTCGTTAGCGGTGAAAGAAATTCATTAATTAAATAGCCGTGTGCTCCATGAATTTCAATGATATCAAAACCGCTTAATTTCGCTCGTTGTGCAGCATTCCGGAATGCAGAAATAGTTTCTGAAATTTGCGCTTCTGTCATTTCCTGAGGCACCTTGCTTTTTTCATTAAATGCTATAGGAGAGGGGGCGATTACGTCTCCGGAAATATTGGCTTTTCTTCCGGCATGGGCAATTTGGATTGCTGCTTTCGCTCCGTGCTCGTGGATAAGATTTGTGAGCTGTGAGAGACCGACAATGTGTTTGTCGTCCCAAATGCCTAAATCTTTTTCGCTGATCCTTCCTTGCGGTGTAACGGCAGTTGCTTCGAGCATAATTAAGGCAGTACCGCCAATTGCACGGCTTGCGTAATGCACCTTGTGCCACTCGGTGACCTCTCCTTGTGCATTGGAGCTGTACATGCACATTGGCGACATGACGATTCGGTTTTTCAGTTTCACATTTTTAATTGTATAAGGGGAAAATAGCTTTCTTTCCATTCTTTTCAACTCCTTATGATAATGGCTAATACATGATACTACTCACTAGTGTATCGAATTGACCGTTGGAATAAAAGAAAAGTGCCAGTTACATATTGTCGCCATTCATTTTTTTAGTGAAAATAAAAATCGCGATGACCATTGTGGCAATCGCATAGCCGATTACCCACCATAAATCAGGGAAAATATCTGCATAATGCCCGTTCAGCGCTGCTCTTCCAGCATTGACAGCATGAACGAACGGCAATGCTTCCGCAATTGTTTTAAAAGCTCCACCGACTAAATCGATATCAATCCATGTATCTGAAAGCCACGCGCTTACATTGGTCAGCAAGGCTCCGCATACACCGCCGACTTGTTTGTCATTCAGCAACGTTCCGCACAGCAGTCCGATTGCGATAAATAAAATAGCAGCTGGTATCAGGACGACAACGGTCAATAAAATATTGATGCTGACATCCAACCCGAGAAAGATTGCCACAAGAAAGCAAACCATCATTTGCACGATGGCCATCGGCAGCAACGGAATCGTGTAGCCGAAAATGAAATTTTGAGCTGTAAGTGGCGATGCGAACAGTCGCAGCATAAAAGAACTTGTTCGGTCTTTGGCAATCAGTACCCCTGAAAAGAGAGCGATAAATGACAAGCCGAAAACCGCAATACCCGGAGTCAGCTGATCAAGCGCAAATAATTCAACGGGTATATTGGATTGAATCAAGGTGAGCAACAACAACAAAATGATAGGAAAGCCGATTCCAAATCCTAAATTTAAACGATCCCGAAGCATTTCTTTCGTATTTCTTGATGCAAAAGCGAGTGTCTTCATATAAGAACCCTTCCTTCTGAGGAAAGTACTATAAATGCATCTTCAAAATTGTCGGTCTTTGCTTCTTTTTTCAGCTCTGCTGCTGTTCCGACTGCTTTTAAATGACCTTTAGACAAAATGCCGATTCGGTCAGATAATGCTTCCGCTTCCTCTAAATAATGTGTAGTCAAAATGATGGTAATCTTGCCTTTGAGCCTTTTAATAAACTGCCAAAGCTCGCGTCTTGCGACAATATCAAGCCCTAATGTCGGCTCATCGAGAAATAAAATTTTCGGATCGGTAATGAGCGCCATTGCAATGCTTAGCCGACGCTGCCAGCCGCCGGAAAGTGTTTTTGCTTTGCTTTTAGCGATGTCATTCATCCCAAACGATTCGATATAGCTGTCCGCTTTTTGCTTAGAGGTGTTTTTGTCATAGCCGTAAATGCCGCACATCAGCTCTAAGTTTTCTCGTACAGTCAGATTAGGGGCGATGGCTGTCTCCTGTGGTGAGACATTAATAATCTGTTTTACTTTGAGCGGACTTTTTGTGATGCTTTCTCCTAGCAGTGAAGCATCTCCACTTGTCGGCTTTGTAAGACAAGAGAGCATTTTAATAACGGTTGATTTACCGGCACCGTTTAATCCAAGCAAAGAAAAAAGCTCTCCTTCTTCAATAACTAGATTAAGAGAATGTACAACCGTTTTATCTTTATATTTCTTTGTGAGATTGTCTGTTTCAATTGCAGCCATCTTTATTCCTCCTTTTCTGTTATTTTCATGATTTCTTTTGCAAATGTCGCCAAATCCTGTTGGTTTTCGTGCGGCTGGATAGTTTGGCCGCTGAAGATAGCCTCGGCGATTTGGGCTAGGACATCCTGCCTTTGGATGGCAATTCCTTTTTCTGTATCGGCCATAATGATTAGGGAATCACCGGCTTTAATGCCAAACATATCCCGTATTTCTTTCGGAATGACAATTTGTCCTTTCGTGCCAACCTTTACGGTGCTCATAAATTGATTAGTGCTGTTATTCATCTACCCTTTCCCCTTTCCATAAAAACTAATTTAGTATGAATAGTATAACTTGTATAACTAATAATATTTTAACTATTTTGATATTTAAAGTCAAAAAAATCTCTCGCAAGCAACCATTAGGCTTACGAGAGAACTAGATTGGTTTATATTGTTTCAGCTTTCAGCTTTTTTCCGAGTTGTTTCGATCTTTCGGTAGCTGTGACAATGCAGTCAATAATTGCTTCGTTGACTCCGCGAGACTGCAATACTTGCAGGCCGGCTTCTGTAGTTCCGCCTGGCGATGTAACCTCTTTTCGCAAAGTTGCCGGTGTCTTAGGAGATTGCTGCAGCATTTCAGCTGCTCCGTTTAGCGTTTGTACGATGAGTGCCTTAGCAGAAGCTTGATCCAGACCGATTCTTGCTGCTGCCTCCTCCATTGCTTCGACCATGTAATAAATATAAGCTGGTCCGCTTCCTGATAGGCCAGTTACACTATCGAGCTTCTCTTCCTCGACAATGATTGCATTGCCGAATGTTTCAAGCAACGCCTTCGCTTTTTCCGTCTGTTTTTCCGTCGTATGGCGGTTGACGCTCATTGCGGTTGCTGATTTACCGACAGTAGCTGACGTATTCGGCATTGAGCGGATGACTGGAACGGCATCACCGATTATTTCTTCGATTGTCGCGGTTGTGATGCCGGCCGCGACAGAAAGAATGAGCATTTCTGTATTTATATAAGGCTTGGCAGCTGTTAAGGCTTCAAAAATATGTTGCGGTTTAACAGCTAAAATGACAATCGAGGCATCTTGCAGAAGCTGTTGATAGTCAGTCGTTGCTTGAATACCATATTTGCCGATCAGCTCTTTTCTTCTTTCTTGATTGGTTTTATTCATGATTATGATTTGGTTCGGTTGAACATAATCGTTGGCGATTATTCCCGAAATCATAGCCTCAGCCATGGAGCCACAGCCGATAAAGGCGATTTTACTCATTTTTGTCTCCCCCAGTATGCTTCTTGTAACAAAGAATGTATGAATTGCAATAGTTTCCGTTACGATTTTCTTACGATTATGGAGGAAGTCTCTTCACTATGTCAATAGTAAAAAAACACTTTGAAAACAAATTTTCGAAATAATGACATAATTGACTTTTAGTAGTAAACTAGTGTATATACTGAATGACCATTCATAAATAATTGATGAAGCGGGTGAGACGATGATTAAATCGGGAAAGAAGATTTCAGCCATTACCATTCCGACACCATTTCCGGTGGGAGACGTGAATGCATATGTCATAAAAGGTGATGCCCTGACATTAATTGATAGCGGAATTAAGACAGAAGAAGCGAAGCAAGCTTTAATAGCCGGATTGAGCAATTTACAATTGCGATTGGAGGATATTGAACAAATCGTCATTACGCACCATCATGTCGATCATGTTGGAGGCATTGACTTTTTTGGAGAGAATATCCCGGTAATCGGCCATGAATACAATAATCGCTGGATGGTATCCAGCAGTGATTTCATTAACCAATACAATCATTTTTTTAAAAAGCTTGCGCTGGAAATGGGGCTGCCGGAGGATTATGTCAATAAAGTCGATAAAATTGCCGGCGGTGAGGCATTCACCTGCAGCCGGTCTTTAACTTCTACTTTTAAAGAAGGGGATGAAGTTCCAGGGCTGCCGGGGTGGGTTGTCTATGAAACGCCGGGCCATGCATTAGGTCATGTCGTCTTATTCCGTGAAAGTGACGGAGCGCTGATCGGTGGGGATATGCTGCTTCAGCATGTATCTCCTAATCCGATTATTGAGCCGCCGCTTGAAGAAAATGGGGAACGGCCAAAGTCGCAATTGATGTTAAACGATTCTTTAGAGAAGTTAAAACAACTGCCTATTTCTGCTGTTTATGCCGGGCACGGAGATTTAATTTTCGATCCGGATACTTTAATCGAAAAAAGACTGGCATCTCAGCATGGCAGAGCGATGCGTGTCAGAAGCATGCTCGAAGAAGAGCCTTCGACAGTCTTTCAAATTTGTCAAAAGCTGTTTCCGCATGTTTATAAAAAGCAGATTGGCCTAACATTGTCGGAAACGTTGGCACAGTTTGATTATTTGCTTAAGCAAGACTTAATCAAAGGGGAAAATACAAAAGAAGGAATCATCTACTTCTCAAAATAACGCTGCAAAAGCCGAAAAGGAGCAATTAAAGCTCATTTTCGGCTTTTTGTGTAAAATTCGGCATTTCAAATAAGTGATGGAACGATTTAGAATTGGTGCTATACTATTTATGAAATGGCGCTGTTATTATTAAAGTATGTCCCTAATAAAATGAAATAACATGGAGTTAACAATGAGAGAATTAGAAAATAAAAATATTGTTATTACAGGAGCTTCTTCAGGAATCGGTGAGAAAATTGCGATGCTGACAGCCAAAAAAGGTGCCAGACCAATTTTAATCGCGCGCTCCGTTGATAAATTAGAAAAAATCAGTGGACGCATTAAGAAAGAAACGGGTGCTGACTGCTTCGTTTATTCTCTGGACGTCAGTGATATCGAGCAAGTAAAAAAGGTATTCAAACAAATAAGAGAAGAAGTCGGTCCTATTGATGTGCTTCTTAACAATGCCGGGTTCGGTGTGTTTGATACATTGCAGGATGCCAAATATGCTGATTTGGAAAACATGTTTGCCGTCAATGTAATGGGGGTGATTGCCTGCACGAAAGAAGCTCTACCTTCGATGCTTGAAAGAAATAAAGGTCATATCATTAATGTCGCTTCACAAGCCGGAAAGCTGGCGACGCCGAAATCAAGCGGTTACGCGGCTTCTAAGCATGCCGTTTTAGGCTTTACAAACAGCATTCGTCTTGAGCTTATGAATACAAATATTCGTGTATCGGCCGTCAATCCGGGACCGATTGAAACGAACTTTTTCGCGATTGCTGATAAATCGGGCAATTATGTGAAGAACGTAAAAAAATATATGCTGAATGCCGATGAAGTTGCGGAGAAGGTTACGAAACTGATGATACGGCCAAAACGTGAGCTGAATCTGCCTTGGTGGATGAATACCGGCAGTGTGCTGTATAATTTGTTTCCTTCTATTGCCGAGAAGCTGTTCGGAAATAAATTTAACATGAAATAAAGTGCTGTTGAGGTGTAAGTGATGAGAAGCTTTTCGCTGCTGTATTTGTTCATAATCGTGTTTTTTCTTTTAGGTTGTGAGGGGAAACAAGATATTCATCATGGTGAGGCTGGATTTATAACACAGTTTGTCGGAAAAGATCAGGTGCTGATTGGCGACGTAATTTATAGCATTACGAGTGATACAAAAATTTCCGCCTCCTCCGGGGAAAGCTTAACTCAAGATGAGTTGCAGCTGGGAATGAAAATTCAACCTTATTATATCGGCGCGATGGAGGAAAGTTTTCCGGCTAAAGCGAAAGCTGAATTGCTTCGCGTCCTGACAGATGATACCAGCATGAAAGAAAGTGTCATGATAATTAATGTTCTTCAGCAATTAAAACGCAGCGAAGATGAGCATTTTATTGTGACGAATGTTGAACGTGCAGATCAGACTTACATCATGAATGTTATGAAAAGGTCAAACGTTGATATTGGCTTTACTTTAACAGTTGATGCAGAAACATTTGAAATTTTATTTATGGAAGCATAGTATTCAAAGGCGGTATACAAACTATTGTAATGACTGAGTGAAAGAGGTTTGGAAATGGAGAAGCAATTTCAATATGATGTGATGAAAATTTGCTTACTGGCAGGCAAAATTTTGCTTCAAAACGGTGCGGAAACATATCGTGTGGAAGATACAATGCTGCGGATTGCCGCTGCTTTCGGGATTACGAAATGCGATAGCTTTGTGATTCCGACAGGTATTATTTTTTCCATTGAAACGGAGAAAAATGATCAAACTAAGCTTGTGCGCGTGTCACATCGGACAACGGATTTATTGAAGGTGACGCAAGTGAATCGGGTTTCTCGCGATATAACGGAGGGTAAGCTCTCAACTGCTGATGCGTATACACTTCTGCAGGAAATCGAATCCGCACCGTTTTCGTTTTCCTTGAAGCTGCAATGGCTGGCGGCTGCACTGGCGAGCGCCTGCTTCGTTATTATGTTTAACGGAAGCTGGCAGGATTTCTTGCCTGCTTTTGTGACGGGAGGACTAGGCTTCTTAAGCTTTTTAGCGATTCATTCACTCGTATCCATTAAATTTGTCTCAGAGTTTTTGGCGTCTATCGTCATTGGTTTTGCTTCTTATGTTTTTGTCCGATTAGGATTCGGTTTTGAAATTGATAAAATTATTATTGGTTCGGTTATGCCGCTTGTTCCGGGACTTTTGATTACTAATGCTGTCCGCGATTTAATGGCGGGGCACTTAGTATCGAGTCTATCAAAGGGAGCGGAGGCTTTTCTGACTGCTTTGGCAATCGGCAGCGGAATCGCCATCGTTTTTACAATCGTTTAGGGTGGAGAAAAGATGATGTATATAGCGCAATTTGTGACTAGTTTTGTTGGCTCTGCCGCTTTTGGTGTCATTTTTAATGTTCCGAGAGATTCTGTTTTAAAGTGCGGATTGGTAGGGGCTTTAGGATGGATTTGTTATTTCGGATTATCGGAAATTGGCTTTTCGATTATAGCCGCCACCGCTGCGGCTTCATCCTTAATAGCCATCATCAGCCAAATCTTTGCCAGACTGTACAAAACGCCGATGATTATTTTTACTGTCGGAGGCATTATTCCGCTTGTTCCGGGTGGTATAGCTTATAATGCGATGAGGAGTTTTGTTGAAAATCATTATAGTGAAGCAATCACTTTAGCAGCTAAAGCATTTCTCATATCAGGCAGCATCGCCATCGGCCTCGTTTTTTCCGAGGTTTTGTATCAGCTGTTTATGAAGCTGTGGGGCAAAAAAAAATATGTGCAGAAGAGAAGCAGCTGACAAACCGGGTCGGCTGTTTTTCTTAAGCTTTGTTTAAGCAATATTTATTACGATAATATTTTAGTCGTGTTAAATCATCGTTTTTTCGGAAAGCGTTATTTTTATGGAGGTGTAAAGATGAAGATTTTGATTATTGAAGATGATCGGGTACTGTCGAATACGATTGCTGAAACAATCGGCGATTTATTCGAAACGGTTCAGTCTTTTGATGGGGAAGAAGGCTTATATTTGGCTCAGCAAAATATTTATGATGCGATTATCTTGGATATTATGCTTCCGGGCTTGAATGGTTATGAGGTTTTAAAGGCACTGAGAAATCAGCATATTTCTACTCCAGTCATCTTTTTGACAGCCAAGGATGGAATTGACGATAAAATACTCGGCTTCAAGGTGGGAGCGGATGATTATTTAGTGAAGCCGTTTCACCGTGAAGAGCTGCTTCTTCGTTTAGAGGCGATTGTTCGGCGATCCGTCGGTGAGTTTAAAGAAAATATTGTCCTATTCAAAGATTTGAAGCTGAACATAAAAAATCGAAAGGCAACGATTAACGATGAGCCTTTAAAGCTGAATGGGAAACAATTCGATTTGCTGGAGTATTTGATTAACAATAAAAACACGATTTTGACGAAGGAACAAATTTTTGATCGTGTATGGGGATTTGAATCGGAAACGTCCAATACGGTTGTTGAAGTGTACGCCAGTCATGTGCGTAAAAATTTGAAAAAGTTCGGCTATGATCAATATTTGAAAACTTTTCGAGGATTAGGATATATGCTCTCAGACCAAGGTGCAGATTATGACTGAAAATAAAATTTTCAAAAAGCAGCAATGGTCGTTTACACTATTGAATTTTGTCGTATTTACACTCATTTTTGCTTTGTTCGGATTGATTATATCGACCATTGTGAAGAATACGTTGTATAGCAAAACAGATGAAGAACTGATGAATTTTAAGGGGAGGATTGAGCAGGTACAGTATGAAGAGCGTGAAATAGGTGCTCCCAGCAGCGTAAACGGACAGCCGCGCTTTGGAGAAGACTTGTTTAATCCGAGAATTGTCACATTGAAATGGAATGAAGATAAGGAAATCATCAATCAGGAGGAAATCGGCCCTGATATAATTGCTTATTATTTCCAAGGTTTAAAACCAGACTTTAAGCAGTTGGATATTATTCACAATGTGACTGTTCATGATACGTATACATATCGGACACTTATATTTAAAAGCAATGATGAATCAGGTAAAACCGTTTATATTCAATTGTTGTTTAATGTAGATGCCGAGCAGTCAATCATCGAAAATTTTGAGAAAATCCTTATATTATGTACGGTATTAGCGCTTTTATTTTCGATTACAGCCAGTTATTTGCTGGCAAGAAAAACGATGAAGCCAATTATTCAATCATGGAATCGACAGCTTAATTTTGTAGAAAATGCCTCACATGAATTGAGAACACCGTTAACAATTATTCAAAATAAGTTGGAGATGCTATTAACGGTCCCGAATGCGCGTATTATCGATAAATTTGAAAATATCGCTTTGAGTCTTTCGGAAACAAGAAGATTATCAAAGCTGACGACGGACTTGTTGACACTTGCCCGTGCTGATTCGTCCGAAACACAGCTGGTGAAAGAATGGTTTGAAGCCGATGATTTCGTTAAGCATGTATGTATGCCGTATGTAGAGATTGGCGAATTGGATGATAAAAAAGTACAATTGCATTTACATTCCAACATGGAGATAGAAGCAGATAAAAGCCGCATTCATCAGCTGCTTGTCATACTTCTTGATAATGCCTTAAAATATACAGCTGAAGGTGATGAAATCACCGTTTCAACCAATGTCGAAGATCAAAAGCTGGTCATTGAGGTGAAGGATACCGGAATCGGTATCAGTGAAGAGAGCAAAAAGCATATTTTTGAACGTTTTTTCCGAGAAGATAAAGCCAGAACAAGGGAAAAAGGCGGTGTCGGACTGGGCTTGTCCATCGCGCAATGGATTGTCTCGAGTCATCATGGTACCATTCAAGTGAAAAGCAACGGAAATAACGGAACAATCTTTAAAATTAAATTACCGAAGAAGCAGAAGTTTTGACCTATATCTTTTCATTGAAGAGGTATAGGTTTTTTTGTTTTGTAAATTTTTTAAAAAATAAGTAAATTTTAAGGTTTGTTTAAGGGAACATCTTTAGAGTGAGTTTATGGAAAATATTTCTTGGGTGGCAAGGAGGGATGATATGAAGAAGCTTGGCATTACTTCGGAAAAAGGAAGAAGAGAATTGAAGTATGCGATGACAAAAATGGACTGTCATTTGTTGCGCAATCATTTAAAACATGTGATGACTGCCGATCCGCATACAAATGCGGAAGGTAAATACCTTATTAGAAGTGTATATTTTGATAACTTCAATGATCGGGCTCTCATGCAAAAGAAAGAAGGGGAATATGCCCGCGATAAATTCAGGGTAAGGCTGTACAACTATAACAACGATTACATGAACCTGGAGAAAAAGAGCAAGCGGAACAATCTGACCTTTAAAGAGAAATGCAAAATTACAGCTGACGAATATGAGCAGATCCGAGCAGGGAATATTGCCTGGATGGAGCAGGATTCGCGGGCATTAATACAGGAGCTTTACATACAAATGAAGCTGCTGCAGCTGAAGCCTGTTACGATTGTCGATTATGAGCGAGAAGTGTTTGTTTATGAATATGGGAATGTGCGCGTGACCTTCGACAGCAATATGAAGACAAGTCATCGGAATAATGATGTCTTAAATCCGCACGTGCCGATGGCTGTTACATTAGATCCGAATATTGTGGTGGTGGAAGTGAAGTTTGATGAATATTTGCCCGATATTATTAAGCTGCTATTGCAGGTTAATGACCGGAGAAAAGAAAGCTTCTCAAAATATCAATTAAGCAGAATGTACGGATAAATGATTGGGATGTTGGAGGAATTAGAGAAATGGATACTACTACTTTTTCAGATATTTTTAAGTCCAGTTTTTTAGAGAAAACGACCAGTTTCTCTCTGGTTGATTCATTGTTAGGGTTAGTGACGGCTTTTATAGTGGGCCTGTTTATTTATGTTGTTTATAAGAAGACGTTTTCGGGCGTCATCTATTCGCACAGTTTTAATATCGCATTAATTATTATGACGATGGCAACAGCTCTTGTGATTATGGGGATTTCATCCAATGTGTTGCTGTCTTTAGGGATGGTCGGTGCGTTATCAATCGTTCGTTTCAGAACGCCGATTAAAGACCCGATGGATATTGTTTTTATTTTCTGGTCGATTGTGACTGGAATTCTATGCGGTGCCGGCTTTATTCCGCTTGCTATTGTCGGCTCAATCTTTATCGGATTTGTATTAATTTTCTTTGGCAATAAAATCACAATTGAAAATCCATATTTATTGATTGTGAAATATAATGACCATGCTATCGAAGAAGCGATGACATCAATCATTGCTAAGAACGTCAAGAAATATTCGATGAAAACAAAGTCTGTACTGCCGGGAAGTGAACGGGAAATTATTTTCGAAGTACGAGTGAAAGAAAAAGAGGCTCAATTTATAAACGAGCTCACCAAAATGAGCGGGGTGCAATCTGCTGTTATGTTAAGCTATGACGGCAACTTTACAGCATAAAACGAATCATTGCTTTTTAAACGGGGTGTTGATGGGTGAAAAATCGGTATATTGTGCTTTCAATTGCACTGATGCTGGCATTGCTGGCGGCAGTTATTATTTTTCTGCCGAAAGTGGAAGTCACATCTGTTCAAACAAAAGCTACATATGCAGAGGCGGTATTTAATCAATCAAAGGTTTCGAAAATTGAAATTACATTGGATGATGCAGATTTGCAGGATATTTTGGACAATCCGTCAGAGGAGAAAATGGTCAGGGCTTCTGTTACGTTCAATGGCAAAGAAGTAAATGATGTCGGGTTTCGAATCAAGGGAAATATGACATTGCGCAGTGTGGAGCAAATGGAAAATTCCGATCGCTACAGCTTCAAAGTTGATTTTGATTATTATGACGAGTCCAAAAACCTATATGGGCTAAAGAAATTGAATTTAAATAATCAATATTCCGATTCTACACTTGCTCGCGAGTATGTATCATATCAGCTTATGGACACAATGGGAATCCCGACTCCCGGGAATTCCTATATGTATGTGACCATTAACGGGCAGGAATGGGGTTTGTATTTAGGCGTTGAAGCGATTGAGGAAACGTTTTTGGCGCAGCATTTCGCTGATGGGACAGGAGATTTGTATAAGCCGGATGGTGTCGGCAGCGATTTAGCTTGGATCAGTGACGATATTACTGATTATACAGGATTAAATTTGAAGACGAATGAATCGAGCTCTGATCAGTCTGAGATGATGAAGCTCCTGGATGTTATTAACAATGGCGGGGATTTAGAGGAAGTCATGGATGTGGATGAAATGCTCCGTTATTTTGCCGTTAATACAGCACTGGTCAATTTGGACCATTATCAGGGCAGCATGAAGCATAATTATTATTTGTATGAAGAGGATGGTATCTTTTCGATATTGCCGTGGGATTATAATATGTCTTTTGGCGGATTCGGTGGCGGAGGGGGAGGACGCGGTGCTCAGCCTGCATCTAATCCAGACAATACTGAAGTTCGGGGAAATAGAGCAAATGATGAAGAGGCTGTTGTAGCAGGTGGAAATCAGCCGGCTCTTGGAAATCCCGGCGGCATGATGAGCGGAAGCTTAATTAATGAAAACAGCATTAACTTCAGTATTACCAATCCGGTTTCCGGCACGACATTAGAGGAGCGTCCGTTATTAGATGCGCTGCTTTCGGTTGATGAATATCGTGAGCAATATTATGACTATCTTGAGGAAATAGCAGAAAGCTTCTTTACAGAAAGCAATATGAGCCAAATAACGAATCAATTAACCGCTTTGCTTACGACGTATGTAGAACAGGACCCAACGAAATTTACAACGACGGAGCAATTTTTAGAGGGAATGTCAGGGGAAAATAGCTTAGTCGAATTTGCTGTCCAAAGGGCAGACTCGATTTTAAAGCAGCTATCAGGCGAGTTAGTTGTTGAATCTGAGACAGAAAGCGGTTTTGGTGATTTTCAGCGACCGAATATGGCAAATGGAGAAGTGCCGAATGAAGGTCCGCCTGACATGGCAAACGGTGAGATGCCAAATGGAGGTCCGCCTGACATGGCTAATGGCGAGATGCCCGATTTAGAAAATGGTAACCCTCCCGCTATGGAAGAAGGAGGCATGCAAGGCATCCGCGAGTCGCAACCGAGCGGTATTTCTTCGCAAACCATGATTGTAAATGGAATTTGTATACTATTGCTGATTGTTGCTATTTATTTTGTTTATCGATTTAAACGAAGAACAATCTAATGAGAGGCTCCAGAAAATATTGTTTAACTTTCTGGAGCCTCTTTTACTTTGAATGGTTATGTTTATTGTTGTTATATAATCATAAACAAAAAGTTAAAGAACTGAAAAAATTCCAGCTTCAACCAAAGAGGGCCGGTAATAGTTTTTCTTATTACATCCCTACCCAGACACTTTTTACTTCTGTGTAATTGTTCAATGCATAGGAGCCCATTTCTCTGCCGATTCCGGATTGCTTATAGCCGCCGAATGGCGAAGCGGCATCGAATGCATTGTAGCAGTTGATCCATACAGTTCCGGCGCGCAGCTTGCTGGCAATATAATGCGCTTTTGAGATGTTTTCTGTCCATAGACCGGCAGCCAATCCGTATTCTGAATTATTGGCGCGTTCGATAATTTCATCTAAATCTTCAAAAGGCATGGCAGCAATAACAGGGCCGAAAATCTCCTCGCGGGCAATCGTCATTTCATCGTTTACGGCACTGAAAATAGTCGGCTCGACAAAATAGCCGTGCTCTTTAGGGTTTGCTCCGCCTGTTAATACTTCTGCTCCTTCTTCTAAACCTTTTTCAATATAGTTCATGACCCGCTGTTGCTGTTTGCTGGATACAAGCGGACCGATTTGTGTGGAAGGGTCAAGCCCAGCTCCCTGTTTAATCGATTTTGCATGAGAAACCATATCAGCAACAACATTATCATACAGTTTTTTTTGAATGAAGACACGTGATCCGGCGCAGCAAACTTGACCTTGATTGAACATAACACCTTTTAATGCCCCCGGTATCGCTTTAGATAAATCAGCATCCGGCAAGATGATATTCGGTGATTTTCCGCCCAACTCTAGTGTTACGCGTTTTAATGTTTTGGAGGCCGATGCCATAATCGATTTTCCGACAACTGTTGATCCTGTAAAGGCGATTTTATCTACTTGAGGGTGGTCGACAAGCGATTGTCCCGCTGTCGGACCAAAGCCTGGCACAATATTGATAACCCCTGCCGGGAAGCCTGCTTCTTCAATTAACTCCGCTAAATACAGTGCGGATAATGGCGTTTGTTCCGCCGGTTTCAACACAATAGTACAGCCGGTTGCCAGAGCTGCTCCGAGTTTCCACATTGCCATAAGCAGAGGGAAATTCCATGGGATGATTTGTCCGACGACACCGACTGCTTCATGTCTTGTATAGTTGAAATAGTTGCCGCTAACAGGGATGGTTTGCCCAGTAATTTTAGTAGCCCAGCCTGCATAATATCGAATATGTTCAATGGCTAGCGGAACATCGGCATAGGTTGTTTCTGTAATCGGTTTACCGTTATCCAATGTTTCCAGCTGTGCAAGAGCATCTTTATGCTCTTCCATGATATCAGCCAGTTTATACATCAATCGGCTTCTTTGCGAGGCGCTCATTTTGGACCATGGTCCGTTGTCAAATGCCGCTCTTGCCGCTTTGACGGCTAAGTCAATGTCAGCGGCATCTGCTTCATAAACTTCAGCCAATACTTCTCCGGTGGCCGGGTTAGGTGTCGTAAATGTTTTTTGAGATACACTTTCTACAAATTTACCGTTAATGTACAGCTTCTTTGGATCTTTTAGAAACTCTTGGATGTCTTTTCTTACTTCCAAAATGGCATGAGTCATTTGAATCCCTCCATAAGATCAATTAGCGTAATGATATTAATAAGGTATAATTTGCAAGCGTTTCCATTACTCTATCTCAAATATTAGTACATCAAGCTGGACGGTTCAATGATAATCATTCTCGTTTTTATTGTGTAATTCGACAGCTAAACTAAGACATTGTCGTATCTTTTCTATTAGCAGTATGTTACCATTTTGTAAGTTTGAATTTTTAGATTCTTAATACAGATAGAGAGAGTGGGAGAAAATGATTACTGTGGAACAGAAAGAAAAACTATGGACAAAATCCTATATCATGCTGATTTTAGGCAATTTATTCACATTTATGTCCTTTCATATGCTGATTCCTACTTTGCCGCCTTATATTAAGTCTATTGGCGGTTCTGTTTTTGAGGTAGGACTTATGACAGCTCTTTTTTCTTTGGGTGCTGTTTTTATCCGCCCTTTTATTGGATTTATTTTAGCATTTAAAGCCCGCAAAATGCTCGTCCTCATTGGTGCAGCTGCACTCTTGTTCATGACTTTGCTGTACCCTTTGACAAATGTGATTGTCATATTGCTTGCATTTCGCTTAATTCATGGCATTGCTTGGGGGTGGTCAACGACAGCAAATGGTACAGCTGCTGTGGATTTAATTCCAAATTCCCGTTTAGGGGAAGGCACCGGCTATTTTGGCTTGTCAATCACACTCGGGATGATTATCGCGCCCAGCCTTGGTTTGATTTTATATGAACAAGCTTCTTTCGACGCGTTGGTATATGTGTCGGCGGTTTTTGGGGTGGTTGCGCTGTTATTGTTAAGCTTCGTTTTCTATCAAATGCCGGAATCTGTGGCGAAAGCAAAACGGGAGGAAATGAAGTTTTCATATATGCATTCATTAATTGAAAAAGCATGCTGGTTCCCGGCTCTATTAACTTTATTGGCTGCTTTCGGCTATGGTTCAATTGTTTCTTTTATTGTTATATTCGGCAATGAGAGAGGCATTGAGAATATCTTTCTGTTTTATTTGGTGAATGCTATATTCGCGACGCTTTCCCGTCCAATTACCGGGAAAATGTTTGATCGTAACGGTCCGCGTAATATTGTTGTTTTTTGTTCGCTTTTAACATTTGCATCATTATGGGTGCTTTCTTTTTCTTATAATAGTCTTCATGTCGCCATTGCGGGAATGCTGCTCGGAATTGGCTATGGCTCGATTCTTCCGGTATTGCAATCATGGTGCTTATCTATTACGGAGCCAAGCAGAAGAGGAATTGCCAATGGCATGAGCTTTTCGGCAATCGATCTTGGGATTGGATTGAGCGGCATCATATTCGGAGTATTGGCGGCTTACTTTGAGATTGCGAGCATATTCCAACTATCAAGTTTCTTTATTTTGCTGGTGCCAGTTCTTGTGTTGTTCAGCCCGAAAGCGCAGTATGTGAAAAAGGCACAAAAACAGGCTTCTTAATGATTTTTAAAGCCATTGATGGTATAAATGTAGTGAAACATTAGCTGTAGGATTAAATTTGCAATTAGTATGGAGAAGGAGTTTTAAAATGATAAGAAAGGCAACTAAGACTGACCGTGAACAGGCTTCGGTATTGATTTATGACGCTATTCATGATATCGCGAACGCGCTGACTGGAGAACATGAAGATCAAAAGGTTTTGCAGCAGCTGGGAGCATTTTATTGTCAAGAGATGAACCGTTTAAGTTATCATAATTGCCTCATTAAAAGTGTCGACAATCAAGCAGTTGGAATTGTGATTGCGTATCATGGCAAGGATGCGCAACAATTGGATGCGCCCATTGCTGCGCATCTGCAAAATAAGAATCCAGACAAGGTGCCGGTTATTGATCAAGAAGCGGATGAAGATGATTTTTATATTGACACGGTCAGCGTGAACCCTCAATTCAGCGGAAGAGGCTTCGGCACTGAACTGTTAAACGCCGCTGTTGATTTGGCGAGCCAATTAGGTTATTCGACTGTTTCGTTAAATGTGGAGGAAAATAATCAAAAAGCCCGCCGCTTGTATGAACGGCTCGGTTTTATGTATAAGAAGGAAATCATGATTAACAATCATGTATATGCTTATTTAGTGAAACAAATTTGATTTTAGGTCGGTGCGGGAAATTTCCTGTACCGGCTTGTTTTGTTTTTAGTGGTTAAAAAACCCTATTGAAAGAGAACGTATATTCGGTTATGATTAAGGAACAATAAAACGAACATACGTTCTTTGGTGGAGGGAGTATTATGGATTACAGCGAATTGCCTCATCAGCATATATTATGTGTGGATATGAAGAGTTTTTATGCAAGCTGTTCGGCAGTGATGCAAGGGCTAGATCCACTGAATTGCTATTTGGCTGTTGTAGGTGATAAGAATCGGCAGGGAAGTATTGTTTTAGCAGCATCTCCTTTGATGAAAGCGGAATTCGGCGTTAAAACAGGCACGCGCATGTTTGAAATTCCGAAGGATGAACGCATTGTTTTGGAAGAGCCGAAGATGGCGACGTATTTGCGAATTTCAACAGAGATAACCCGTTTATTTCATCGTTATGTTCCGAAAGAGGATATTCACACGTACAGTGTGGATGAAAGTTTCTTGCGTGTTGATGGTGTGCTGTCCTTATGGGGAAGCGCCGAGAAGATTGCGGCTAAAATTCGCAGTGATATCGAAAGGGAATTTCAGCTCCCGTGTGCAATCGGTATCGGACCCAATATGCTGCTTGCTAAGCTATGTCTGGATTTGGAGGCAAAAAGGAAAGGCATTGCGAAATGGACATATGAAGACGTAAAAACGAAATTATGGCCGATTTCACCATTAAGCAAAATGTGGGGAATCGGAAGAAGGGTAGAGAAAACATTGAATAGCATGGGGATTTTTACTGTTGGCCAGTTAGCTAATTATAATTTGAAGCTGCTTGAAAAAAAGTTCGGTGTGATGGGAAATCAGCTGTATTATCATGCCTGGGGTGTTGATTTATCCGATGTCGGCGCGCCAATGATGGAAGGGCAAATCAGCTTCAGCAAGGGGCAAATTTTGCTTCGTGATTATAAAGCAGAGCACGAAATTAAACAAGTAATACTGGAGATGTGTGAGGAAGTGGCGAGGAGAGCACGGGCGTGTCGCAAAGCCGGAAGAACAATAAGTCTTGGTATCGGCTACAGTAAAGATGAATGGGGCGGAGGATTTTTGCGTGCCCGATCGATTGAAGCACCGACTAATATTACGATGGATTTATATGAGATATGCTTGCAGCTTTTTCAGGAGAATTACGAAGGAAAGACTGTACGGCAAATTACTGTGTCGCTTTCGAATGTTGAAGAGGATGATTGTATGCAGCTTACACTCTTTGAACCGGAACGATGGAAGAAACGGGAGCTGGCATATACAGTAGACCGCATTCGCGGACGTTTTGGTTCTAAGTCTTTGCTGCGAGCTGTTTCCTATACAGAAGCAGGAACAGCGGTCTATAGAAGCAGACTGGTAGGCGGACATAAAGCATAAAGGAGAAATAATATGATAAAGGATCGCGGAAAAATAAAATGGGTATCAATGATGCTGCCTGAGCATGTGCAAATGCTGAGAGAATGGGCAGCGGAGGATGCGAATGAAGAGCGTATCGTTTTAGATGAGCAGCAAGCGGAGGAAATCAACCATATGATAGCAGAAGCGATGGAGCATCAGCTGCTCGTTGCCATTTCCTATTATGATCAGAAACGCTATCATGTAATGGTTGGTTATATTCACTATTTTGATGAATGGAAGCGGAAGCTGAACGTCATCGATCGTTTTGAAGAGGTTCATTATATAAAACTTGATGATGTAATAGATGTAAGATCTGCATAAATAGAGCAGGTTTTAAATAGTCCTGCTCTATTTACGATTATTCTTTTGGAGCGCGAACGACAGATTGGAATTGCCCCTTATGCTTGCCGTCGCAAAATGGTTTGTTTTCCGATAATCCGCAACGGCATAATGAAAATGATGGTTTTGTTTGAAAAGCATTTCCTTCCGCATCAATTAATTCTACATCGCCAGTAATCCGGAGCGACCCATTGTCATTTACTTTAATTTGAACTTTAGACATAAAGCAATCTCCTTTCGACTATCTTACTATTATCGTATATCTTAAAAACTCAATTTTCAATTTATTATGTTTGCTGAATCAATAATATGTCTTTAAAAAAGTATCGATGGCATGCTCGTATTCTTGCGGATTTTCATTAAAGGATTGGGCATGGGCTCCGTTTTTAGCAATATACAGCTGTTTTGCTCCTCTTTTTGCTTCAAATAATTGTTTTGTCATTGTTGCTGGAATGAACGGATCATTTTCGCTATGAATGAAAAGAATCGGTTTATCGATGTTTTGAATCACGGACAGCGGTGACACATCCTTAATGCGGTAGCCTTCGCGAATTTTAAGAAAGAAACCGCCAATCGGGATAATCAGCCATGCCGGTACGTGCATATCCTTTTTAATGCGATAGCTTAATTGATCGCGAAACGTTGAAAAAGGGCAATCTGCAATATAAAAGGCAGCATCGTCATGAATAGAACCGCCATACAAGAGAGCGGTAGCTGCACCCATTGATTCACCGTGAATGCCGAATGAGATATCTGATCCTTCTCGTTTTTTCAATTCATCAACAACAGCTTTTAAATCATATTTTTCATAATAGCCGTAACTGCTTGTTTTTCCGCCGGATTGACCATGGCGTCGATGGTCGTATATAACGGCATTAAAACCGCGTTTAAGAAAGATATTCATGTATTTTACGGAATTCATTTTATTTTCTGTAATGCCGTGGCAAAAAATGACCCATTGCTTCGTATCATTTGGATGAACAAACAAACAGTCAAGCGTATAGCCAAAAGGCGATTGCACGAATACAGCCGTTTTAGGCAGTGCTTCAAAATCGTTCATAATCAAACGTTTCGCGTTTATTTCCCGTTCCTTGATGAATGAAGCAGGTTTTCTTTTCATAAACATAAGCGTATTCGTGAAGTATGTTCCAATACTGAAAACGGCAATAATAAAAATCAGCAAAGCACGGAGTCCTTTTTTCATAGTGGAAACCTCCAATGATTATTAAAATACATATTCTTATTATTGATTGTAACATAATGAAATCAGTAAACGAATGAACAGCTAACATGCTATAATACAAAAAACGGGAGGTGAAAAAATGAGCGCCGAATTACAGCTAATATTAGAAAAAATGAATGGACTTGGCTCAGATATGCAAGAGCTGAAGTCGGACATGCAGGAGTTGCGTGCAGAGTTTAAGTCGGACATGCAGGAGCTACGAACAGAGCTAAAGTCGGATATAGAAGGCTTGCGTGTTGAAGTAAAGTCAGACATGAACCAAATGCAAGCAGCGCTTGAAATGAAAATCGATCATATACTTATTGAGATGAGGGGGCAATTTAAATATACGGAAAATAGGTTGAATGAACATACGAAAATATTGCAAATAGTGTCCAATCGTTTGAATACAGCCGGACCGACAATCAATTAAAACAGACAAGAATAACTCCGAAATCCAGACCACGAAACCCTTCATACATGCAAGAGCTGCGGGAAATTTAGAGGAAGCGGCAATAGTATCCATGCTATAATAATAGTTATTGCAAGGAGGAATATGTATGAAAAAGAAAAAACCGCAATCAAAACAAAAATCCGCGAAACAAGAGGAATCTTTAACACTTTCCCATATACTGAATCAAGATTTAGTTAATCAACTGAAAAATAAACAAAAAGAATTAGAGCAGCAACAGCAAAAGCAAAAAGAATTAGAAGAAAAACAAAAAGCGGAAGCGCGAAGAGAAGCTGAAAAAAATAAAACATTTGCTGAGCTGTTAAGCGAAGACACGAAAGATTGGCGCAGTTTTAAGTAAAAGCAGGAAGCGGAACGTTAGTACCTACATAAACTAAGTTCCGCTTTTGTTGTTATAAACGATGCTGCTCATATTTATTGGCCATAGTAAGCGAGCGCAAAAATTGCAGCTCCTCTGCCGAAAGCTTTTGACTTTGGACAGCTTTAATATTTTTCAAAACTTGTTCGCCTGAGCTGGCGCCGGGAATAACAGCTCCCACTTCTTCATGAGATAAGATATATTGGAATGCCAGTTCCTCAATCGGACGTGAAGCAAAGGCTTCTTTTAGAGAAGACAACAGCTCGGTCAGCTGTTCATACGTATATGTAAGATAGCCATTTTGTAAAATGGATTGTTCTTTTTGAGCAAGTGCGCGGTCACTCAAAATGCCTTTGGCAATCGGACCTCTTGCTATTATGCTGATTTCATGCTCCTTTAAAAGCGGCATCCATTCTTCCGGGCGACGATCCAGCATGCTATACTGCATCATGACTGATGTCAAATCGGCTTTCGAAGCAAAGCTTGAAATCACATTCGGACGAATAGAGGAAATCCCATAATAACGAATAATTCCTTCTTTCTTCAATTCTTCAAAAGTCTCTATCACTTCATCATGATTGTCTTCCATTGTTCCGCCATGAAGCTGATACAAGTCGATATAATCAGTTTGTAGCCGGAGCAGGCTTTCTTTAACGGCTTTTTTTATATGCTTTTTAGAGGCATCCCAGCTCCAGCCGGATTTGTCATCATTCCACTTGTTGCCTGCTTTTGTTGCGATAATTATATCTTTTCGAACGGATTTGACCGCATTGCCGACAAACTCTTCATTCAGCCCGAAGTCGTATAAATCAGCTGTATCTAAATAATTAATGCCATGATCTAAAGCGGTAAAGATGATTTCTCTAGCTTTATTTTCGTCATGACCAAGCGACATGCAGCCGAGCCCCATTTCTGAAACGTAAAGATTTGATTTCCCCAACCGTCTTTTAAGCATTGTGATCACCTCTAATGAAATTTGTTTTATTTACTATTGTAAAGGAAAGTGAGGGAAAACAATAATAGGAGGTTCATCATTTTTGTGAATCAATAGGTTTGCCATAATCATCAATCCATTGCTGGACATACTCATAATGGGCATTGTATTCTTTTAATTTCTGTTTTACTTCCCAACACTTCCCTATAAATAATAGCTTATTTTTCTCCACATAAATTTTCATTTTATAACCTCCAAATTTGGTATGATAAAGTGTATGAACCTTTAGGAAATAATTAGAATAAGGAGTTGTACATAATGAAGAAATTTGAAGAAAAGACGATTAAAACAGAACGAATTTTTTCCGGCAAGGTGCTTTCTTTACGAGTGGATGATGTTGAGCTTCCGAATGGAAAACAGAGCAAAAGAGAGCTGATTAAGCATCCTGGAGCAGTAGCGGTCATAGCGGTAACCGATGAAAATAAAATTGTCATGGTGGAGCAATATCGAAAAGCATTAGAGCAATCTCTTGTAGAAATTCCGGCCGGGAAATTAGAGCCGGGAGAAGAGCCGGCTGTAACAGCAGCCAGAGAGTTAGAAGAGGAAACAGGCTATATTAGCGGGAAAATGGAGCATTTGATTTCATTCTATACATCTCCGGGATTCGCCGATGAAATTGTGCATGTATATACAGCAGAGGAATTGAAGAAAAAAGAAAATGCAGCAGCTTGCGATGAAGATGAATTTGTAGAGGTTATGGAAATTACGTTAGAGGAAGCATTACAGTACATAAAAGAGAAACGAATCTATGATGTGAAAACAGCATATGCAATACAATATTTGCAGCTGAGAGAAGCTTTGAATAAAAAGTAAGTTTTTTGATAAGGCCCCGAAGAGATTCGGGCTCTTTTTAGTTTGCAGGAAAAAGCAATTATTCTTTTTATGAGTCCCCGTTCTATCTTACTTTTTGTCTAGCTGCAGCGGCTAGCCCCTCGAGGTCATAAGTCGCCTCGGTTATGAAACCAAGAGCGGGTTTCATTAACGGATTCGCCTTATGCTGGTCGGGACTGAACGAGCCGCTTCCGCTTTTCGATTTTGCCGCATGGCCCCTATTGATTTGTAACATATTTAAGAAGGTAATCATCTGAGGCTGACTGCCCGTTCTTGAGCATGTGCCTCACCAAAAGGACCGGTAACGGTTTTTCTTTTTGTCATATAAAGAAGAGTCTTACATATAATCTAGTAATTCATAATAGGAGGAAATGATAAATGAAGAAAAAAATGTTGTTTCAAAACGCAGCACAAAACCATGTCCGTGATTATTCCTCACTATATATTTTTATCATTGTTTTGTTTTTAATGGGCGTCATTTGTGGAAGTATTATTGTGAACAGTTTAAGTTTCACTCAAAAAGAAGATTTGCTCTATTATTTGACGAGATTTTTTGGAGAAGTAGAGACGGGAACGGTAACGGCTTCGTCAGCGATGTTTGCCGAAAGTGTTAAGCACAATATTCAATACATCGGACTTATATGGATTTTGGGTATTTCTATTATTGGCATTCCTCTCATTTTAATTTTATTGTTCCTGAAAGGAATGGTAGTCGGATTTACAGTCGGATTTTTAGTGAATGCAATGAGCTGGAAAGGGTTTCAAATTGCACTTGTTGCTGTATTGCCTCAAAATATTATATTAGTACCGATTATGATTTTCATTACAACATTGTCGTTGGCATTAAGCATGAAATTAATCAGCCGGGTATTTTTGAAGCAAGTTCGTCAGCCGATTAAGCCGATTTTGCTGAAATACGTACTGTCATTTGTTGTTTGTATCCTATTAATTGTTGGAGCAGGAGTTATAGAAGCTTATTTTTCACCATCGCTCATGAAATCAATCGTCAGCTAATTATTGATAGTTAATATAAGTTAATAATAATTATTATAAAAGAATCTTTATTTATCCTTAAAAATAATAATTCTATTTTGACAGCGCTCCTCGATTTGTTATAATGGATATGACAGTGGCAAGGAGGAGAAAAGATGGAAGAAAGAATTGAGAGAATCAAGAAACAGTTGCACTCATCCAGTTACAAGCTAACTCCTCAAAGGGAAGCAACAGTTCGAGTATTATTGGAACATGAGGAAGATCATTTGAGTGCAGAAGATGTTTATCTCCTTGTAAAAGAAAAATCGCCGGAGATTGGTTTGGCGACTGTATATAGAACGTTAGAACTATTAACAGAACTAAAGATTGTAGATAAAATCAATTTTGGCGATGGAGTTTCACGTTATGATCTTCGACAAGAAGGTGCAGCCCATTTCCATCATCATCTTGTATGTATGGAATGCGGTGCAGTTGATGAAATTCAAGAAGATTTATTAGGTGACGTTGAAGTAATTGTAGAAAAAAGATGGCACTTTAAAATTAAAGATCATCGTTTGACATTTCACGGTATTTGTCATCGTTGTCAAAGCAAACAGGAAACAGAAGAAACTAGTTGATGAGATGCATATAAAACCTTGTGATGATACTATATTATTACTGGTTTCATAGCATCTTTTTTTTTATTAATTTCATGTATAGTTTTCCGGCCGAATGGCATAGATTGAAGTAGGAATGCCTATGGAGGGAAAACGATGAGATCATTTATGAAGAATATATGGTATACAATGAAGGTATTTTTATTATTTGTGAGCTTTACCATCATTTTTTATATAGGGATGGTATGGTTAAATGAAGAATATCAAAATTATAACCGATATGATGAACCGGGCGGACAAGCAATAAAAGTATCAAGCGTTGATGAAGAAGTAAATTCGTCATGGTTTAATCGGTTAAAGCTTTTTTATTTGAATGGGGAGTAAAAGTGATGGAAGATGGTTTAAGAGATTTCATTCATTATTTAACAGTAGAAAAAGGATTGGCCCAAAATACGCTTGTTTCATATGAGAGAGATTTAAAATCATATATGAAATATGTCAAAAGTGTCGAACAAATCTCCTCCTGGAATGATGTGAGAAGGCCTGTGATTATTGGCTTTTTGGCAGTACTGAAAGATCAGGGGAAATCATCGAAAACAATTGCGAGACATATTGCATCGATTCGTTCTTTTCACCAGTTTTTATTGCGGGATAAGCAAACGGAACAGGACCCGTCTGTCCATCTGGAGTCGCCGCAGCCGGAACGCTCATTGCCGAAAGTATTGACGATGGAGGAAGTGGAAGCATTCATGGATTCTGCTAAAGCGGAAGACGCATTTGGCCTCCGCGATCGTGCAATGATTGAAATTATGTATGCGACCGGAATGCGCGTCAGTGAGCTGATTAATTTGGATATCAATGATGTACATAGTACAATGGGCTTTGTTCGCTGTGTCGGGAAAGGCAATAAAGAACGAATCATTCCAATCGGGCAAACAGCGCTGAAAGCAGTGGAAGAATATTTGCAAAAAGCAAGACCGGAGCTTGTCAGCAAAAAAAATAAAACAGAGGCTCTCTTCTTGAACCATCACGGCAATCGCTTGTCCAGACAAGGGTATTGGAAAATCATTAAGAAGCTGGCGGCTGAAGCCAATATTCAGAAAGAGCTGACGCCTCATACATTAAGGCATTCTTTCGCGACTCATTTGCTGATGAATGGAGCAGATTTGCGCTCCGTTCAGGAAATGCTGGGACATGCCGATATCTCAACGACGCAAATTTATACCCATATTACAAATACGCGTTTGAAGGAAGTATACTCGAAATTTCATCCGCGAGCTTAATAGATTGGAAATAAGAGAAAATGATGAAACTAAAATATCAATTTAGTGTCATTTTCTACTTTCAAGAAGTCAGACATCAGACTATAATAGAAATTGTTAAGGTGATAAAGAGTAAATGCTTTTTCAAAGGGTAAACTATCATTCAAATAAAACCGCTTCTAAAGACCTCGCTAGGGAAGTGTTGATGAAAATCAATAAGAAGTGTGTATGTTTCAGGAGGATTTATAAATGAAGAAAGATAATACATTTAAGCGTGTGTTCTTAATTGTAATGGATTCAGTAGGAATTGGCGAAGCTCCGGATGCAAAAGAATTCGGAGATGAAGGCGCTCACACGCTTCTTCATATCGCTGAAGAGATGAAAGGTTTACATATGCCGAATATGGGGCAATTGGGGCTTAGCAATATTGAAGTAATTCCAGGAGTTGAGCCGGCGGAAAAACCGATGGCTTATTATACAAAAATGCAGGAAGCTTCTAATGGTAAAGATACTATGACAGGTCACTGGGAAATCATGGGTCTTAACATTGAAACGCCATTCCGCGTATTCCCGGATGGTTTTCCGGATGAATTAATCCGCGAGTTAGAAGAGAAAACTGGAAGAAAAGTGATTGGCAATAAACCGGCAAGCGGAACAGGCATTTTAGACGAACTTGGCGAAGAGCATATGAAAACGGGTGCTTTAATTGTCTATACTTCTGCAGACTCTGTTATCCAAATTGCCGCTCATGAAGAAATTGTGCCTCTTGAAGAATTATATAACATTTGCAAAATCGCACGTGAAATGACATTGCGTGAAGAATATATGCTTGGTCGCGTTATTGCTCGTCCGTTCTTAGGGACACCTGGGAATTTCGTCAGAACAGCTAACCGTCATGATTATGCATTAAAACCGTATGATCGTACAGTCATGAATGAACTGCAAGATGCGGGTTACGATGTATTGGCAATCGGTAAAATCAGCGACATTTATGATGGTGAAGGTGTAACGAAATCATTGCGCACTGTTTCCAACATGGATGGCATGGATAAATTGATGGAGACAATTCATACTGATTTTACAGGACTTAGTTTTTTGAACCTTGTTGATTTCGATGCAATGTTCGGACATAGAAGAGATCCAATTGGATACGGTAAAGCATTAGAGGAATATGATGCACGATTAACGGAAGTATTGGCGGAATTAAAAGAAGATGATTTATTAATCATAACAGCCGATCACGGAAATGATCCTGTTCATCACGGAACAGACCACACGCGTGAATACGTTCCGTTATTGGTTTATAGCAAAAAATTGCAAAATCCTGCAGAAATGCCGTTAAGACATACATTTGCTGACATCGGGGCGACAGTAGCGGAAAACTTTAATGTAACAATGCCGAAGCACGGTGAAAGCTTTTTATCACTATTAAAATAAAAGGGGAAAATAAAAAATGTACGAAAGCGCAAAACAATCAGCTCAATATATTCAATCGAAAATAACAGCGACTCCGGAAATCGGATTAATCTTAGGTTCTGGACTAGGAATTTTAGCAGACGAAATTGAGAATGCTGTTGCGATTCCTTACAGCGAAATTCCTAACTTCCCGGTTTCCACTGTTCACGGACATGCCGGTCAATTAGTAATCGGTCAATTATCAGGAAAAACAGTCATTGCGATGCAAGGCCGTTTCCACCACTACGAAGGATATTCAATGGATAAGGTGACATTCCCGGTGCGTGTCATGAAGCTATTAGGCGTGGAAAAACTAATCGTAACAAATGCTGCAGGCGGCGTAAATAAAGAGTTCACACCTGGAGACTTAATGTTGATCACAGACCATATTAATTTCATGAGCAATCCATTAATCGGTGCAAACGATGAACGCTTCGGTCCTCGATTCCCAGATATGTCATCAGCATATGATAACGAATTCCAGCAAGTAGCGAGAACAGTCGCTGCTGACTTAAATATTGCAATCCAGGAGGGTGTTTACTTTGGGCTGACTGGTCCGACATATGAAACACCTGCTGAAATCCGCATGATTCGCACATTGGGCGGAGATGCAGTCGGTATGTCAACAGTGCCGGAGGTTATTGTTGCAAATCATTCTTCAATGCGAGTATTGGGTATTTCTTGCATAACAAATATGGCAGCTGGCATTTTAGATCAGCCATTAAATCACGAGGAAGTTATTGAAACGACAGAAAAAGTAAAAAGTACATTCCTTCTATATGTAAAAGAATTAGTCAAGAATCTATAAAAATTTGTTGCTGATGGGTGGGGATTCATAATGAGAATGGTAGACTTAATCGAGAAAAAGAGAGAAAATCTTGAGTTAACAACGTCAGAAATTCAATTCATAATCGACAACTATACGAACGGAACAATTCCGGATTATCAAATGAGCGCTATGCTGATGGCGATTTATTTCAATGGTATGACGGAAAGAGAACGTGCGGATTTGACAATGGCAATGGTTCATTCGGGCGATATCATTGATTTGCATGAAATTGAAGGCATTAAAGTTGATAAACATAGCACAGGCGGCGTAGGCGATACGACGACATTAGTATTGGGCCCTCTTGTAGCGGCAGTCGGCGTGCCGGTAGCTAAAATGTCCGGACGCGGTCTGGGTCACACAGGCGGCACCATCGACAAGCTTGAGTCAGTTCCTGGATTTACAGTGGAAATTCCGAAAGAGAAATTTATCGAACTAGTAAATGATGATAAGCTAGCTGTTATCGGTCAAACCGGAAACCTGACACCGGCTGATAAGAAGCTGTATGCATTGCGCGATGTAACGGCTACGGTGGACAGCATTCCGCTGATTGCAAGCTCAATCATGAGTAAAAAAATCGCAGCAGGAGCAGATGCGATTGTACTGGATGTTAAAACGGGTGCGGGCGCATTCATGAAAACAACAGAACAGGCTGTTGAGCTAGCTCAAGCGATGGTGAATATCGGAAACAATGTCGGCCGCAATACGATGGCTGTCATTTCTGATATGAGTCAGCCGCTTGGATTGGCAATTGGAAATGCATTAGAAGTGAAAGAAGCGATTGATACGCTTCAGGGCAATGGTCCGGCAGACTTAACAGAGCTATGTTTAACACTCGGCAGCTTTATGGTAGTGCTGGCGAAAAAAGCGGAAACACTGGAAGAAGCGAGAAAAATGCTCGAGGAAGTCATTGCCAATGGAAAAGCGCTTGAAGTCTTTAAAACGTTTTTATCTGCTCAAGGAGGAGATGCGACAGTGGTTGATCAACCAGATCAGCTGCCGACTGCCGACTATCAAATTCCTCTTTTAGCGAAAGAAGACGGCTTTGTCAAAGAACTGATTGCCGATGAAATCGGTACAGCAGCTATGATGCTTGGGGCAGGAAGAGCGACAAAAGATTCGGTGATCGATTTGGCTGTAGGTCTTGTGCTCCACAAAAAGATTGGTGATCAAGTGAAGAAAGGCGAGCCTCTTTTAACCATTCATAGCAACAAAGAAGATATTGAAAATGTGAAGGAGCTTTTATACAGAAGCATCAAGATTTCTTCTGATAAAGTAGAAGCACCGCCATTAATTTATACACATATAACGAAGTAAGTTTTAGTAAGGATGATCTCTGTTCTACAGCGGTCATCCTTTTTTTATTGATTTTCAATCTTCGCTAATAGCAATTCTCTTTATTAAAAATTAATTTTTTAGAAGAGCGAAAAATACCACTAAATAAGTGGTATTTTTTGTATAAAACTATAATGTTTGGAAATGATACAACTATAAAGATAGGAGGGTTTGGCTTGAAGGTAAAACAATCATTTTCAATGTTTATAGCAGCATTGCTGATTTGCAGCTTGCCGCTGCAGACTGTTTTGGCATCTGAAAAAGAGATCGAGCTAGCAGATGAAGCGAAATCTGCCATCTTAATTGAAAGAGATACAGGTGCGATACTTTATTCGAAAAATCAGGATGAGCAATTATCACCAGCAAGTATGACAAAAATTATGACGATGCTGCTCATAATGGAGGCGATTGATAAAGGAGAACTAAAGTGGGATGAAAAAATCCGAACAAGCGAATATGCAGCATCAATGGGCGGTTCGCAAATCTTTTTGGAGCCGGGCGAGGAGATGACAACCAATCAGATGCTGCAAGGAATTGCCATCGGTTCAGGAAATGATGCTTCCGTAGCGATGGCAGAACGCATTGCCGGTTCGGAGGAAGCGTTTGTCGAAAAGATGAATCAAAAAGCTAAATCACTCGGTTTAGAAAACACTAATTTTCAAAATGCGACAGGGTTGCCGGCTGAAAATCATTACAGTACAGCCTATGATATGGCGATGATGGCAAAAGAACTTTTGAAGTATAAGGACATTACGAAATACACAGGTACTTACGAGTCTTATTTGCGGGAGAATACAGATAAAAAGTTTTGGCTTGTTAATACGAATCGGTTAGTTAAGTTTTATCCGGGAGTTGACGGGTTGAAAACAGGATTCACCAATGAGGCGAAGTATTGTTTGACGGCTACCGCACAAAAAGGAAACATGCGCGTCATCGCAGTTGTGTTCGGAGCGGATACACCGAAAAGCAGGAATGCCCAGGTGACGAAAATGCTGGATTTTGCTTTTGCTCAGTACACAACACAGCCAGTATATAAAAAAGACGTGGAATTGAAGGATGTAATCGTCAGCAAGGGAACGCAAAAAAAGGTAAAAGCTGTTACTAGTGAGCCAATCTCGCTTTTGACGAAAAAGGGTGAGGATACTAAGAAATATGACATTAAAATATCCGCAGAAAAAACAGTTCCTGCTCCGGTGAAAAAAGGCGATCAATTAGGTACGCTTCATATAACGAAAGATGGAAAGACAATCGTGAAGTCTCCGATAGTGGCACAGGAGACAGTCGATCAAGCTTCCTGGTGGCAATTGTTTAAAAAATCAATGGGATTATTCATGCACGGCGGCAAATAGTGCGAAATGTGAGGTAAATATACGAATAACCACTAGTTTTGTCACATAGAAGGAAACGGGCAATCTGCTATCGAATTGACTCAATACACAATACAGAAGGGAGCTGTACAGATTGAGTCTTACTATAAATACAGAAATCAAAGGAGACGTCCTTTGTATTCGATTGGAAGGGGAGCTGGACCATCACACAGCAGAGCGATTGAAACAGCAAGTAACGGCTGTGATGGAAAAGAAAGCAATTAAACATCTCGTTTTAAACCTGGAATCATTGCGCTTCATGGACAGCTCAGGTTTAGGCGTGATTTTGGGGCGCTATAAGCAAATCAAGCAGCAGCAAGGTGAAATGTATGTTTGTGCAATCTCTCCTCCTATAAAGCGTTTGTTTGAAATATCAGGGTTATTTAAAGTAATCCGGCTGGAGTCATCCGAAAACAGTGCTTTAAAAAGATTGGGGGTTGCGTAAATGAAAAATTCAATGTCGCTGCAGTTTTCCGCATTAAGTCAAAACGAGTCTTTTGCGAGAGTGACAGTTGCTGCTTTTGTAGCGCAGCTGGATCCGACGATGGATGAATTAACGGAAATTAAAACCGTTGTGTCCGAGGCGGTTACGAATGCCATCATTCACGGATATGAAAGCGATCCGAACGGGATTGTGTATGTAGATGTTACATTAACGGACAATGTGGTGGAGTTAACGATTAAAGATGAGGGTGTTGGCATCGAGAACGTCGATGAAGCAAAGCAGCCGCTGTTTACAACAAAGCCTGAGCTGGAGCGCTCCGGTATGGGTTTTACCATCATGGAGAATTTCATGGATGAAATGAAAATCATTTCTCATAAAGGCGAGGGAACCATTGTTACGTTGAAGAAACACGTTACAAATAGCAAGGCTATATGCAATTAAGGGAGACATGCGTATGGATGTGGAGGTTAAAAAGAATTCGAATAGTGTTCAGTTAAAGGACCATGAAGTGAAGGCTTTGATACGCCGCAGCCAAGATGGAGATCAAGAAGCAAGAGAAGCTATCGCAGAGATGAACTTACGTCTTGTATGGTCTGTTGTTCAACGCTTTTTAAATAGAGGATATGAGCCTGAGGATTTGTTCCAAATAGGCTGTATCGGATTATTGAAATCTGTAGATAAGTTTGACTTATCATATGATGTGAAATTTTCTACGTATGCTGTTCCAATGATTATTGGAGAAATACAGCGATTTATTAGAGATGATGGTACAGTCAAGGTAAGCCGTTCCATTAAAGAGCAAGGGAATAAAATAAGGCGCGCGAAGGAAGAGTTGTCAAAGACATACGGACGGGTTCCGACCGTTAATGAAATTGCGGAATATTTGGAACTATCTCCGGAAGAAGTCGTCTTTGCGCAGGAAGCCAGTATACAGCCAGCTTCCATACATGAAACAGTATATGAAAATGATGGCGATCCGATTACTCTCTTGGATCAAATTGCAGACAATAATGAAACGAAATGGTTTGAGAAAATGGCATTGAAGGATGCGATTGAGGAGCTTGACGAACGCGAAAAGCTGATTGTGTTTCTGCGATATTTCAAGGATCAAACACAAGCGGAAGTAGCAGAGCGGCTCGGGATTTCTCAGGTGCAAGTTTCCAGATTAGAAAAGAAAATATTGCAGCAAATTAAGCTCCGTATGAAGGAATAGTTCATACGGTTTTTTTATGTTCTAGAGCGAGTATGTATACAATTTGGAGGTAAGGGAAATATAAAATAATACATAAGGGGATAAAAAAAGAAAAAATCACTTGAATTCTTTCTCCAAAACGAATATTATATTCTTTGTCCGTTAAAAAAGTTCGTATTTTTGACAGGCATTATTTTTTCAAAAACATCGGAGGTTTTACGATTGTTCAATCAGTTTTTCGGAATTCAAAAACATGGTTCTACCGTTAAAACAGAAGTGGTTGCAGGATTAACGACCTTTTTCACAATGGTATATATTGTCGTTGTAAACCCTGCAATTCTTTCAAGTGCGGGAGTTCCATTTGATCAAGTATTTATGGCCACTATTATTGCAGCCGTAACAGGTACATTAATTATGGGTCTTTTTGCTAAATATCCGATAGCAATTGCTCCTGGTATGGGATTAAATGCCTATTTTGCAAGTGTTGTTGCTACACAAGGCGTTAGCTATCAAACGGTTTTTGCAGCAGTATTCGTCGCAGGGATTTTATTTTTGGTGATCAGTGTAAGTAAGCTGCGAGAAATGCTGTTACAGGCTATTCCTGATACAGTGAAGTACGGTATTTCATCTGGTATTGGTCTGTTCATTGCTTTCTTAGGTTTGAAAAATGCTGGAATCATTGTAGCGAATGATGCGAATTTAATCGGTCTTGGCGATTTAACGAGTCCTGTTACGCTATTGTCGATTGCCGGCTTATTAATTACATTAGTATTGATGGTTAGAAACGTAAAAGGTGCTCTATTCATAGGGATGATTATTACTGCAGTTATCGGTTATTTCTGCGGAATGCTTCAATTCGATGGTATTGTATCGACTCCTCCAGCACCAACTTTCTTTGATTTGGATTTCGGTGGAGTTATTTCAAACAGCTTATATGCAGTTATTTTTTCTTTCTTGCTTGTAACGATTTTTGATACAACTG
>JBJFHH010000175.1:3396-52712 GCA_051893475.1 Bacillus sp. (in: firmicutes) | reverse complement strand
TATTGCTTTTAAAAGATATAGCAGAAATGTTGAATCAAGGCATTCATTTACCGCTTATTTTACAGGGCGCGTTAAATCGGTTGTTAAAGGTGCTGCGTTTGCAAAGCGGGTGGATATTTTTATTGAATGCACAACAAGAGCTTCAATTAGAAGCTTCAGTCAATTTGCCGCCCGGTTTGCAAAATGAAGAATTCAGACCGATGTGCGGACAGGAATGCTATTGTATTGAAAGGTTCCATGATGGACGTCTAAAAAAAGCGGTAAATGTTTTAGAATGCAAAAGATTGCACGATGCAGTAACCAATCAATATGGGGATACGTTCGGACTAGTCCACCATGCTTCTGTTGCGCTTCGGTCAGGTAACGAATTTGTCGGCATTTTGAATGTAGCATTATCCAGCAAGAAACTATTTAAGAAAGAAGAATTGGCTTTACTCGAGTCTGTAGCTTTGCAAATTGGCAGTGCGATTAAGAGAATAAGATTAACAGAAGAAAAACGTCAAACGTCCATTACAGAAGAACGAAGCAGATTGGCGCAGGAACTTCATGATTCCGTTAAGCAATTGCTATTTTCCATGAATCTGATGGCAAAAACAGGGGCTTCTGTCAGTCAGGAAAAGCAAGCAAAGCAATTATTTAGCGATATAGCCGACATTGCCCAAACGGCACAGTCAGAGATGAAGTCGCTCATTTGGCAGCTGCGGCCACAAGTATTGGAGAAAGGATTAATGTGTGCAATACAAAGCTATGCAGAAATGCTTGGCCTGACAGTAGACACCGATCTACAAGCGGAAATAACTTTCCCTGCGGAGATCGAACAAGAAATCTGGAGAATAGCGCAGGAAGCAATCAACAATTGTGACAAACACTCAGGTGCTTCTGTTATTAAATTAGTATGTTTTATGGCAGGAGACCAGCTTACAATAAAAATAATAGACGAAGGCAGAGGTTTTCATTTTAATCCGAATGTGGAGCTGCCGTCTTTTGGCCTTCAAAATATGATCAATCGTGCCAAGAAAATAAATGGAACAATGAGTATTCAGTCGGCAATCGGAGAAGGTACAGAAATTTCTGTTTCATTGCCGATTCTAGGAGGGAATTATGGAGATTTCGTTATTGATCGCTGATGACCATCCGATTGTCAGAAAAGGATTAGCGGCATTTTTGGAAATAAAGGAAGGTTTTAAGGTTGTCGGAGAAGCAAAAAATGGTTTAGAAGTGATTAAGCTGGCAAAAGAGCTTAATCCGGATGTGGTAATAATGGATTTAAATATGCCTGAATTGGATGGGGTAAGTGCTACAAGGATCATTCATCGTGAACATCCGGAGATGAAAATAATGATTTTGACGAGCTTCTCGGATCAAGAGCATGTTATTCCGGCATTAGAAGCAGGTGCTAGCGGATATCAGCTAAAGGAAAGCGATCCGGAAAAACTGGCAGAGGCTATTGTTCAACTTGCCGCCGGAATCAAAATGCTTGATGCGAAGGTGACAAGCGAATTGCTAAGTCATTTGCAGAAAAAAGAAAGTGCTCCTATTGTTGAACCATTAACAGCGAGGGAAAAGGAAGTCCTTAAAGAAATTACAAAAGGGAAAAGCAATAAGGAGATCGCCGCTTCACTTCAGATTACGGAAAAGACGGTAAAAACACATGTTTCCAATTTGTTGGCTAAACTTCAGCTTCATGACCGCACGCAAGCGGCACTTTATGCAATTAAGAATGGCATCTGTGAATGATTATCTACATCTTTAGACTGAGAAGAGACAGCACAAAGTTTTAGATTGGTTTGCGTATATTGCCCGTTTTCTGCATTACTGAATCATTTTATGATGATTGCAGGAGGGGTTTAATATGAACAAAGGAACAAAGTCAAAAACAGCGGGAACATCATTATATACCGATGTCCGTTTTCGTTATTTATTAGCGGCAAATATTGCGTCTTCAATCGGATTAGGGATAACAATGATAGCTATACCATGGCTGCTCATTTCTTCACCTGGCGGCAATCAGATTTTTGGATATCTAACGTTAGGGATGACAATCTTTAACTTTGTAGTGACACCGCTCATAGGAGGGCTAATTGACAGATTTTCAAGAAAGAAACTGCTGGTGGTCGGTGAATCAGTCGGCTTGGTGATTATGTTAAGTTTCTCGATTCTTGGGTTCATGAATCACACATATGATATGTGGCATTATATAGTGGTTTATGTGACGGGGAGTCTATACTACACAATATTTTATCCGACAATGTTCGCCTTCTCGCAGGAATGTTTCGAGAAGCAATATTATAAAACATTGAATGGCGCAATGGAAGTACAAGGACAAATAGCTAGTATGATCGCTGGAGGAATTGCAAGTATCGTAATGATGAGTGTCGATCTTCAATGGCTATTATCAATGAATGCATTGACTTATTTGATAGCGATTGTATTTTTTCTGAAGGTGAAGTCGATAAAACAAATACAAACAGAAGCATCTGCAGAGATGGTAACTCACCAGAAGAAAACTATCGTCGGATTTGTGTATTTATGGAAATATCCAATTATGTTTTTCTTCTTGCTATGTACGACATTTCCGTTTATTGGTGTTATGATTACCAATTATTTGTTTCCTGTTTATTTGCAGGAGGTGCTTAATGCCGATGCATGGGTGTATGGAGCTGAGAATATGATTTATAGTTTGGGAGCCGTTTGTGCAGGTCTTCTGATTCCTGTTATTTCACAAAAAATAGGCAATGAGAAGACGATGATATTCGGTGTGTTCTGTTACACAATCGCTATATCTTTGGTTATCTTTGCGGATATTCCACTGTTTTTATTTCTTATGTTTTTTTTGGCTTTAGGCAATGCCGGATCACGAGTGGCACGACAAACTTTTATCATGGAGCATATACCGAATATGTATATTGGCAGGGTAGACAGTGTCATTCGGCTAATCGGATTGTTTTTTAGAATACTTCTCTTGACTTTATTTACAAAGTTAGTATCATTTCAGTCTATAATAATTTGCTTTATTCTATTAAGCGGTATTTTATGTGTGGCTTCGTTCGTAGTATATGTTCTTTGGAAGAAAGGACTCTTTTTGGAAAAAGGAGATTTACGAGCGGTACAATGATAAGATAGCCTTCTACTTAGTTAGAAGGTTTATTTTTTGTACAGCTTTATAGATGGATTAGGCATGAAGTGTATGCATATTTCATAATACTAGTAAATGAGTATGGAATTGTATTGCTAATGTAAAGAAAACGCAATAAAAACCTAACGAAAGTTTGTTAAAATAATAATGTGGGCTAACACATATTCAATTATACTTAGAATAAGTGAAGATTTTACATAATTGGATATGATTGAAAGTGAGGCGATTACATGAATATAGATCAACATTTAAGTAAAAAGACATTTTACGAAACAATGCTGAAGGATTGTAAAAAAGGGAAGCTGCCTATTGAAATCCTTGGTGAAATGTTTCATGAAGAAAATAAAAAAGAACTAGCCGATTTGTCGAATATCCGCTTTGCACAAGGGGAGCTTTATTTCCACTACCAAGACTATGAAGCAGCCATTTTTAAGTGGGAAAGCATATCTAATGAGCTTGGTGCCTGGGCAAAGAAAAATGTCGGAGATGCATATTTTGAATTGGATTTATACCCAACAGCGATTGAAACATTCAAAAGCATTGTAACAGAGAATAACTTATTGAATACCGAAATCGCTCTTAAACTATTTCAAATATATGTTGAAGAGGAAAAGCAAGATTTAGCAACTGATTATATAAAACAAGCAGTGACATTAGATCCGGATTATCCAAAAGTAACAAATATTGCCCGATACTTTTTTGAACAAAATAATGATGATCATAATGCAATTGACTTGGCACTTAACGAAGGATTGCGTACCGAAGATGTTCATTGGTTTGATACGCTTACCGATTATATAAATGAAGGGAAAGCAAAATCGCATGAACCTTCTTATTTCCATTATGCTTTAGAGAATTTGTATACAGTAGATTCGGTTCGCTTTGAAAAAATGGTGACCGCTCTTTGGAATCAATATAAATATGATGAGAAATATGTGAATTGGATTGAGACAATCAATGATATTATCGAGAATATTGATGTTTCAAAATCTACGGCGTGGAATCAACTATCGAATCTTTACTATGATTCATTTAAGGACAGCCTTGCCGGTAAAATCGAGTTGGATGAATCCATTCGTTTTATGCCGAAATTCCTGGAAAATTGGATGACGATTACAAGATCTTCTCAGACTATCTGGGTATGTACAGCTGTCTTAACGTGGAATGAGTTCTATCCATCTGTTATTCGTGAGGAAATGATTGAACAAGCGAAGCAAAATTTATGGACTTGCGCAACGAATCCGGATATTTTGCAGGACTGTTTGCGTTTATTCCAGGATTTGACGAAGTGGGCCAATACAAACGATATCGAAATTAGTGCAAAAGTTAGATGGCTCGTTCAGGAAATTATGGATTTGAGCTATACAAATGTATTTGTAGCAGGAGTAAATGGAACAGGCAAGTCTGCATTTATTAATTCAATCTTAGAAGAAAATCTATTCGAGAATTCTACAACGAATACAGTTCGCATTAAAAATGGCAATGTATCGCAAGTTACGATTGTTGCGGATGAAGAATTGCAGACGGATACAGTAGTGCCTGATATTAAGCAATTAATTACGGAAGAATTAGGTGTACATTCAAGAGCGTTGATTGATGTGGCAATGCCTTCATCTATCTTGAAGAAATACCGTATGTCGATTACAGATACTCCGGGATTCAGAGTGCGCAGAAACGATCCGGAAATGATGGAATATTTGCCTTTAGCTGATGAGTTGTTGTTTGTCTTGGATGCCGAAGATGCTTTTACTGATCAGGAGCGCGATCTCGCACAGCAAATTATCGAAAAGAACCCGGCAATTTCCTTGAATTTTGTGCTGACAAAGCTTGATTCAATTTATAATAAGCAAGAAGCGATGAAGCTTGTTGAAGATGTAACAGAAAAAGTGCTGCAATACTTCCCGGAATCAGATGTTATACCGTTCTCATCTAAGTATGCGGTAGCGGGACAGCAAGAAGCTGTTCAAAAACTGCTATCTTCTTTTGCTGAAAAACCGAATAAAGAAGAAATTCGCTCATACAAACTTCTGCAAGTTATACAAAGAGTAATCGTTTTCTTCCTGAAAAATAGAGTAGAGAAAGAAAATGAGTATAAAGAAGAAATTGTCTGGAATGAGGATATCGTTTCTAAAATGAACGCCGCGATTCATCAGTTGAAGGACCATGAAAAAGCTTTAGCGGATACTATTTATAATAAATATGTTTACGTGAAAGCAGACATTAAAGAGGAAATGGCAAAACGGATTCCGGAAATATTGCGAGAATGCGCGAGCTTTATAAAAGAAGACAGCGATTTCCGTAAGATTCATTTAGAACTGAACGATGAAATGAACCGCCGACTGCAGGAATACATTCAAAGCAACGTATTGCCTAAAATGTATGACTCAATGCAAGATTGGATTTCAGATGCGAAACAGGAACTGATCGAAAGTAAATATTACTTAGATGAAATGTCTGCCACGTTCAATAAAATTTATGACGAACAGGTTCTGAATTTAGACGGTGACTTCAGAATTTTGAATGACTGGGAGCGAGATATTAGTCGAATGACAAGCGGTGCGCAAATTGAACGCGAAAATATTTTACTGCGTCATACGCCATCTCAGTTTTTACTGAAAAGTGCCGGCAAATTGCTCGGAGCAATTGCGCAAAACAAAGCACTTTATAATCAATATAAGAAATTTATCGAGAACGAAGAATATACGGAGACAGCAAACTCAGTTATTAATAAGTTCTTTACGCAATATGAAATTTTTGAAAATGGAATTAATCGTGATTTAGCATTCTTCTTCAAGCAGCCGGTCCAAGATCTTCAAGCATGTATCCAAACAGCTGAAGAAGAAATTGAGGCGAAGCAAGCACTTTTAGCGGAGATGAAAGAAAATCCGGAAACGTATTATGATGCGATTACATTGTTTAAAATCCGTCATCGTCAATTTAAATGGATGAATACAGCTGCCGGTACAACTGCCGGTAACAAAGAGATTGAGCATGCATAATAGGTAGCGCGTGGAAAAAAACAGAACTAGCATTAAAGGGTGAATACATGAAAAGCCTAGGCAGTGGTATTGTCTAGGCTTTTCAATATATAAAAATCAATGCAATTATAACATCTCGGAAGTTGTTTTAGCTTGTAAGTGAAGCTGTAAATAATCAGGGCCGCCTGCTTTAGAATCTGTTCCAGACATATTGAAGCCGCCAAATGGTTGATAGCCTACAATAGCACCTGTACACCCGCGATTAAAGTAGAGGTTTCCTACATGAAACTCCTCACGCGCATATTCAAGATTAAGTCGATTATTCGTAATGACTGCTCCTGTTAGTCCGTATTCTGTATCATTAGCAATCGAAATGGCTTCTTCGAAAGTGTCCGCTTTTGTAATAGCTACAACCGGTCCGAAAATTTCTTCTTTCATGATACGAGCTTCTGGATCAACATCTACAAAAACTGTTGGATCAACGAAATACCCGACAGTATCATTCGCTGTTCCGCCTGCTACGAGTCGACCTTCGCCTTTTCCTATTTCAATGTACTCTGTAATTTTCTTATATGCCTGTTGATCAATGACTGATGCCATGAAATTTGAGTAGTCCGTCGGATCTCCGATTGTTATGGCTTTCGTTAGTTCGGTTACACGGTCTACCACTTCGTTGTAGACATCTTTTACGATAACAACTCGAGAACAGGCAGAACATTTTTGACCTGAAAAGCCGAATGCGGATTTGACAATTGATTGAGCCGCCAACTCTAAATCCGCCTCTTTATCAACAACAATTGTATCTTTTCCACCCATTTCAGCAATAATTCGTTTAATCCAAATTTGCCCATCATTCAGTACAGAAGCGCGTTGATTAATGCGTAACCCTACATCTCTTGATCCGGTAAAGCTTATGAAACGTGTTAATGGATGATCTACTAAATAATCTCCAACTTCCGCTCCATTCCCAGGTACAAAGTTAACAACACCCGAAGGAAGTCCTGCCTCTTCAAGTACCTCAATAAATTTATAGGCAATAACTGGCGTAGTAGATGCTGGTTTTAATAATACTGTATTCCCTGTAACAAGAGCTGCTACTGTTGTTCCTGCCATAATGGCAAATGGGAAGTTCCATGGCGAAATGACGATACCAACACCAAGGGGTATGTAGTGATATTGATTATACTCACCAGGGCGGCTTTCAACGGGCTGACCGTCTTTCAACAGCAGCATTTGGCGACCGTAATACTCTAAAAAGTCGATTGCCTCTGCTGTTTCCACATCTGCCTCGTTCCATGGTTTCCCGGCTTCTTTTGTCAGTAATGCAGAAAATTCATGTTTACGTCGACGGATAATAGCGGCTGCTTTAAATAATACATCAGCACGCACTTCCGGTTTTACTTTTTTCCATGTCTTAAATGTTTCATTGGCTACTTGGATCGCTTTTTCAGCTAGCTCCTTATTGGCCTTTGATACTCGTCCGATTAGTTGAGACTTATTAGCAGGATTATAGGAGCTGATTTTTTCTTCTGTTGTGATACGTTCTCCGCCAATAATCAAAGGGTAGTCTCCGCCTAGCTGAGCCTCCACTCTTTTTAAAGCTTCCTTGTATGCATATTGGTTTTCTTCCGTATTGAAATCTGTAAACGGCTCATGTTGATATTTTATCATTTAAAACATCCCCCTTTAATTGAATGCAATATTATATTGCATTTGGAAAAATTCGTTATTTTAATTGTGCATTATTATTTTGCTTTTATCAATACATTTTTTGAAAAAATATAAAAATATGAAAATTACAAACTTGTGTTAAAATACCTAGTGAGAAGGAGTTGAATATAATATGCAACCCACAAGTATTATTGAAATATACGAATTTATGGCAGAGCAAATTGAAACAGGCCTATGTGCAATAAATGATAGCGGGCAGGTTATTATATACAATAAAAAAATGAGGGAGTTAACTGGTGAATCTATTCAGGATGTTGCACATCGATTCGTTTCGGAATCACTGGATTACAAACTGGAGCAAAATTTACTGCAAAAAGTTTTACATACCGGTGTCCCTATTCGCCATGTTAAACAAACATTTTGGAATAAAAAAGGTGAAGAAATCACAATCATTAGTGACTACTATCCTTTTGTGCAAGAGGATCATACAAAAATCGCAATACAATTGGCCCGTGATATCACACAGCAAGAGTTTTTAATGGACCGACCACTTAGCCGCTATGGTGCCCCATTGACATTTGATATTATCACAGCGGTTTCAAAATCGATGCAACAGGTAATCCAGCAAGCAAAAATCGCTGCCATTGGACGTATTCCTGTCATGTTAGTAGGTGAATCCGGTACAGGTAAAGATATGATTGCAGAAGGAATTCACCATGAATTGGCTGACAAAAATGAAAGATTTATTACGCTGATCTGTCGTCGGAATGAGGAGACATTGCTCATGCAAATTGAGCAATATATTCAGGAATCCAAGAACTATACTTTTTTTGCTGAGCGAATTGAATATTTATCAATGTCGGCACAAGAACGTATTACAGAACTGCTTAACTCGCATAAAGAACAGAATCATATATTTATAGCGAGTATCGGGAAGGATCCGATTGATCTTATTCAGCGAGGAAGATTATCAAAAAACTTATACTATTTGTTTTCTAATCTGACCATCCAAGTGCCCCCATTACGGGAACGGCGCGAGGATATTATGCCATTTGTGGATGACTACTTTGCTCGTCGTCGCAACAATTACGGTATACATGTCAAAGGTCTATCAAAAAAAGTGCAAGAAGTTTTTTTAGCATATGATTGGCCTGGGAATTTAAAAGAATTAGAAGTGTTATTAGATGATATCAGTGTCTTTTTAACGGCTGAAGAGTATGTGGACATGTCAATGCTGCCAGCTTATTTTAAGTGGAAATTAAAGGAAAAGAAACTATCCAAAGATTCACAGGATCTGTTTCATTTTAATGGTCAGCAAGAGTTGAGACCGTTAGATGAGTATTTACGTGCAGTGGAAGATAACTACATTTCATATGCGCTGCAGTTAAATAACGGTAACATCTCTAAAACTGCTAAGGCTCTAGGAATTCATCGGCAGGGGTTACAATATCGACTAAAACGAAAATAAGAAAAATCACTGGTCCTTCTTTGTTTTGTGCAGGAACTTCAAACAGCGCTTCATACAATTTTCATTCTGCCGCCAGACAAAGAAGGAGCCATACATAAACACCACGTTAACCACCTTCACTTCTTCATCCTCCCTTGGGTGCAAAAAAATAATGCATATCTTTTTAATTTAAATTTAATGCAAAGTGAATGTATAATTATTCATTTATTAAATGTTTTTTTATCTTTAATCAAATAAACCTCCTTTTAAAAGCCATCAATTTTCTTGTTGTAATCGGAAAAATCAAAAAAATAAGTTTCCTTTTCAATATATTTCCTATATACTCACATCAAAGTGGCAATTAAATTTTATACATATGGAGGATGGGTAATATGGTACTTAAATCTTTTTTTATGGCACTTTCTGAGAATCAAACGTTAAACGCGGCAGCGCAAAAATATGGATTGAAGTTAGGGGCGCAATCTGTAGTTGCAGGCACAAATATCGAAGAGGCGATTGCGAGTATTAAAGAATTAAATCAACAGGGGATTTCTTGTACAGTAGATAATTTGGGGGAATTTGTTTTTGAAAAGTCAGAAGCAATAAAGGCTAAAAATCAAATATTAAAAATTATTGAATGTATACAAAAAGAACAAGTTGATGCACATATTTCACTGAAACCATCCCAACTCGGCCTGGATATAGACTATCAATTTTGCTATGAAAATTTGAAAGAGATTGTTGCATTAGCCTATTCATATGGCATTTTCGTTAATTTCGACATGGAAAACTATGATCGCCTTCATGTATCTTTTAAATTATTGGAAGAATTAAGCGAACAATACAACAATATTGGGACAGTTATTCAAGCTTATTTCTTTGAATCTGAACAAAATATTGAATACTATAAAAATTTCCGCTTACGCATTGTTAAAGGTGCATATAAAGAAAGCTCAGCTGTCGCCTATCAATCAAAAGCAGAAATCGATAAAAAATTTATCGAATTAATTGAATATCATTTGCTGCATGGTAAATTCACATCCATTGCAACACATGATCATAACATCATTAACCACGTTAAAAAGTTTGTTAAGCAACATAATATTCCTAATGACAAATTTGAATTTCAAATGCTTTACGGATTTCGTAAAGAAATGCAATTAAGTTTAGCAAAAGAAGGTTATAACTTCTGTACGTATTTACCATTTGGGCATGATTGGTACGGATATTTCATGAGACGACTGGCTGAGCGTCCTCAAAATATAACCCTGGTGACAAAACAAGTATTTAATAAAAAAACAAATACTTTACTAGGTGTTGGAGCAGGTGCATTTATATTAGGTCGTCTATCAAAACGGAAAAAGTAATTAATGTAAAGGTATGCAGAATAATCAATTTATATATGCATACCTTTTATTATTCTATAAAAACATTATGTTTTTATGCCCAATTTATTCATACGATTATATAATGTAGCACGCGATATATCTAAGTTTTTAGCACAGGCAATTTTATTGCCGTTTACTTTTTTTAGCTCTGTTAAAATAATATCTTTTTCATGCTCTTGTAGACGTTCACTTAATGACATTTGTCCGCCTATTATGTGGTTCGTCACTGTTCCTTTTTCTGTTTCAAACGGTAAATCTTCGTGCTTAATATTGCCATTTTCAGAAAATACGACAAGTCTTTCTATCGTATTTTTCAGCTCGCGAATATTTCCCGGCCATGAATAGTGAAGTAAAGCTTCCATCACATCTTTAGAAATGCCATGAATCGGACGGTTATATTTAATCGAGATTTCATACAGGAAATAATGAGTGAGTTCGATAATATCTTCAAAACGCTCTCTTAACGGCGGAACAACAATGTTGACGACATTCAGACGGTAGTACAAATCCTCACGGAATTTCCCTTCTGCTACCAGCTCTTTTAAATCGCGGTTGGTGGCGGCCATAATACGGAAGTCTACTTCTATTTCCTTTGTGCCGCCAACGGGATAAAATTTCTTTTCCTGTAATATACGCAAAAATTTAACCTGCATCTCAAGCGGCATCTCACCTATTTCGTCTAAAAATAATGTACCCTTATTAGCTAGTTCTACTTTCCCTTTTTTCCCTTTTTGATTGGCGCCGGAAAATGCTCCTTTTTCATAGCCGAAGATTTCACTTTCAAACAAGCTATTGGGAATTGCGCCACAGTTAATGGCAACAAAAGGAGCATTTTCATTTTCGCGTTTATCATGAATAGATTTCGCGAATAATTCCTTACCGACTCCGCTTTCTCCATAAATCAGAATATTTGCATCTGTTGCAGCAGCCTTTTTCGCTAGTTCAATCGTTTTAACTAATGCCGGGCTGCCCCCTTTTACCTTTGCAAAGGGATCTGGTGTATCCTGAGTTTTTCTTACTTCTTTCTCCAAATTAAATAGCTTTTCCGAAGTTGTGTATAGTTTATTGTTTAACCTTATTTGATTGGTGATATCCGTTTCAAATACAACAGCACCAATGATTTCATCTTGATCATATACCGGATTGGAGTTAATGAGCACAACTAAATCTTCTCGTGCGTGATGCTGCAGTTGATGAACAGAAGATCCTTTTAATGTATTTAATATTTCAAGACGATCTGTACTGAAAAAATCGGTAATCGGCTTACCGACAATTTCTTGTTTTTCTAAAGAGAATATTTTTTCTGCACCATATGTCCAATAAAGTACATCTTGTTGCTGATTGATAACGATACAAGAGCCTTCGATGGTATTTAAAATCGCATTCAGGTAAGCATCCATTTGTTCGTATTCACACAATAGCTTGTGATAAAAGGAATGATACGTTGTATAGCCTATATATTCGCTGTCTAAGTTGGTAAACAACACATATGGATAGCGCGTCAATTCAGTTAGTATTTCAGAAATCGAATCCGTTATCGAAACGACTGCGCAAGGAATGCAATGATATGTATCTTCTTCTGTGGTTTGTTCGATGAAAAATGGCTTTTCTTTCTCGAGCATAAATACTTTTTGTTTCGAATTTGTTTGAGAAATTTTTTTTGTGATCTTGCTATTGATGGGGGAGGCTACAAAAATAAAGTTTTTTTCAATTAGCTTGTAAAGCAAATCTTGATTCATCTGCTACCAACACCTTTCTGAAGTGTCTAATATTTTTGATATGTATAATTTTTTAGACACCGTATATAATGTCCGAGTTTATACTACTCTATTGGAATTACTTTTCTCTCAAAAGCGGAAGGAATCTTTAATTCATCACGATATTTGTTAATGGTTCGTCTGGAGACTTTAATCCCTTTTTCAGCGTTTAAATAATCTACTATCTTTTGATCGGAATACGGCTTCGCTTTATTCTCACTTGCGATGATTTGTTGGAGTAGTGCCTTTACTTTTGTTTGAGAAACGCTTTCTCCGTTAGAAATGTCTAATTTTGTTGAAAATAAGGTCCGGAGACTAAATGTACCAAAAGGGGTTTGAATCATTTTGTTTTTGGTCGCTCTACTAACAGTTGATTCATGCATACCTATTGTTGCAGCTACTTCTTTTAACAAAAGTGGCTGTAAAAACAGAAAGCCGTGATGAAAGAATGCTTCTTGCTTTTTGATAATGACTTCCATAATTTTGATAATAGTGTTACGCCTCTGTTCGATGCTACTTAAAAGCCATTCATAGTTTCTATAGTGCTGCTGAATATATTTGGAAGTCTCACATTTCGTTGTATAAAAAGCAGAATAATAATCATTTAATTTAATTTTGGGGAGATACCAATCGTTAAGATGAAAATGAATGTCCCCATCTTTCTTTTCTGTAATGATATCTGGGATGACAGGATTAATAGGATGTGAATCAGGAGTGTCGCATGGCCTTGGATTTAAACATTTTATAAATTGATATAGTTCTTTAACCTTAGTTAAGGAGAGATTCATCTTTGATGCAATCGCTAGCCATTTTTGTTCAGCTAGCAAAGGCAAATAATGTTCAACTAAAGTTCTAGCTAATTTTTCTTCGGGATAGATATATTGTATTTGGAGAAGTAAACATTCTTTCAGATTACGAGCACCGACACCAATAGGACCAATTTGTTGCAGTAAATGGATGCCTTTCTCAATTTCCAGTAGGGTAAAAGAAATGGCAGTTAACTCTGCTTCATCTAAACACAAATAACCGAAATCATCTAAGTTATAGATGATTTGTTGCAGTAATTTTTGCGTTTGGCAATCGGGAAACGTACATTTGACTAATTCAAACAGATCATCTCGAAAATTATTTATATATGGTTGCGTAAAGTTGAATTCTCCTTGAAAAGAATGCACGCGTATATTTGATTTTTCGTAAAAATAGCGGTGAATCTCATTACTATTTTCTAAATCTATTAGTGGATTTTCCAACTCCTGCTGGCGAATAAACTGTTCCAACTCTTGTGAGGAATATTGCAATAGTTCAATCGACTGTCTTAACTGTGTTGTCATTAACATTTTCATTTCTTGTTTTTGATGTAGCATAAGCTCCATAAAAAGTACCTCCTTTATTAGTGATGCAATGTAATATAATGAATCCACTGTAAAGCTATCCAAGTAATTTTTTTAGTGAATCTTAAAATATCTAAATACGAGTTTTGTTCTGAATTTTCAGAAATATTTTGTTCTATTTGGTTATTTTACATAGTTGGCATGAAACTTGCAAGTAAATTCAGTAAGTGGAGGTGGGGAATTCTAGAACAAGAATGTGTACCAGATTCAGAATTTACTAGATTGGGGTGTTGGAAATGCTGCGCTATATTTTCGAGAGAATCGGATATATGTTTGTTACATTATTTATTATTATTTCGCTTTCATTTGTACTAATGGAAACACTTCCGGGTTCACCATTTAATGACCAAAGAATGCCTTTGGCGCAAAAAGAACTTTTATATGAAAAATACGGATTAGATCAACCTGTAGCTGTACGATACGTAACGTATTTGAAAAATTTGGTGCAAGGTGATTTGGGTGTTAGCTTCCAACTGGATAATCGTCCTGTTACTAAAATTATCAGTGAGCGAATAGGGGCCTCTGCTGTACTTGGTATACAGGCCATTATTGTCGGAACAGTCATCGGCTTATTGTTAGGGGTCATTGCTGCACTGCGCCATAACAGCATCATTGATTATAGTGCAATGCTCATCTCGGTACTTGGAATTTCCATACCTTCCTTTGTATTTGCCGCATTTTTGCAATATTGGATCGGCGTTAAATTGCAGTGGCTGCCAATCGCTTTTTGGGGAGGGTTCGAGTATTCAATCATGCCGACAATTGCTTTATCTGTAGGTGTTATCGCTACCATCGCAAGATATACGCGTATGGAAATGCTTGATGTATTCGGACAGGAATATATTACAACGGCTAAAGCAAAGGGTTTGTCGAATGTATCGATTATTATAAAGCATGGATTTCGGAATGCATTGATTCCGATCGTCACAATAATCGGTCCGCTTGTGGTAAGTATGATGACCGGTTCGCTTGTGATTGAAAAGATTTTTAGTGTACCTGGGCTAGGGGAGCAATTTGTATCTTCGATTTTGTCGAATGACTATCCGGTCATTATGGGTACGACCATTTTTTATGCGGTACTTTTTATTGGAGTAGTATTAGTTGTTGATATTTTATACGGTTTGATTGATCCGAGAATTCGCTTAGCTGGAGGTGGGAAAAATGGGGAAAAATAATTTTCAAAAACAATATTCTCATGATTTATTCCAGCTAGCCGAAGAGCGTCCGAATAAACAGGAGCTCATTCAGGGGGAAACACAGTCATTTTGGAGAGATGCTTGGATTCGCTTGCGAAAAAATAAAGGGGCCCTCGTCGGTTTGTTTATTATTTTGCTTATCATTTTTTTAGCGATTTTTGGTCCGTTTATGAACAGCCATGGAGTGGACGATCAAGATTTGCACCGGGCAAATTTCCCGCCGCGTATACAGGGACTTGAGAACATTCCTTTTTTACCTTTTGACGGTGTTGATATACGAGGTATCAATAAATATGAGGAAAAAGGGGTTGATGAATACTTTTGGTTTGGTACAGACGAACTGGGCCGTGATTACTGGACGAGAATTTGGGAAGGGACAAGAATCTCCCTGTACATTGCTTTTTTAGCAACTACAATCGACTTGATGATTGGTGTTATTTATGGCTCTGTTTCTGGATTTTATGGGGGACGTTTAGATAATGTCATGCAACGCTTTGTTGAGATTCTCGTTGGTATTCCAGGTCTGATTATTAATATCATGTTAATTCTGGTTTTAAAACCAGGAATTATGTCCATTACACTTGCTATGGTGATCGCCGGGTGGATTGGAATGGCAAGGATTGTTCGGGGGCAGACATTAAAATTAAAGGGACAGGAATTTATTCTTGCTTCAAGAACATTAGGTGCCAGCAACCAACGTTTAATTTGGAGACATATACTGCCGAATATACTTGGTCCAATTATTGTAGCGACAACATTCACTATTCCGGGCGCTATTTTTACGGAAGCATTGCTGAGCTTTATAGGATTAGGCTTACAGCCGCCAACAGCTTCATTGGGAACAATCGTAAATGGTTCGTACAAACTGATACGAATATACCCGCATGGCATGGTCGCTTCGTCTATCGTCATCAGTTTTATCATGATTAGTTTCAATTTATTAGGTGATGGCCTTCGCGATGCCTTTGATCCGAAAATGCGTAAGTAGGAGGATGATTGAACAATGGAGAATATTTTGGAAGTGAAAAACTTGCATGTTTCATTCGATACATATGCCGGTGAGGTCCAGGCTGTCAGAGGTGTATCCTTTTCGTTGAAAAAGGGTGAGGTATTGGCGATTGTCGGTGAATCCGGGTCTGGAAAATCAGTGACAGCCAAAACATTAATGCGCTTAAATCCCGCATCAAATACACGTATTAAATCGGGAGAAATCCTTTTCGAGGGAAAAGATTTAACAACATTGACAGAGAAAGAAATGCAAAAAGTACGGGGGGCGGGCATCTCGATGGTATTTCAAGACCCTATGACAGCGTTGAATCCGACGATGACAATCGGTTCTCAAATTATCGAGAATTTGCGCAAACACCAAAAAATGAATATTCGCGAAGCGAGAAGACGGGCAGCGGAATTATTGCAGCTTGTTGGAATTTCTCAAACAGAAGCACGACTTAAACAATACCCGCATCAATTTTCAGGCGGTATGCGTCAGCGTATTGTCATTGCGATTGCTTTAGCAAGTAACCCGAAAATACTGATTGCTGATGAACCGACAACGGCACTGGACGTTTCGATTCAATCTCAGATTTTAGAGTTGCTGCAAGATTTGCAGAAGAAAATGGACTTATCAATCATTTTTATTACACATGATTTAGGAGTGGTAGCCAAGATGGCCGATCGAGTGGCCGTCATGTACGCAGGGGGAATGATTGAAATCGGTACAGCAGATGAGGTGTTTTATGATGCAAGACACCCATATACGTGGGGCTTGTTAGCAGCTATGCCGAACCTTGAAACATCCGATGAATCTTTATATACCATTCCTGGCAGTCCGCCGAATTTGTTGTATCCTCCCAAAGGAGATGCTTTTGCAGAACGAAACGCACAGGCTTTGAAAATAGATTTTATTGAAGCGCCTCCGATGTTTAAAGTTTCAGAAACCCACTATGCAGCTACATGGCTTTTGCACGAACAGGCGCCGAAAATAGAAAAACCAACTATTCAAAAGAACAGGAAGGCTAATCTACGTTTGGATAATTCTAAGCCGCCTGCAAAATTATTAGAAGTGAAAAATTTAAAACAACATTTTAAGCTCAATAAAAATGATGTTATAAAAGCTGTAGATGGCATAAGTTTTGATATTTTTAAAGGAGAGATTTTCGGATTAGTCGGTGAATCCGGCTGCGGCAAATCAACGACGGGCCGTTCGATTATTCGATTGCATCAGTCAACCGACGGTCAAATTCTTTATGATGGGCAAGATATACATACTATTAAAAAAAGTGAAGCCGCACTTCATTTTAATAGAAAAATACAAATGATCTTTCAAGATCCTTATTCCTCCCTTAATCCGCGCATGAAAGTAAGAGACATTATTGGTGAAGGTTTACAGATTCACGGTGTCCCGGAAAAGGAGCGCGAGGAGAAAGTATTTGAATTACTGGAAACAGTAGGTCTCAGTAAGGAGCATGCTAATCGTTATCCTCATGAATTTAGCGGAGGACAAAGGCAACGGATTGGTATTGCCCGGGCTCTTGCGGTTGAACCGGAGTTTATCATAGCTGATGAGCCGATTTCCGCATTGGATGTTTCAATACAAGCGCAAATTGTCAATCTGTTAAAGAAGCTTCAAAAGGAGAAAGGATTAACGTATTTATTTATAGCCCATGATTTGTCTATGGTGAAATATATCAGCGATCGGATTGGCGTTATGTATCGGGGACGTATAGTAGAACTGGCCGAAAGCCATGAACTGTATAACAATCCGATTCATTCATACACAAAATCGCTATTATCAGCGGTTCCATTACCGGATCCCCATGCGGAACGAGAGCGCCGGCGCATTAAGTTCGATGAGGATGCTTATTTTAGCGTTAATCGCGATTCAGAGAAACTTCGTGAAGTCAAACCGGGTCACTGGGTAGCGTGTACTGACGAAGAATTTAGACAATATTCAGAGCAGTTTTCAGAAAAATCACGGACATAAATCATTTGGAAGGAAGGTAATATAATGAAAAAAAATACACGGTTAACCTGTTATATAATCCTCTTTTCCATCGTTTTAGCCGTACTAATCAATACTTTTAGTTCGGCCCCAACCTTTGCCGGTTTATTAGATAAATGGTTTCTTATTTCACTAATCTTATTGCTTATAAGCGCGAGTTTATTTGTGATACAGGGCGGATTTTTTAATGGATTGATATTTAGCTTTAAACGTTTTACGAATCGCATGACAAAATTGGGTCAATATGCCACAGAGCTTGACCGGCAGTCCGAATATGTGGAAGACATAGAGTTTCCGGCTATTTCCCCTCTTTTAGCTGCAAGTGCCATTCAATTATTGTTTCTCCTGGTATATTCATTTCTGTTTGTATAGGCAGGATGACAAAATTAAATAAACCTTCCAGTTTGCAAGCTGGAAGGTTTATTTTTGCTTAATTATTTATTCTTCAATATAGGCCCATTTGAAGCTCATGTCAGTACCAAATGGGTGCCTGTAAAGGTCTTTCACATATGGTTTTGTTAAGCGGGCTAAACCTACTTGATAAATAGGCCCAATTGTTGCCGATTCCATCAAAAGTTTTTCGGCTTCAATCAATATATTCCAACGCTCGGTTTGGTCTTGTGTTTGACGAGCCTTGTTAATAAGCTCATCATACGCTTCATTCTTGTAATTTGATTGATTGTAATAGCTGTCAGAGGTGAAAATTTCTAAAAATGTGATGGGGTCTTGATAGTCAGGAGCCCAGCCGCCGTAGTCTAAATCAAATGAAACACTTGCTTCCAATTCTAGTTTTTGTTTGCTCGGCTGCATATTGATTTTAATTGTCAGACCAGGAAGGTTTGTCTCTAATTGGTTTTTAATATATTCAACAAGCGTCTTTGACATCTCGCCATCATATGATAGTAAATCAAGTGTTACACGATCGACACCTAGTTCTTCTAAACCTTTGTTCCAATATTCTTTCGCTTTTTCGATATCTGTTACATTATAGTTGCCGCTGGATTCTCTAAAGTCTTTACCGTCTGGACCATTGACAAAACCGTTTGGCACTAAATAATAGGCAGGTGTAGAACCGTTATTCAACAATAAATCAGCCATGTCCTGTTTGTTCCATCCCATATCGATCGCTTTACGGATATTTTCATTTTTTAAGTATTCGTTGGCATGATTCATACGGAAGAAGTAGATCGTCGGTTGTTCAGAAGTGCTGTATTCCTTACTGTTTTTATATTGTTCGACATACTCGGAAGATAGACTGACAAGATCTATTTCACCTGTTTCGTATAAGTTGATGGCAGTGGATGTTTCTTTGACGATTTTTTGATTAATGGTTGTCAGCTTAACCGTGTCAGCATCCCAATACGTTTCATTTTTCTTCATTGTCCATCCTTCACCTTGCTTCCAAGTATCTAAAACGAACGGACCGTTGTAAATCATGCTGTCTACATCGAGTGCATAGTTCTCGCCTTGCGCCTCAACAAATTCTTTGTTTTGCGGGAAGAATACACTAGTTGCAGTCAAACCAATGAAATAAGGAACTGGGTATTCCAGCTCAACAACAAATGTATAATCATCTGCGGCTTTTATACCTAATTCTTCTGCTTTACCGTATAATTCATCATCAGGATTTTGGATTTTTGCCGCATTTTTAATATCTAACATTAAGTATCCGAAATAGGCTGCTGTATCAGGGTGAATCGCTTTTCTCCAAGAGTAAACGAAATCATGAGCCGTTACAGGTGTGCCATCACTCCAAACAGCGTCTTCACGCAGTTTAAAAGTATATGTTTTATTGTCCTCGCTTAATTCATATGATTCTGCGATCCCAGGTACGATTGTATTATCTGGGCCGATTCGGTTAAGTCCTTCGAATACAGAGTTCATTACAACTACGGCACTTGCGTCATAGGCTCCTAATGTATTCATCGTGGCCAGGTCGCCGCCTGCTGTTAAATTGATTTCTTGTGCTAATTCTGTTTTTTCGCTGTCATTTGTTGAATTCTGATCCTCTGTTGAAGCACCTTCACCGCCATAGCACCCAGATAAAAGCAAACCAACAACTAATAATGAAAAAAATAAAAATGCTTTCTTTAATCTCATTGTTTGTCCCCCTTAAATTTGAAATAAATTGGTCGGAATTTAGAAAGTACACCTCCTCGATCTTTATACTATTTATTAATGCAATTCTTATGCCATCTATAGCTTGGCACTATAATTGCATTAAATTAATTTATATTATTTTTTTGGGAGGTTATAAGATGATGAGATTAACAGCATTACGAACAATACTTGATGAAAATGATATAGATGGGATTTTGATTACAAATGGTATTAATCGAAGATATATAACGGGTTTTACAGGGAGTGCGGGCACTGTTCTCGTAACTAAAACAGCAGCTCATTTATTAGTGGATTCTCGATATATTACGCAAGCATCAGATCAGGCGAAGGATTTTACAGTTAAAGAAATTAATCGCAATCTTTTTTATGAAGAAATAGTAAATATCGTTAAGAGAATGGGCGTTAATAAGTTAGGTTTTGAGCAAAAACATATCTCTTTCTATGAGTACTCACAGCTATGTGAATATTTACCGGTTGAGTTAGTGCCACTTTCAGGCGTAGTAGAAAAAATGCGCACTATAAAAACAGAAGATGAGATTACTTTAATCAAGACAGCGGCAGAAATTTCAGATTCAGCATTCGCCCATATTTTATCTGTTATTCGTGCGGGCATGACTGAAATAGAAATTGCAAATGAACTTGAATTACACATGCGTAAACTAGGTGCAACTTCTTCTTTTGATATGATCATTGCTTCTGGGTTACGTTCTGCATTACCTCATGGTGTTGCTAGCGAAAAAGTGATTGAATCCGGCGATATAGTGACGCTGGATTTCGGTGCGTATTATAAAGGATATTGCTCTGATATGACACGAACAATCGCTGTTGGGGAACCCTCTCTACAGATAAAGGAAATCTATTCAATTGTAAATAGAGCCCTTGAAAATGCGCTTAATGGTATTAAAGCAGGTATCCGCGGGAAGGAGGCAGATGCATTAACACGCGATGTTATTAACGAGGCAGGCTATGGTTCATTTTATGGGCATGGAACGGGGCATGGTATTGGTCTCTATATCCATGAGGATATTTTTATGTCGTCTACATGCGAAGATCTTGTAGAAGTCGGTATGGTACTTACTGTAGAACCAGGTATTTATATTCCTGGAGTTGGCGGTGTGAGAGTAGAGGACGATATTATAGTAAGAGAAAATGGAATAGAAACTATTACAAAGTCTTCTAAAGAATTAATTATTATATAGATTATTCTTTCGGAATGTCTAAAAAATTAGAATGTTTTCTAATTTTTTAGACATTTTTTCAATTTATTAACGATGAAACATTCCGGAATTTCTAATAGTAAAAGGTACAAAAAAGAACCGTAGAGTTTTTTGTGGGCTTTACGGTTTAGCTGTTGGAGAAGAAAAGTTATTACTAACAATGCTAGAATCATATATAAATAGCATTATTTGGCATAAATCTTGCTTCTATTATTTACAAGCAGAATAAATAGATTATTTATTTTACTTAATACATTAAGTAAGGAGAGGATTTAATTGAAAAAAACTTTGTCTTGGTTAGTTGTATTGGCATTATTTATGCCCATTTTAACTCCTGCACTCGTTTTTGCAAATGACTCGCAGGTCGAAACTAGTCCCATATTACTGGAGAGTACTAACGCATCAATTGAAGAACTTACTTCAAATGAATGGCTACGTCAAATCGTTGAATTACCTGAGGGTGCTGCAAATAGCGAAACTGCTAGTGCTATCATTGAAGAGCTAGAAAAGTACAACGACAATGTACTTAAAGGACTAGCTCTTAATAACGCAAAAATAAAACTCGTAGAAACGATAGAAGGTCTTGCTGAGTTACCAGATGGAACGGATGGTACATTACTTGACGCTTTTTTGACTTCTGATAGAACCCTCTATTTAAAATTACAGCCATCAAATAATCATAGTTCCTCTTATTTTGTATTACAACAAACTGCACTATTAATAAATAAAGTGTTGTTCAATAATATTTTTGCTTCTAAGGAATATGAATCCTACTACAATTACGATAAAAACCTTGTTATCTACAAAGATATGGCACAAGTTGACTTCTTTGCTGAATCCCTTGCATACTTGGCAGCAGGCAATTATACAGAAGTATATAAAACTATTTATACATCTTACTATTTATACTATCTATACCATGATTACATTCCTGCGGTAGATAGGAATTATTATATTAATAAAATCGTTGAATATCCTAAAGGTGAATACAATATTGTACAAGCTGCAGCAATTGTGAATGAATTGGAAAAATTTAATACAGTTACATTACAAGGACTTGAGTTAAATGATGCAAAATTAAAGCTTATACAAGGATCGTCTATACAGTTTCTTGCGCCTAACATACTTGAAATCGGGATTGACCGTTCTTTTGAAGAAAATGAAATTCTAACGGAACTTGTTAATTGGTTAGATGCTAGTCTTTGGTACAATCGTTCGGCATCACTTGATTTTAAATATATCTATGATTACTCTTATGAAGCAAGAACATTTGCTTTAGATAGGGATTTAACGCAGGATGAGTATTTTAATTTAGCTTTAGTACGTCAATTAAATGGGCAATCCATTAGGGGTGGAACTGATAATAAGTTAGAAACACTGTATTACTTTATCCGTAATCTCTATACGAATTATAAACCTGCTGTTGTTAATTATAACGATCACTTTGACAACGATCCTATTCAATTTGATACAGTAACTGATGCGAGGTTAGAGGAATTACTTTCGAAAATAATTAAATTCTCCGCAGGTGATACAAGTTATGATGTAGAAGAGGTAGAAAGAATAAAAAATCGCATAAAAAAATACGGACCAGAAATTTTACAAGGAATGGTGTATAACGAATTGGAGATTCGATTAACTTCGGGACCGATTACAGATGAACCTGAGATGGCATATTTGGCGGATGTAACACCTCGCGGATGGCCTGAGGGCAGTACATGGGCACAAGTTCCTGGATCTGGTGGTAACCCTACATTCGTACGTATAGGGCATAGTTATTATGGACTTGGACACAGTACAATCAATCTGGAATTACATGAGTCTGCTCACTTAGTAGATTATAATCTATTTGGCAGCATTAATAGTACAGAAGAATGGAAAGCGCTTCATGAAGCTGAATCAGTCAATTTATTTGGTAATGATGGTTATATGTCTGTTTATCCAGAGGAATATTTTGCAGAAACAATGGCTTATTATTTCTTAAGCGGACATACACGACAAATGTTAAAAGAAAAGGCACCACAAACTTATGAATACCTTCATACATTCTTGACTACTTTCAAAGCAGTCAATCCATTTAATGCGGAAGAAGATAAAGTAAAAAGTCAATTAATAGATAAATTACTTGTAAGCAAAAAGAAGGAGAATAAAGATTTAAAAAATAAAGTGATTATTGCGTTAAAGCGTCTAAATGTAGAGCTATTAAAAGCACTGGTTGGCAATGGGGTAACCTACCAATTAGATACGTTAGGTAATAATGGGGATGTAACTGCAATCACTTCGGTCAATCCGATTTTGAATCAAGTAGCTCGAGATATAGATACGCATGCATTCGATGAAGCTAGTCAACAAGAAGGATTCTTATCCGTATTTAATTTAGAAGCACCTGTAGTAAATGAACCGAAAGTTCCCAAAAGTCTATTTTATGATCAACCAACTATTGCTGAGAATGCAGATGAATATTTTGCGGAAGTAACTGCGATGTATTTCAATCATGGAACTACTAGATATGCATTATCAGATCTTGTTCCTGAAACCTTGGAGTATTTAACAGAATTATTTACTTCATATAAATATGTAAATAATAATGCCAATTTAAAAGATTTGAAACTCAGTGATGGAAAATGGAACCAAAAATTCACTGCAGATACCACATCTTATACAATAAATGTGAATAATAAAGCGAAAAATATTTCTGTCACGCCAATTGTATCGAATTCAAAAGCTACTGTAACAATAAATGGGGAAAGCGTTAAGAGCGGCAAAAAAAGCAAAAAAATTGATTTGAAAGTTGGGGAAACAAACATTAAGGTTATTGTAACTGCAGAAAACGGCAATACAAAAACATACACATTAAAAATAGTTAGAGAGGATGAACACGCTAAAAATAACAACAAAGCGAAACTTAAACCGTAAAAGAAAATGAACTGATCTAGACACATAAAACACTGTTATAGATTGTATACTTTTATATATTTTCGCACTTAACGTCTGCTGGGTATCTCACTCTTGTAGGTATAGAAAAACCACCTCCACGTGTTTTTTGTATGTGGAGGTGGTTTATTTAAATTAGGTTAGCCCCATTTTAATTTTGTTTTTATTTTTGTAAATTTACAGCGATTTGCGCGCCTACTTCTGCGTTATGTTTAACTAGTGCGATGTTCGCTGTTAAGCTTGTTCCTTCTGTTAATTCCTTCACTTTGCCAAGAACGAAAGGTGTTACATTTTTGCCTGTTATGTTATTTTCTTTCGCTTCTTCAAGAGCTTGGTCAATGATTTTATTGATGAATGCTTCTTCCATAGCGTCTTTCTCAGGAATTGGATTTGTAATCAGAACGCCACCTTTTAAGTTTAAGTCCCATTTCGTACGGATCATTGATGCCACTTCTTCCGCAGAATTGATATTGAAATCAACGTTGAACGGACTAGTGCGTGTATAGAATGCCGGTACTTTGTCAGTTTTGAAACCGACTACAGGTACACCGTGAGTTTCCAGGTACTCAAGAGTAAGGCCGATATCTAGAATCGATTTAGCTCCCGCGCATACTACTGCAACATTTGTTTGTGCCAGCTCTTGCAGGTCAGCAGAGATATCCATAGTGTTTTCTGCTTCACGGTGCACACCGCCGATGCCGCCTGTTACAAATACTTCAATGCCGGCAAGCTGTGCGCAAATCATTGTTGCGGCAACAGTTGTAGCGCCGTGTTTCTTTTGTGATACTAAGTAAGCGAAGTCGCGGCGGCTAGCTTTAGCGATTTCTTTGCTTGTTGCTAAAAATTCAAGTTCTTCATCGCTTAAGCCGATTTTGATTTTACCGTTGATAATCGCTGTTGTTGCAGGAACAGCGCCGTTTTTGCGGATGATTTCTTCGACTTCTTTTGCTGTTTGCACGTTTTGCGGATAAGGCATACCGTGAGAGATAATTGTTGATTCCAATGCTACGATTGGTTTATTGGCTTTTTTTGCTTCCAGTACTTCTTGTGAGTATTCAATGTAGTTTTTTAACATGTTAAAGTCTCCTTTTAATGAAAATAATTTGTATATGCTTCCGTCAGTTTTGCTTCATTTAAATCAGGGCTTACGGTTTCGCTTGATTGCAGTGTCAGAGCTGAACAGGACATTCCGAGTTTGCAGGCTTCCTCTAAAGAATAGCCGTTCAAATGCGCATAAATGAATCCGGAGACAAGTGAATCTCCTGCACCTGTAACATCCTCAATTGATATTTTTGGAGGTGCGATAGTGCCGTTTGCTTCTGCATTCATATACATTAAACCTTTGCTGCCTCTTGTTATGATGAGATTTTCTACACCTTTTTCCAAAATGATTTCTCCAGCTTTCTGAAAATCATCATCATTGTTTATTTTCATATCAGCCAGAGCCTCGGCTTCATCCCGATTGGCAATCATCCATGTAACTCCTTCAAGTCTTTGCGGGAGCTTTTTGATCTTTGGCGATGAAACAGGTGTTATGCATAGTGAGATTTTTTCCTTGTGGCAACGTTTAATCATATAGTGAAGTACGTCACTTGGGAAATTTGTATCAACCATGACAACTTTTGAGGAAGAGAAATATCCCCAACGTTTTTCGATGAAATCGATTGTAACTTTGTCATAGATCGACATATCCGCTAAGGCTATTGCCATTTCTCCGTTTGTATCTAATACAGCTGTATATGTGCCGGTTACCTCATTGTGCATCACTTGTGAAGGGGAAAGATCAGCAAACTCTTTTGTATGATGAATTAAGCCTTCTCCTTCTTTGTCTTCGCCAAGTACAGTTAATAAGGAAGGTGTGCAGTTAAGTCTTCCGAGATTTTCAGCAATATTTCTTGCAACTCCGCCATATGATTGCGAGCTGGAAGCCGGGTTGGAAGTCCCGTATGAAATTGGCTCAATCACTTGCATTTTTCGGTCAATATTGGAACCGCCGACACATAGAACATCTTTCTTATCCGGAAGAACATAGGCTCTCCCAAGTAAAAGCCCCTGCTTCGTTAAAGAGGAGATATAACCTGCAACAGCGGATCGGGACAGCTTCATTTTCTCAGCTAGTTCGTTTTGGGAAATAAAGGGGTTCTCTTTTATGTATTGGATAATGAGTGCTTCTTTTTCGTTCATTTTTTCACCGCCCCTCGTTAAACAATTGTCTTAAGTATAAACAAATGTTTGATTATGTGCAAGTTTTCGATTACTTAATGTGAATTAGTAAATGATGGATTTTTTATTATATTGCATGTGAGTTTTTGAAATTATGCATACTAGCATTAGTAGAGGTATTGAAATGGTCGGGGTGACTGAAAATGGAACAGATGGTGTATGTAAGATTAAGAAACCGTGTCAATATTCACATCAATCAAACGGAGATTTTATTGGAGGATATCGCTAAGTTAGTTGGAACAGAGAAATTGACAGCCAAATTGCGGACATTGCCGATTTATGAAGTAACAAAAAGTGATCGAAATATAATTGTGATTGATTTATCTACAGTCATAGAAAAAATAACGGAGAAATACCATGGAATGGATATACAAGCAATCGGACCATCGCAAACAATCGTTGAAATAGTACCGAAGCAAAAAAAGAATCATATGTTTTTGTTCATGGTTGTCTGGATGTTGCTGTTTATCGGTTCTGCTCTAACTATTATGAATTTTCACGAAGACGTCAGCATGCCGGCAGTTCATCAAAAAGTGTATAAGCTGATTACGGGAAGGGAAGCGGAACGGCCGTTGGTTTTGCAAATCCCTTATAGCTTAGGTTTAGGCTTAGGGATGATATTGTTTTTTAATCATTTCTTTAAAAAACGTTTTAATGATGAACCGAGTCCGTTGGAGGTCGAAATGTTCAACTATCAACAGGATTTAGATAGATATGCCATGATGACAGAGAATAAAGAAAGTCTGAAAGGCTTTGATGATCATTCTCGAACTTAGCATTCTCTTTATATGGCTGGCATGGGGAATAGCGGTAGGATCGGGATTTGTTGCATTTCTGGCTGTTCTTGGTGTTATTCCGAGGCTTACCCAGCTGACAAAAACACAAATGAAGCTGCATATGTATGAGGTGGCTGTAGTAGCCGGCGCTATTATCGGTAGTTGGTTCAGCTTTCATGATTTGGTGCTCCGGGCCCCTGTTGTTTTAGTCATAATTGTTGGTTTGTTGAGCGGTACTTTCAATGGCATGTTGGCAGCAGCCTTGACGGAGGTATTGAATGTCATCCCGATTCTTGCCAAAAGAATTGGCATTGATGGGAAAATTATTTATTTGCTGATGGCAATTGTCTTCGGTAAAATTGCCGGTTCACTATTTCAATGGTTGTATTATATATATTTTTAAGAAAGATGAAAGGATTACGGTTCATGAGCGAAAAGCGAAAAGTCATTTTAATCACTGACGGAGATGTGTATGCGAAACGAACAGTAGAACTAATTGCCCGGGAAATAGGTGGGAGATGCATTTCGCTATCGCAAGGGAACCCGACTACATTAAAAGGCAGGGAAATCGTTGAGTTGATTAAAAAAGCAGCCTGTGATCCTGTTCTAGTGATGGTAGATGATAGCGGGTTTGTAGGAGAAGGTGACGGAGAGAGAGCGATGAAATATATTAGCTCACATCCGGATATTGAAATATTGGGGATTGTGGCGGTAGCTTCTAAAACGAAACAGAGTGAATGGACAAAGGTGGATGTTTGTATTGATCGTGACGGGAATCTGACACCATATGGCGTCGATAAATATGGTTTGCCTGAAATGGAAATAGGAAAACTGAATGGTGATACCGTTTATAGTATTGATTCTCTCGAAGCGCCGCTTGTTATCGGTATTGGCGATGTCGGTAAGATGGCGCTTCATGACCATTATAAAAAAGGCTCACCTGTTACAAAAATGGCAGTAGAAGTAATACTTGAAAGAAGTGGCTTTTATGACAATAAAACAAAGTGAAAATAAGCAGAAGATCACCGGAAATTTAGCAGAAATAGAGAAGTTTATGAAAAATCGGGTCGGACTGGGCGAAAGTTTTGACCTTGGAGTCAGAAAGATTAAAGTTCTACGTAAAGATGTAAATGTCTATTATGTTAACGGTCTATGCGATACGGAATATATTATTGAACTGTTAAAAGAGTTGGTGGACTTGAATGATCAGGAGCGAACAAATCATAATATTTTTCCTGTCATTGAAAACAGGCTCGTTAATCAATCCGTGTCGCCTATTTATACAATAGATGAGCTTGTCGATCAAGTGCTTTCCGGGCTTGTAGTTTTTCTTGTTGATGGTGTTCAGGAAGGGCTGGCTGTTGATGTCAGAAGCTATCCCGGTCGCACTCCTTCTGAGCCGGATACGGAAAAAGTAGTTCGTGGCTCGCGTGACGGCTATGTTGAAAATATTATTGTCAACACAGCTTTGACTAGAAGGCGTATTCGCGATGAACGTTTACGCTTTGAAATTTTAAAAGTAGGTGAACGTTCGAAAACGGACATTGCAATCGGCTATATAAAAGATGTTGCCAATCCAGATTTAATCGCTACAGTTAAGGAAAAAATAGAAGCAATCAAAACAGATGGCTTGACGATGGCTGATAAAATGGTAGAAGAATTTATGATTAATCCTGGATTTAACCCATATCCTTTAGTCAGGTATACAGAACGGGCAGATGTCGGTGCCGCACATTTATTGGAGGGACATGTACTTGTTTATGTCGATACATCTCCGAGTGTGATTATTACACCGACGACGTACTTCCATCATGTGCAGCATGCGGAAGAGTACCGCCAGTCTCCTGCAGTGGGTACGTTTGTCAGATGGATTCGTTATATGGGCATTTTTGCGTCGCTGTTTTTATTGCCGTTATGGTTTTTATTTGTGACGGAACCATCTTTATTGCCCAATCATCTTGCTTTTGTCGGTCCAAATGAAGAGACGAATATTCATATTTTACTCCAAATTTTAATAGGAGAAATTGGTGTTGAATTTTTGAGATTAGCGGCTATACATACACCGACGCCGTTGTCGACTGCGATGGGATTGGTAGCGGCTGTCTTAATCGGTCAAATCGCCATAGATGTCGGATTTTTTGTTGGGGAAGTTATTTTATATGTCGCTGTAGTAAGTGTTGGAACTTTCGTAACACCGAGTCTTGAGCTCGGGGTAGCAAATAAAATTGCCCGTCTGTTTTTGTTGCTGGCGGTAGCTTTATTTAAAGTGCCCGGATTTGTCATCGGCATTACTGTATATATATTATTACTTGTGCATATGCGCTCTTTGAAAACCCCTTATTTATGGCCGTTTATTCCATTTAATCCGAAGGCATTCCTTCAAATTCTTGTAAGAAGGTCCGTTCCAGGTTCGAAAATACGTCCAAGCATCGTCCATCCGCGCAATCGTTATAAACAACCTTAAAAATGAATAGACCTCGCCTTGAAGTTGTATGATTATTGTGATAACTTTATAATAATTTATATTTATTCAAGGCTTTTCTTAATGGTAAGTTTCAAGGAGAAGGGATGGACAGTATGTATCTTTATGGCACAAGTAAGGTAAATGAACAGGGACATTTGGAAATTGGAGGAGTAGATACGATAAAACTTGCGGAGAAATATGGAACCCCGCTATATATATATGATGTCAATTTGATTCGTGAAAGAGCAAGAGGGTTTAAACAGACATTTGATCGTTTAGGTGTTCCTTCACAAGTTGCTTATGCAAGTAAAGCATTCTCTTCTATCGCGATGATTCAATTGGTGGAAGAAGAGGGGCTATCCTTGGATGTAGTCTCGTCAGGAGAGCTGTTTACGGCGTTGTCTGCCGGCTTTCCGCCGGAACGAATCCATTTTCACGGCAATAATAAAAGTATTGATGAGCTGGAAATGGCCATTGATGAAGAAATTGGCTGCATTGTAGTCGATAATGAACAAGAATTGCGGACTCTGTCCAGAATATGCGAGCTGAAGAATAAGGTGATGCCGATCTTGTTGCGTGTAACGCCGGGAGTGGAAGCACATACGCATGATTATATTGTAACAGGACAGGAAGATTCGAAGTTCGGTTTTCATTTGGATAATGGCCAAGCTGAGAAAGCGATGCTGTTCGCGGGCAAGAGTAAAGGAATTGAATTGCTCGGACTTCATTGTCATATCGGCTCTCAAATCTTTGAAACGACCGGTTTTCTGTTAGCGGCTGAAAAGCTGATGACAAAGCTGAAGGAGTGGAATGATAAATTCGGCTTTCAGGCAAAGGTGTTAAATCTGGGCGGCGGTTTCGGCATTCGCTATACAGCAGAAGATACACCGCTTCCTGCCGCAAACTATGTAGAAGAAATTGTCGTGTCAGTAAAAAGTCTGGCTGAACAATTTGGACTGGAGCTTCCGGAAATTTGGATTGAGCCGGGCCGTTCGCTTGTCGGTGATGCCGGAACAACCATTTATCGGATCGGCAGCACGAAGGATATTCCTAATGTGCGCAAGTATGTAGCGGTAGATGGCGGGATGAGCGATAATATTCGCCCGGCCTTATACAGTGCAAAATACGATGCTGTTTTAGCAAATCGTGTTTATGATCAACCGGAAGAAAAAGTATCTATCGCCGGGAAATGCTGTGAAAGCGGAGATATGCTTATTTGGGATTTGCCGTTGCCGAAGACAACTTCCGATGATTTGTTAGCTGTTTTTTGTACAGGGGCATACGGTTATGCAATGGCAAATAATTATAATCGTATTCAAAGACCGGCTGTCGTTTTTGTCGAAGACGGGCAGGACCGTCTTGTCATCAAACGTGAATCATTGCAAGATTTAATTAAGCTTGATTTGCCATTAAAGGAAGCAGCAGTAAAAAAATAAAACATAAGGTCTGGCAGCTGAGCCAGACCTTATGTTTTATTCGTTAGAGCTGAAAAATGCTTTAATGGCATCAATGATGCTGACGAAGAAGTTTTTTATCTTTTCAAGGAAGTTTTGTCCTTCCTCCGAGCTTAAGTAGTTTGATAGTTTATCTTTTGCTTCTTGAAGTTGCGTTCCTACTGCATTCCAATCGATATCCAATTCTTTTAATTTATTGAATAGATCAACTAGACTTTGCAATTGTCCTTCCGTTAATGTAATGCCTAAATCAGAAGCGGAATTTTCAACTAAAGTTTTTACTTCCTCTTCTGTTTCAGGAGGATTGACGGACATCTCTTCTTTAATTTTTGTAATAAGAGCAGATGCTTCTTCTTGGCCGATTTGATCCCCAAGCTCTACAGTTGTAATCATCTCTTCATTGGCTGCTTGTTTCACATCTTCTGGAATTGTTTCGTCCGCAGTAATTTCATAGGCTTTAATAATACCAGTCAAAGCAGCTGTTCCGGATACCTCAAAGGGAGCCGTCACATAAATTTCAGCATCTTTCACGCCTGCTGTAGCTAAAGCGTTAATATACATTTCCTCTGTAACCCAGTTGATATTATGCGTTTTGACAATTAGGCCGGATTTCCTCTCTCCCAGCGTAATTTTTGACGAAGAAAGTGCTTTTGTGCCGATTAATCTTGAGGAAATATATTGTCCCAAGTATTCATGCTCTTCCGCATTAGAAACGGTAACGATTTCAACACTTTCATCAACACCCATTTCCTTTAATATACTTGCGCGTTGATCAGCGGTTAAATTTTCCCCCAGTGTGACAATCACATCACCGGCCTGAGCGTCAGCCATTGCCTGAATCGGCAGTATTAAAAAGAATGTCAGCAAAAATGCCAACCATATTTTCATCTTGCGTTGTTTCATTTGATAAAACCTCCTCCTATATGTAGACGTTTTTCTGGGATAAAAGTTTCATAGCTTTTCATTAATTAGTAGTAGCAATTACAAAGATAGCATAAGAGAAGGAATTCAACAAATCCTCTTGCAATATTTGTCTAAAAGTTTTCATTGCTTTTAGCTGGAATTTCTAATATTATTTGTCACGAAACAGTACTTGTTTTTAGAATGAAAATCTTTGTTTAACGGCGTTTTGTGTAGAAAGACAGCAAATCATGCGAAAGGATGGGTGTTTTGCGAAAGAACAATATCATTTTATTAGTTATTTTAGTTATTATGACCATTAGCTGGGGCATGATTTATTGGGCTTTTATTGCATAGTTGATAGACAATTATCGTTTCTGTAAAGTATAATAATTATTTATGATGGATGTCAGTAAAATAACCAGTTCTTTAAATGATGAGGTAAAAATATGCTAATACGCTATAGAAAGAACTTAGAAAAGATTGCTATGGGATTACTTTCGTTTATGCCGAACGAAAAAGAAGTGAAGAAGCTTCAGGCAACGATTAAACAATACGAGACGGAAAGTAATTGGCAGCTGTTTCTATGGAAGGAAGATGAAGATATTATCGGTTTAATTGGAATCATAATGGAAGAGGATGGGTTAGATTCAGAGGTTATTATACAGCATCTGACAGTGAATCCTTCTTTCCGCCATCAAGGGATCGGCAGCAGGATGGTTGATGGAATAAAAGAGCTTTATAAAGGCAAAGTACTAAAAGCTACCGATGATACAAATGACTTTTTTAATAGATGTAATATGAATGAACTGTAAAATAAAAAAACAAGCTCATCATCGGCTTGTTTTTTTATATAACTATTTATTATGTTGGCGGAGTGTTTTTTGATATGCGCGTTCCTTAATGATCTCGCTGCGGTCTCTTACTGCATGTCGATGGACGATTTCTTCCGTGACTTTACCGGAGTGAAGCCAGTTGTATCCCTCTTTCTCACATTGAGACTGACATTTTGTAAGAAGGTCGCTGCTGTTAATCGGCAAGTTCATGCTCTTGTATGGCATTTTCTTTTTAATTTGTCCGACGGATGCCTCAAGCATAAGTACCAGTTGCGCATAGTCCAATCCGAGAGAATGAATGACAGCTGCCGGAGTATGATTCATTATTTTAAGAGAGTTGTTGGCGGTTTTTTCAGCTCCCGGAAAATTCCCTCTTCGATGATGATAACTGGACACTGCCAATAAAATAAATCCAACCCAGTGCGATTTTTTGTTTTTTGGGTCTGTTTCTTTCCAATATTCCTCTAAAATTTCATGGCACTCAAAATAATCGCGACTGCCATGGAACTGCACCAAATAGTCAATATATTCTTTCGGGTAAGCCACATGACCACTCCTCTTTTCGTTCAAGTGTAGCAAAATGTTCCTGTTTGCGCTATTTTCTAATCCGTTGCACATAGGCAGTACAGTCAGCAAGCATATGTAAAAACCCGGTCTGAATTATTACCGGGTATGGTCGCTATTAGCAAATAAAAGTGGCACCGACAATCACAAGCAAAATAAACAGAGTGACGATCAAGGCAAAGCCGTTGGAGCAACCGAATCCGCCTCCGCAGCAACTACTTTCCATATGATGACCTCCTTAAAAAGGTTAACTTCAATGTCAGCATATGAAGCAGCTTTATGATAAGTATAGGCAAGTGCCCAAGGTGATGAAATTATCTCATGCAAAGCTGTAAAAACCCTATTGGATTAACAACGATAATCCTCTATACTTAGGAGTAATATAGTAAAAATAAAATATGAAGATAGCGTAGTCATAGTATACTTAACTTTTGCTGGGGGAAAGTCTGCTAAGCGCCACTACATATAGTTAAGACTTAGAATATGTACTCTATAAAAATGATGGTGGTAGTTGATGATTTATAACGTAAAAATTGATGCTTTTGAAGGGCCTCTCGATTTGCTTCTACATTTAATTCATACATTGGAAATCGATATATATGATATCCCGGTAGCGGAAATAACGGAACAGTATCTATCTTATATTCATACTATGAAAAAACTGGAGCTTGATGTGGCCAGTGAGTATTTGGTTATGGCAGCCACTTTGCTGGCGATTAAAAGCAAAATGCTGCTTCCGAAGCATGAGCCTGAATTTGAGGAAGAGCAGGACTTCGGTTATGAAGAGGATCCGCGTGATGAGCTCGTTGAAAAGCTGTTGGAATATAAGAAGTATAAGCAAGCGGCAGAGGATTTAAAGACAATGGAGGAAGAAAGAAGTTTGATGTTCTCAAAACCTCCGACAGACCTAACGTACTTAATGAAAGATTTAATGCCGCAAAAGCTGGATTTGAATGTGTCATTATATGACATGCTAGGAGCTTATCATAAGCTCTTGCGCCGAAAGAAATTTCAAAAGCCTTTAAATACGAAGGTAGCGAGACAGGAAATTTCAATAGAAAAAAGAATGTCGGAAGTATTGGACCATGTCAGATCGATTAAAGGACGTGTAAGCTTCGAATCATTATTTCCATTTTATGATCGTGAGCACATTGTCATTACTTTCTTAGCGATATTAGAATTATTAAAACGCAATGCCATATTGGTAGAGCAAGAGAACAATTTTGCGGAATTATTTATTGCAGGCAAGGAAGGTGCAAGTTCCATTGAGTAAAAAATCATTGCTAGGGATTATTGAAGCATTGCTATTTGCGGCCGGTGACGAAGGTGTTTCGATGCAGCAAATTACCAATGTTTTAGATATAACAGAGATTGAAGCAACAAATGTCATTGAGGAAATGAAAGAGCAGTACAATGATGGAAGCAGAGGCTTACAGATCATTGAAGTCGGCGGTGTTTTCCAAATGGTGACGAAAAAGGAACACTCGGATTATTTGAAAAAGCTTGTTGAAAGTCCGGGCAGTGGCATTTTATCTCAAGCGGCATTAGAAACACTGGCGATTATTGCCTATAAACAGCCGATTACAAGAGTGGAAATCGAAGAAATCCGCGGTGTGAAAACCGATCGTTCGCTGCAAACTTTGACAGCCAAAGCTCTTATTAAAGAGGTGGGTCGAGCAGAAGGAACAGGACGAGCTATTCTGTACGGGACAACAAAGGAATTTTTGGATTGTTTCGGATTGAAAACGTTAAAAGAGCTGCCTCCGTTAGAAGAAGCGGAAGAAGACGAATTTGATGAAGAAGCGGACTTATTTTTCGGGCTTCCTAATTAATGGTGGAAAAATACGGATAAATGATGTGACAGTAAATTTGAAAAGTATGATAAGATAGAAGGTACATTTTGACAGTCAATCATTTATTCGTTTTTAAGCTTTTTATTGGGAGGGAAACGATTGAAGTTGATACAGTGTAGAGGATATGAGCTGGAAAAAGCGCAACCTAATACATCTGAGGATTTCTTTACTCGTTCAGAAGCGATTTTTGCTCTCGACGGAGAAGAAAGAACGCTGCACGTTTTATATGTGACTTTTTTTGAAGAGGAAGCAAGAGCGATTATTCCGTATTCGGAGGATCCCCTTTTTAGAGCGGGTAATCGGGAAGTTAACTTGAGAGATATCGTTGCTTTCGTTTATTTGTTGCAGCACCCGCAAGCAACAGACAGAAAAAGAATATATGTGAATGACCAATCTGAGTTTTTGAAATACTTAAAAAATACAAATTTTGAAGAAGTTGAACGCATAATCCGACAGCTTGAACAAAGATAGAATGTTTGTTTGAATACTGGAAATTAAGAGTTTAGTTAAAAGGGGATGTCAAACATGGGAAATAGTCTTGTTAAATCACAGCTGGAAGAAGTAAGCAAGTTTCTGGGCACAACCGTCAATGACTTGGAGGAATATTTGAATAAGACAACGCAGGATAGCCTTCAGAGCGAACAAAGTGCAGATGAAGTTTATTATAAAAGCTTGCTTTCAAATTTGCGCAGACTGGTTGTGTATTGTGAGGAAGGCTATGAGGCGTGCAAAATTGTATTGAATAATGAAGTGTTTCATAAAATTGCTGCTGAAAAAACGCTGTATAAAATTTTTCACCAATGCATCGAAGAGTTTTTCTCTCCAAAAAATGATTCATGGTATGAAGATAGCCGTTCAGCTTATACCGGCAAAAATTCGATTAAATTTCATCAGGAAGTGGCACCTTCATTGTCTGGATTAATTAAACGCTTGGAAAGCGGCTTCCAAAGTGTCAGAGAAGACTTGGAATACTATGAAACGGATTACCGCACAAAAATGATTAACCCGGGTAATTATAAAATATAATTTGCTAAAGATGATTGCTGCTCACAGTAATCATCTTTTTTGTGATTCTGATTTTTAAAAGTCAAATGTTCACCGCTGGTAACGGTAATCAACGATAAGTAGATCAATATCCCGCTATTCACATGCCAAGCTTCCCTATCATATTAGTGAAAGGGGGAGGCTGATGGAAACATGGATTATAAAGTGTATTTCCGCGAAGTAAAAGCGTGGTTTGAAAAGATTAAATTATATAAACAAAGCAAACGGTATGATCACGAAGAGTTGGAAGACAGCCTGAAAAGAATGGAGTTTTTCATAAACAGCATTAAAGAAGATGAAATCACAGAAAATGAGATTATCAGCCTGCAAACATTGGTGAAGGATACGAATGAGAGATTGAAAGATGGAGTGGAAATTGAAGGGAACCTTCGTCAAATGTTCATTCCCATTGGTCAGCATACACTGCCGAACCTTCCTTATCCATATAATGCGCTGGAGCCTCATATTTCCAATGAGATTATGAAACTGCATCATGACAAGCATCATCAATCATATGTAGAGGGTTTGAATAAAGCGGAAATTAGGATGCAAAAAGCGCGTGCGACCAATGACTATTCTTTACTTAAGCATTGGGAGCGAGAAGCGTCCTTCCACGGGGGCGGGCATTATTTGCATACGCTCTTCTGGGAAAGTATGAGTCCTAAAGGAGGAGGAGAGCCCAAAGGTAATTTAATGAGGCAAATCAATCGAGATTTTGGCAGCTATAGCGCTTTTAAGAAGCATTTCTCCGAAGCGGCGAAGCAGGTCGAAGGTTCAGGATGGGCGATTCTTGTTTGGGCTCCGCGGCCGAGAAGACTTGAAATTTTGCAAAGCGAAAAACATAATCAGTTAACGCAATGGGATGTCGTTCCGCTATTGCCGCTTGATGTGTGGGAGCATGCTTACTATCTGCAGTACAAAAATAACCGTGGCGAGTATGTTGATCATTGGTGGAATGTCGTCAAATGGCCCGCCGTTGAGGAGCGTTTTGAAAAAGCGCAAAAGCTACAGTGGAAGCCTGTTTAAGTCATTTTTTGGTAACTCTTAGAAAATGTGTGAAATGGTAGGTTTTCCTCTCTTTGAACATAGAGCTATACTAGAGTTAGAGGTTCTACAAATGGGAGGAATAAGAGATGGGTTATATAGATGAAATCAGAAAGCTGGTCGGCCACCGTCCGTTGCTTCTAACGGGTGCGGTCGTCATCATTGAAGATGATAAAGGGCGTATTTTATTACAGCAAAGAGCTTATCCAAAACAAACGTGGGGCTTACCCGGAGGACTGATGGAACTGGGAGAGTCGACTGAACAAACTGCTGCGCGAGAAGTGCTTGAAGAAACCGGTCTCAAGGTGAAAACTTTGCAGCTGCTGAATGTGTATTCGGGAGCAAGACACTTCTCTGTTGCAGAAAACGGCGATGAATTTTTCATCGTGACCATTGCCTATTGGTGCAAGGAATTTGAGGGAGAGCCGCAAATAGATGGCTTGGAGTCCGTTGATGTGCAATTTTTTGAGCGCGATCATTTACCGGGAAAAATGGTGGGAAGCCATCGGGAAATGATTCAAGATTATTTACGCAAAAAGTAAATAAAGAAAGTGGGCTGCTCTTTTTCTTTTAGTCATAACCCTTGTCCTTTTTTCATAAACTTGTACAAAACGTGAAAAGGATGAGTTAGTCCATGCATTTTAAAAGAAAAGGCGCCATAATCCTTATTTTTTTAGTATTCTTTGCTGTTTCTCCACAGCAGGCTGACGCTAATATCACTTCTTTGAATGTCAGTGCCGAACATGCAGTTTTAATGGAGCTTGAAAGCGGAAGAGTTTTATTTGAAAAGGATGCGCATGAAAAAAAACGAATTGCCAGTATTACGAAAATCATGACAGCTATTTTGGCTATCGAGTCGGGAAAGCTGGATGAAACGGTCACTGTCAGCAATCAGGCGTTTGGAACGGAAGGTTCATCCTTATTTTTAGCAAGAGGGCAAAAGATGGAGCTTGAAGACTTGGTGTACGGTTTAATGCTTCGTTCTGGAAATGATGCAGCTGTAGCCATTGCAGAGCATGTAGGCGGAAGCTTGGATGGTTTTGTTTTTATGATGAACAAAAAAGCGGAAGAAATCGGCATGAGAAATTCCTCGTTTACGAATCCGCACGGTTTGGATAATACGGAAAATCATTATTCTACTGCGTATGATATGGCGTTGTTGACACGCTATGCGATGAATAATGAAACATTCCGGAAAATTTCCTCGACGAAGGAGCATCATGCTCCTAATCCGAATGAAAAATGGGATTATGAATGGAATAATAAGAATAAAATGCTGAAGTTGTACAAGTATTCCACCGGAGGGAAAACAGGTTATACAAAGCTTGCCAAGCGAACGCTAGTATCGACCGCGGAAAAAGACGGGATGGCCTTAGTGGCTGTAACCTTGAATGCGGGCGATGACTGGAACGACCATATGGCGCTTTTTGATGCCGCTTTTGAAGAATATACATTGACGACTGTTCTGGCACCTGGAAATGTGAAAAGAATTAAGCATGCTTTTTATAAAAATAAAGTAGAAATCATTCAAAAGTTTGCTTATCCGCTTACCGAAGAGGAGAAAGAAGCGATTACGCTTGAAATGAAGCTGCTGAATCCGAAGAGCGAATGGAAAGATGACGGAAAAGTACCGCAAATTGTCGGTAAAGCAATCGTGAAGCTCGATGGAGAAACAATCGGTTCGAGAAATATACACTATCAGCCGACGGAAGAGACGAGCAATATGAGCTTGAATGAGAGCTGGCGTGATGTATTTATGATGATAGTGGGTCTCGGAAAAGATGGTTAATTACATATGGGTCGGAATGTTGGTCATCGGCTTTGTTTTTGCAGCGATTAACGGAACGATGAATGAAGTGAATGAAGCGCTATTCAAGGCTGCTTCTGATGCTGTCGCCATATGTATCGGTTTAATGAGTGTGCTTGTTTTTTGGCTTGGATTAATGAGAATCGCTGAGGATTCTGGTTTGTTGGCGAAAATGTCCAAGTTGTTTAAGCCGCTGATTTCCAGGCTGTTTCCTGAGGTGCCGAGCAATCATCCGGCAATGGGCTACATTTTATCCAATATGACGGCCAATATGTTCGGCTTGGGAAATGCAGCGACTCCTCTCGGTATTAAAGCGATGGAGCAGCTGAAAAGTTTGAATGGCGGCAAAAGTGAAGCAAGCCGTTCCATGATTACGTTTCTGGCAATAAATACATCCTGCATTACCATCATACCGACAACTGTCATCGCAATCCGCATTAAATACGGAGCTGTCAATCCGACGGATATTGTTTTGCCTACTATTATTGCGACGGTTATTTCGATGGTCGGCGGCATATTGATTGACCGGTTTTTTTATGAAAGACGGAAGCGGAATGGGAGAGGATAAGCGATGGAACTTTTCGGAGCTTTTTCAGTTTGGATCATTCCTTTATTGATTGCCGGGATATTGATATACGGTACATTGAAGAAGGTTCCCACCTATGAAAGTTTTGTTGAAGGGGGCAAAGAGGGTATTTCCATCTCCTTTGCTATCATACCGTATCTTGTCGGTATGCTTGTCGCGATTGCGGTTTTTCGGGCCTCGGGGGCAATGGATGCCTTTGTCGGATTGATTCAGCCGCTGTTTTCTTTTATTGGTGTTCCTTCCGAGATTGTTCCTTTAGCCATTATCCGTCCAATCTCGGGTAATGCCGCATTGGGAATGACGAGTGACTTGCTGTCCACGTATGGTACGGATTCTTTAATCGGTCGGCTCGCTGCAGTTATACAGGGGAGTACGGATACGACTTTTTATGTATTAACTGTTTATTTTGGCGCTGTCGGTATCAAGAAGATGGGGGATGCTTTAAAAGTCGGATTGCTTGCCGATTTGGTCGGATTGGCAGCAGCGATTACTGCGGTCGTTTTCTTTTTTGGTTATTAATTGGCTGTCTGCCCTTTCGAGAAGAAGAAATCATCTTTTCGAAAGGGTTTTTGCTATCTTTTTATACCATAATAAATATACTGAACAAAAATGAACGGCCACGTATAATAATATCCTTTTGAATTTTGTAGAGAATGTGACATAATAGTATTTTGCTTGTTAATTTTAATGGCAAGAAGTAATATGTAAGAGGTGATAAAAAATGGAAAGATTGCAAAAAGTTATTGCGCACGCTGGTGTCGCTTCAAGAAGAAAAGCTGAACAATTGATTATAGATGGACGAGTAACGGTAAACGGTAAAGTGGTGAAGGAATTAGGAGTGAAGGTCGGTCCTAATGATAAAGTAGAAGTAAATGGTGTGCCGCTTCAAAGTGAAGCGCCTGTTTATTATATTTTAAATAAACCGCGAGGAGTCATTTCTGCTGTATCAGACGATAAAAATCGTAAAGTTGTAACGGATTACTTGCCGGAAGTGACGGAACGAATTTATCCGGTCGGCCGTCTTGATTATGATACATCAGGATTATTGCTGTTGACGAATGACGGAGAATTCGCGAATCTTCTGATGCATCCGAAGCACGAAGTGGATAAGCATTATGTTGCGAAGGTAAAAGGCATTCCGTTCCGCGAGCAATTGAAAAAGCTGCAATACGGCATTAAGCTTGAGGACGGTATGACTGCTCCGGCGAAGGTGAAAGTTATATCAGTTGATAAAAAGAAAAATACAAGCATTATACAAATTATTATTCATGAAGGCCGTAACCGCCAAGTCAGAAGGATGTTTGACGCAATCGGTCACCCTGTTATGAAGCTTAAGCGTGAGCAATATGGATTTTTGACATTACAAGGCTTGGCAACTGGAGATGCGCGTGAATTAACGCCTCATGAAGTGAAGAAGCTGCGTGTTATGGCAACTGCTACTAGAAAATAATGTAATTTAGACACAAATTCAACTAAAATAAACACTATCTATATGTTATTAAATGGTATAATTTCGTTAAAAGTTAAGTGAGGGAAGTAGGATGGGGAAAAAACAACTTCGGCTTGTTCTGAGGACAAGTATACTTGCTGTATTAGCGATTGCTCTTGCATATACGCTTTATGCGAACTTCACAAAAGAAGACAATAAAGCTGTTGCGAAAAATGAACCAGTTCCTGATTTTGTTTTGACGGATTTAGACGGTAATACACATAAACTTTCTGACTACAGAGGACAAGGTGTATTTTTGAATTTTTGGGGTACATGGTGCAAGCCATGTGAAGCTGAAATGCCGAATATGAATAGTCAGTATGCGATCTACAAGGATCAAGGAGTCCAAATTTTAGCTGTCAATGTTGGGGAACCGCAAGTCTCTATCAACAGTTTTGCAGCAAAGTATGATTTGGACTTTCCGATCCTGATCGATCAATCGGATGAAGTGCAGGATGCTTACGGAGTACGTCCTCTTCCGGTTACATTTTTAATCGATAAGGACGGGAATTTAGTAGATACATTGAATAGCGGACTTACTGAGTCAATGGTGAAAGAAGCGATGGAAAGAATTAAACCATAACATTGGGGAGTATTTGACATGAATGAAGTGAAATGTGAATGCGGACATATTAATCCTCATGGCACAATCCTTTGCGAGTCATGCGGGAAAGTATTGGAAGAGAGTGAGCAAAACAAAACATTAGTAGACATGCGCTATGAAGGAACAGCTCGTCGCTCGCAAACGTATAAAACAACAATCGTAGATAAAGTTTGGAATTTCTTTTCCTCGGTCAAAGTCGGAATTTGGCTGATTGTTATAACGTTGATTGCTTCTGCATTAGGAACGATCTTTCCTCAAGAGATGTACATACCTCAAACAATTCCTGCCGAGCAATATTATCAAGAGCAATATGGTGTTCTTGGTCAAATCTATTATTTATTAGGTTTTCATAACTTATACAGTTCCTGGTGGTATTTGCTGCTGGTGGCATCTATCGGCATTTCTCTAGTAATTTGCAGCTTAGACCGTTATATACCATTACGTCGGGCATTGAAAAATCAGCGCGTTGACCGCCATATTGGATTTTTGCAGCGCCAGCGCATTTATGGGGTTACAAAAATCGAAAATCAGGAAGTAGATTTTGAAGCTATTAAAAATAGATTGAAAGAAAGAAAGTTTAAGGTCAGTGAAGTAAATGGCTGTATTATGGCTGAGAAGAATCGTTTTTCCAGGTGGGGACCGTATGTAAACCATATCGGGTTAATTATTTTCTTAATTGGCGGAATGTTGCGATTTGTTCCCGGGATGTACATAGATGAAGTACTTTGGCTCCGAGAAGGAGAAGTAAAGCCGATACCGGGGACGGACGGTGAATATTATTTGGAAAATAAGTCATTTACCGCTGAAGTTTATGACAAGGATAACGTAGATGAAGTATTTTCTGAATCAGTTGATCGAATGGGAGCAATCGCCAAAAACTTTCAAACAGATGCTGTTTTGTATAAATTAGCAGGCGAAAAGCTTTCCGGTGAAGAGCCTGAGCTAGAGGAAGTGAAAGAGCATTTTATCCGTGTCAACCAGCCTTTAAAATTTGAGAGCTTTGCACTGTACCAAGTAGATTACAAGCTGGATGAGCTGGCGACAATGTCGTTTCAGTTGACTGGTAAAGCATCGGGCGAGGCATTCGGCACGATTAAGGTTGATTTGAATAATCCGGAGCAATCGTACGATTTAGGGAATGGATATGCTGTTCAAATCGTTTCCTATTTTCCTGATTTCAAAATGGATGATTCCGGAAAACCGGTGACGCAATCACCTGTGCCGAATAATCCGGCGTTTGTTTTCAAAATGTTCTCTCCTGAAAAGCCGGAAGGGGAAGTGAGCTTTGTTGCCATTCAGGAAACAATTGAAAGCGAAGGAAATAATCAATATAAAATGGCTTTTTCCGGAGTTGAAACACATCATGCGACCGCACTCACTGTACGAAAAGATCTGACATTGCCGGTGCTTGGACTCGGCGGCTTTATTTTCATGATTGGGGTCATTCAGGGAGCTTATTGGCACCATAGGAGGATATGGATTCAAAGGCATGGTAATGAAGTGGTAATCGCAGCGCATACGAATAAAAATTGGCACGGCTTGAAAAGGGATCTGGAGAAGACGCTAGAAGAATTGCCTTTAGATGAGCCGGTAGATCGAGTGGATCGAAAAGAAGATTCTTTACAATAAGGGGGATTTGGAATAATGGTTCAATTAAGCGGTAATTTATTGTTTGCAGCTTTTTTATTATATTTGCTTGCCTCATTTTTCTTTGCTGGTGCGATTAATAAGAAGCAAAAAGAGAAAAAGTCATTAAGCAAAACATCCATCATCGCAATCACCTTGACAATTGCCGGATTCATTTCGCAAATGGGATATTTTATAACGAGATGGATGGCTGCCGGACATGCTCCTGTCAGTAATTTGTTTGAATTCACGACGTTTTTCGGTATGGTGATTGTCGGAGCTTTTATTGTTCTCTTCTTTATATATCGTCTTAATGTGCTTGGAGCCTTTACATTGCCGATTGCACTTTTGCTTATTGCTTATGCAGCGATGTTTCCAAGAGACATTACACCATTGGTTCCTTCACTGCAAAGCAATTGGCTGGCGATACATGTAACGACAGCTGCGGCAGGTCAGGCGATTCTGGCGGTTAGTTTTGCCGCGGGTTTGCTTTATTTGGTAAAAGTTACGGATCATTCGAAAAAAGGCAAGAAACCGTTCTTTTTAGAATTGATTATGTATTTTCTTATTGTGACTGTCGGTTTTATTGGAACAAATACCGCATTTAGTATAGCGGGCTATGAGGCGAAATTTGATTGGATTGATAATCGCGGTGTTGAGTCGGAAGTAGTTTATGTAAAACCAGCATTGCTTGGACCGAATGAAGGTGAGCTGAAAACGGCAGGTGTAATGGAGCCGGTAATTGAAATGCCGGACTTCATTAACGCGCAGAAAGCAAATACAGTACTTTGGTCATTTATAGTCGGCTCATTGGTGTACATACTGATACGGCTTGTTCTTCGCAAACGACTTAGCTTGGCGATTCAGCCGTTCGTACGAAATGTAAAGCTTGATTTAGTTGATGAAATCAGCTATCGCTCTGTGGTGGTCGGATTTCCGGTTTTTACTCTGGGAGCGCTGATTTTTGCGATGATTTGGGCGCAAATTGCCTGGACAAGATTTTGGGGCTGGGATCCGAAAGAAGTGTGGGCATTGATTACATGGCTTTTCTATGCGGCTTTCCTGCATTTGCGACTGTCAAAAGGATGGCACGGGGAAAAGTCGGCATGGCTTGCTGTAATCGGTTTTGGCATTATTATGTTTAACTTGATTTTTGTTAATCTCGTTATTGCCGGATTGCATTCCTATGCATAACAGGAATTTTTCTATAGAATCGGAAATTCCAGGAAGACAAAAAACTTTCACTAGAATTAGTGAGAGTTTTTTGTTGGGGTGGTAAAAAAATCCTGTTTTTTTGCTGAATTATTTGGCAGCTTTAAGAAGAAATACGCAAAGGATATTTCTCTTTTCTAGCTTTTTATATATAATAAAAGAGGTTGAAATTATTTATACATATTAGAAAGTCTGCTTTTTACTTAAAATGGAGTTTAAATTCATCATTCTGTAGAATTTTACAAAAGGGGAGGAAGTACGATGGATAGCGCAATTAGGATTTTAGTAGTAGATGACGAGGAACGTATTCGCAGATTATTAAAGATGTATCTTGAAAGAGAAGAATACACAATTGATGAAGCGGAAGACGGTAGCGAGGCACTAAATAAAGCGCTTGCGAATGATTACGATTTAATTTTATTAGATATAATGATGCCTGGTAAAGATGGGATTGAAGTGTGCAGGGAATTGCGTGAGAAGAAATCAACCCCGATTATTATGCTTACGGCAAAAGGTGAAGAAATTAACCGTGTCCAAGGTTTTGAAGTAGGTACGGATGATTATATTGTCAAACCTTTCAGTCCGCGAGAAGTTGTATTGCGAGTGAAGGCTTTATTGAGAAGGTCGTCAAAAACAAGCTATATACAAACGGATACAACAACAAAAGACATCATTGTGCTGCAGCATTTAACAATTGATAATGATGCTCATCGAGTAACAGCTGATGGCAAGGAAGTATCATTGACTCCGAAAGAGTATGAATTATTGTACTTTTTAGCGAAAGCTCCGGATAAGGTATTCGATCGAGAGCAGTTGCTAAAAGAAGTATGGCATTATGAGTTCTTCGGTGATTTGCGTACGGTTGACACGCATGTGAAGCGTCTGCGTGAAAAATTAAATCGTGTTTCCGAGGATGCTGCGAAGATGATTGTAACTGTTTGGGGTGTAGGCTATAAGTTTGAGGTTGTGAACGAGTAATGCTTTTTTTGAGAAGTGTCGTCGGGAAGCTATGGCTTACGATTTTACTTCTGGTATCATTTGTTTTGCTTATTTTGACAGTACTTCTTCTAGAGTTTCTTGAGAATTTTCATGTTCAGCAAGTCGAGGATGATTTAGCGCTTACGGCATCCAAAATTGTACAAATTGTGAATGATCATGAAGATTCATTGAATGCTCTTGAAATATCGGCGCAACTTATCGGACCATCCAAGCTAATTATGGTTGCGGATGGCGAAAATGAGCTATTGATATCTGAAAATTCTTCGGAAGAGAATGTGCAGCAATTATTCGATTCTATTCTGAATGACCAGCAATTATCGAGTGTGAAAGAGCCAGGTGAAGTAGAGAAAAAGCAAATGATTATTCACTATGGTGAGCAAGGAGAGAACAGTGAATCATTCATGATTGTCAGTACGCCCATTAACAGTAAGGAAGCAGATGGGATTGTGTATGTGATTGAGTCGCTTGAAGCGATGAATAATACCGTACATGCAACGACCAAGCTAATCATTTTAGCGGCAGGCGTGGCGATTATTTTGACGACTATTTTTGCTTTTTTTCTGTCTACACGAATAACTGCGCCGCTTCGGAATATGCGTGAAGCTGCTTTTGAAATCGCTCGAGGTAAATTCGATACGAAGATTCCGATTCTGTCCACGGATGAAATTTCGGAATTGGCCGTGGCCTTTAATCAGATGGGGAAACAGCTGAATCAAAACATGAATGCTTTAAATCAGGAAAAAGAAAACTTGAAGAGTATTTTAAGCAGCATGGCTGACGGTGTGATCACATTCAAAATTGATGGAACGATTATGCCTACTAATCCTCCTGCTGAGCGTTTTATGGAGCTATGGCGTCAGGAGAATGATTTGCGCGGTGTTAATACGGAAGAGCCGATTGATTTGAAAAATCTTTTTCAGCTGTCTGTCGATACGGAACAGGAAAACGTTGAAGAATTGATGATTGGCGATCACTATTGGGTTGTCGTTGTCAGTCCGCTTTATAATAATGAAAATATTAGAGGTGCCGTTGCTGTTCTGCGTGATATGACAGAAGAAAAGAAACTCGAAAAAATGCGTAATGATTTTATTGCCAATGTGTCTCATGAGCTTAGGACGCCAATCAGTATGCTTCAAGGTTATAGTGAAGCGATTATTGATGATATTGCCGAATCAAAGGAAGAGAAGCAGGAAATTGCGAGAATTATATATGATGAGTCATTGAGGATGGGCAGATTGGTCAATGAATTGCTTGATTTGGCTCAGATGGAAGCCGGTCATTTGTCGTTGAATTATGAGCCCGTCAATCTTGAGGAATATTTGAATAGAGTGACATCGAAATTTACCGGACCAGCTAAAGAGAAGAACGTCGAATTGAAAGTGAGTTTAGTCGACCGAAATTTGACATGGTTCTTTGATCCTGACCGAATAGAGCAAGTTCTCACAAATTTAATTGATAATGCAATTCGCCATACGCAAAATGGTGGCTCTGTCGCAATTATTCAATCGATTGAAGATCAGCAGTTAAAGATTGAAGTGAAGGATAACGGAACCGGCATTCCGCATGAGGATCTGCCATTTGTATTTGATCGCTTTTACAAGGCTGACAAAGCAAGAACAAGAGGCAAATCCGGAACCGGACTCGGTTTGGCGATTGTCAGCAACATTGTGAAGGGACATCACGGAGAGATTACAGTTCAAAGTAAAGAGACCGAAGGAACGACGTTTACTTTCAAAATACCTCACAATATGCAGTAAACCGCTGACGAATAATATTGTTACATACGGAACCTCTTTGAAGGAGAGCATATGAAGAAGATGATTTCTGTTTGACAGGAGTCATCTTTTTTTATACAAAATACATCTTAAGCCGTATGACCGAAATGCCAATCTCATCCATTATAAAAATATATGTCGAAAAAAGATTTGTTTGTAACTTTTTTAAATGAATATACGACTAATTTATAGTGGAGAAGGAGGATGTGAATATGGACTCCGAATTCCAGCAGCTTTACGAAAAGTACCATCAGGACTTATTTCAGTTTCTATTTTATATGGTTAAAAATCGAGAGACAGCTGAAGATTTAATACAGGAAGTTTATATAAAGGTCTTTAATAATTATCAAAAATTTGAAGGGAAAAGCAGTGAAAAAACGTGGCTTTACTCAATAGCCCGTAATACTGCCATTGATTATTTTCGTAAACAAAGGAATTGGAAGCAACGGCTTTTTTCTAACTTTGATTGGGGCAGGGAGACGATTAAAGATGAAACGCCATTGCCCGAGGAAATAGCCATTTTGCATGATGATGTAAAAACATTATACAAATGCTTAGATTGCTGTAATATCGATCAAAAATCGGTATTAATTTTGCGTTATGTTCAGTCACTTTCAATTGCCGAGACAGCTGAGATATTGAATTGGACTGACAGTAAGGTGAAGACGACACAGCACAGAGCACTGAAGGTATTAAAAGAAATTTTTGAAAGTGAGGGCAGTAATGGGAGGCGGAAAAATGAACAAATCGATGCTGGACAGAGATAAAATTGAAGCTGTATTGAAAAAGCTTCCGAAGATTCAGGATCAACGGAGTATACAAACGATTTTAATCGAATTGAATGAAGCGGAGGAGCTTCGGAGTAAGAAGAGAAATCGCTACCGGTATGTACTTGTTTCAACTATGGCCGTCCTGCTTTTTTCTGTTATTACCTCCACCATTTTTCTTAATGACGAGTTTAACAGCGAGCAGCAATTATCCGTTTCGCGAAATGCAGATGAGGCAAAAGAATCTTTGCGTGATGATGCGGCTTCCGAGCCTCCGGAAATTCTGGAAAATACAGAAGCAACTGCATTTCGGATTAATGATGCGACATTATTGTTTGCAGATGAATTAGAGGGCGATTATTATATGACGCTGGCTGCTCCGACAAAGGATGTACAGTATTTTGTGCCGTTTACTATTAAGTTGGCGGAAAGTGCGTTTGAATTGGACAGTCAGGAGCTTGAGGGAATCAGAAATACTCTAAATGTTTCTGCGTACGGATTAGCTGATTATTTCCCTCTAAATGCCCAATTTGAGTATGTGCAAGAACAGAATGCTGTCGTTGTAAACATACCGACAGAAAGTATCGCTCTCTATGCGGACCGTTTATTTTTGGACGTTTTGCAGGAAACATTTACGTATCAAGAGATTGATACGCTTGTTTTTAAAACAAATGGGCAAAATGGCATTAACTTCCCTCACCTCGGTTTCCTTGAGGAGCAAAAAATCATTCATCATCGGCAACGAGCGGTATATGTGTATCAATTTGATGATCAATCGCCGCAATTATTCGTATCTTCCATTTATGAGTATGATGATATTTCTGTTGCGCTCGAAGCGATGCGACATGGCGAAGATCCAGTTAATGAGTTTATTCATACAGCCATTCCGGAATCAGTTCAATTTGAAGAAATTGAACCTGAAAATGAGCAATTAATAATCACATTTTCAAGTGATACAATTTTAGAAAATACTCAGCAATATGAAATTGCCATATCTGCAATTCTTTTAGCAGCAAGAGACTTTAATTATCAAACGGTACGATTTCAAAATGGCAA
>JBJFHH010000175.1:0-3296 GCA_051893475.1 Bacillus sp. (in: firmicutes) | reverse complement strand
AGAAAGGGTTCTATTAAAAAGTTTGTCCACATACATTATGGAGAAACTGTTGTTCGGGAGGCAGAAGGAAATGTTGGATTATGGAAGAAGATTATTTGTAGTAGTGGTTCTAGCTATAGTTATTGGTTTATTGTTTTTAGGAGCTTCAGTCGGCAAAGCGAACGGCCTCGGCGAGCAAGAATGGATGTGGCCGGCAGCCGGAGAGATTAGCGACCATTTCGGCACAAGAGCAGGAAAGCATAAAGGGGTCGACATTGCCGGAGGTGAAAATGATGATGTATACACAGTAAGCGATGGAATCGTCAGTAAATCGTATTACTCAGACACTTATGGTAATGTCGTATTTATTGAACATTCGCTTGAAGGTTATGAAACTGTATATGCTCATTTGAATGAAAGGGTCGTTCATGAAGGAGAGGTGGTGAAGAGAGGTCAAATTATCGGAAAGATGGGCAATACAGGTCGATCCAGCGGCGTGCATTTGCATTTTGAAGTACATCGTGAGAAGTGGACAACTGGGAAAGAGAATGCGCTGAATCCTATCGCGGTATTTGATGAAATGGAAAATCAAATTGTGCAGGTTAGCGCACAGAAACAGGACGTTAGGCATATACAAACTGAAACTGTCCAAAAACATATCGTGAGGAAGGGGGAAACGTTATTGAGCATTGGCGAATATTATGGTGTCCCGATGGAAATGCTGTTGACGCTTAATAATATCAGCGATCCGAATCTTATATATGAAGGGCAAGTTATTCAAGTTAAAGTAAGTAGTTAAGTAAACTGAGCGCATAAGAAAAAAAGAGGATGTCAGCAGACACCCTCAAGTAAAGAATTTTATAAAGAAATACGATGTAATTGACAAATATCCTCTAAATCAAGCATTTTGTTATACATATCGTCACAAAGCGGCTTGTCGAAAGAAAGTACCATAATTGCTTCTCCGCCAACTTCTTTACGGCCAACCTGCATTGTTGCAATGTTAATGTTGTTATCACCAAGAATTTTACCGACGCGCCCGATTACACCTGGTTTATCGGAATGCTGAATATACAGCAAGTTGCCGGCAGGGACGAAATCAATTGAGAATCCGTTTAAGCTTACAATGCGAGGTCCGTACTGATCGATATATGTTCCTGTTACGTCTAATTGACGGTTATCGCCTTTAATTGTTACGGAAATGAGGTTGTTATAACCTAAAGCATTTTGTGAAATTTTCTCTCCGACTGTAATGCCTCGCTCTTTCGCAACAAGTAATGCGTTTACTTCGTTTACGACTACATCAATTCTTGATTGGAAAAATCCTGATAAAATACTCTTCGTCAACAGGCTTGTATCAAAATCAAGAACGGAGCCTGCGTAAGTGACTGAAACTTCACGAACACCTTCTTTAAGGCATTGTGATGTAATGCTTCCAAGTTGTTTTGCCAAGCTGTAGAATGGCTGGATTTTTTCGAATACTTCCTTTGAGATGGCAGGAAGGTTGATTGAATTGGAAACCGGGTTACCGTTTAAGAATGTCAACACTTCTTGTGCGACTTGAGTTGCTACATTTAATTGCGCTTCTTTCGTTGATGCGCCTAAATGCGGTGTTACAATAACTGAATCCAGCTCAAGCAATTTATTGTTTACTGCCGGCTCTTCAACGAATACGTCAAGTGCTGCACCAGCTACCTGACCTTCGATGATGGCTTCGTAGAGAGCATCTTCGTCAATAATACCGCCGCGGGCACAGTTCAATAAGTAAACGCCTTTCTTAGCTTTTGAAAGTCGCTCTTTATTTAATAATCCTTTTGTTTCTTTCGTCAATGGAGTATGAACAGTAATAATATCAGCTTGTGGAACTAGTTCATCCAATGGCATAGCTGAAATATTAAGCTGCTTAGCTCTTTCGGCTGTCAAGAAAGGATCAAAGGCAATGACTGTCATACCGAAAGCTTTTGCGCGTTTTGTCAGTTCAGCTCCGATGCGTCCCATCCCGACAATACCTAGCGTTTTTCCGTTTAATTCTGTTCCTGAAAATGAATTGCGTTTCCACTCTCCATTTTTTAAGGAAGCATGAGCTTGAGGAATATGGCGCATTAAAGAGGCCATCATTGCAAAAGTATGTTCAGCTGTAGAGATAGTATTGCCATCAGGCGCGTTAACAACGACAATACCGCGCTTTGTTGCTGCGGGAATTTCCACATTATCGACACCTACTCCGGCACGGGCAATGATTTTTAAATTAGGCATTTTATTCATTAGCTCTTCTGTTACTTTAGTTGCGCTTCTTACCAAAATTGCGTCGATTTCGTGTAATCTGTCAGCTGCTTCTTCAACCGTCTCTTGAATCAATTCGATGCCGGAAGCTTGAAGAAGTGGAGTAAGTCCCTCAGGTTTAATAGCATCAGCCACTAGTATTTTGTACACTGATAACACCGTCCTAAATTTTTTAATATTTTAATATTTTAATAATTCAATAAAATTTATTCTACAAAATATACGAACAACTGTCAATTTTCTTAATATTTAACATGCGAGGGGTTTTGTGAGTGAAAATCCTTTTTTGTTGAAACCATAAAATAGAAATATTACCAATACTCGTTGATTAAGGGTTTTGTATGGTTGGTCAATTGACGGGCATTGAAATATAAGGATTGTTTTTTTATCATTAGTGAGATAAAATAATGTTAGCAGGTGATTTGCATTGCTTAAAATGAATGATATTTCATTTTCTTGTTTTACATATCATTTGTAAAAAAAATATTAAGATCTACTTTCGGGGCAGGGTGAAATTCCCGACCGACGGTGTTGAAGTATTAAACTTCTTAGCCCGTGACCTGTGTTTTTCTTCGGAAATTCATGGCTGATTTGGTGAGATTCCAAAGCCGACAGTATAGTCTGGATGGGAGAAGGTGGAGGTTCGGGCGTTTTGAATCGTTTTTCAAAAAATGAAAACGAAACGTTTATTTAACCTTGGAAAATTCTCCCTTTAGCGTATGAGTGCTAAGGGGTTTTGTATTTTTAAGGGAGCATTTGTTGACGATGATGGTGAACAAAAGAAAATATTCATTTTGGGGAACATTCGCGCAAGCTTGTGCAGACCAGGTTTATTTGAATTGCTCATAGTTATTCTCAATACGTCTTACTTGAAAATACAAGCAATCCAACGGTTAGAGCCTATCCTCTTTTCGGGAATAGATCAGAAAAGAAGGAGAGACAGAATCAATGGTAAAAGATCAAAAGCTAAGAAGGTTTGTTGCAATCGGGATGTTCAGTAGTATTTCGTACATTTTAATGCTGCTTAATTTTCC
>JBJFHH010000174.1:0-2455 GCA_051893475.1 Bacillus sp. (in: firmicutes) | reverse complement strand
CTTTTTTCCTGCACTTAGTTATTTCACCCCGCCAAAAACCGCAAGTTCCATCCATTTAAAATAGCAATCCGCATGCTTGAAACCAATTTCCCGCAGCCAATTCACCTGAACATCTGCTCTCTCAAGTATATTGTCTTCCTTGTCAGGTCGGCTGTAATATTCATTGGCTGTTTCTTGCCTGTCTCTTTTGTTATGAGCAGCCAGATAGTCAATGAACAGTTCATCGTACAATTTTTCGACTTCAGGAGTGGCTGAAGCTGTATGCTCAATATTGATAAAAATGCCGCCTTCCGCTAAAAGATGATATATCTCACGATAAAGCTGTTTCTTCTTTTCATGAGGTAGGTGATGGATTGCGAAACCTGAAACTATGCAGTCAACCGAATTTGGTTCGGCAAAATCATTAATAGAATTACTAAAATCGGCACAGATGATTTTACAACGATTCTCGTATTCTTTCATATGTACACGTGCAGCTTCGATCATTGGCTGTGAATGGTCCACCAAAACCGCAGAGGCATCCGGATAGGTTTTCAGCAAAATTTCTGCCAGAAAGCCGTTTCCGCACCCTAAGTCCAAAATGGTTTTCGGTCCATCAGTGAAATGATTGACCAGCTGCAGCATTAGTTTTGCTTGTTCTGCTCCAAAAGGAATGCCGCCTCGCACTTTCTCTAAATAATGCACTGTCACATCTTGTCTTTGCCAGTTTGTTGTTGCCATTTTAACGCCCCTTTCACCTTCTCCATTCACTAGCCAAAATTCCGTACACAACATGGTCTACATAATGATCGTACAGCCACTCCGCTTCCCTTATGATACCTTCTTGCTTAAATCCGAATCTTTCGGGAAGTGCCCTGCTTCTGCTGTTTCCTATGGCGGCTCTTACTTCAATTCGGTTCAGCCTCAGCTCATTGAACCCATAATCTATCAAAGCTTCGAATGCTTTCGACATGATGCCTTTCCCTTGATAATCTTCACCGAGCCAATAGCCTACCGCCCCCATTTTATTGGCCTTATACAAGTTATTAAAGCCGATTGTGCCGGCAATTTCCCCGTTATAAATGATGGCAAACGATTGCGGATACCCGCCATTTTGAACAAGCTCATTGCATCTCAATTGAATATTTTGCACCGTATCTTCCACACTTTTCGTATAGTCAAGCCAGCCAAGCCATTCTTTTAAATACGCTTTAGAACGAATGATTAGATTGTAAAACTCCTCTGCGTCATCCAAGTTGAACAGTCTTAAAGAAACTTCATCATCGATTTTATATGTCAGCATCATCTGCACCTCTTTAGTTAACCTAATATTTCGACTATTTTACCACAATTTCTTAAGCGTGTTTGACATTTAAAGAATAGTATAATAATATTTTATATATGAATACATGCACATATATACATACAATTGTAATACAGAAGAGTAATATGATGAGTAAAAAGTAAAATCGCGGGAAAAATTTTAATGGAGGGAACTAAAAAATGGGACACGATCACGGACATGATCATACACATGGTGCAAATAAAAAGACATTAATAATCAGTTTTATCATTATTACAGGTTATATGATTATTGAGGCAATAGGAGGATTCATTACCAATAGCCTTGCCTTACTATCCGATGCCGGACATATGTTAAGTGATTCCATATCACTTGGAATTGCCTTATTGGCCTTTACACTTGCAGGAAAAGCTGCAAACCAGCGTAAAACATATGGATATAAACGATTTGAAATATTAGCAGCCGTTCTTAACGGAGTCACACTCGTATTAATTGCCATTTATATTTTTTATGAAGCGATTCAGCGTTTTCAAAATCCACCAGAAATTGCTTCAACCGGCATGTTAATCATTGCAATCATCGGCTTACTGATTAATATACTTGTTGCCTGGATTATGGTGCGCGGCGGAGACGTAGAAGAGAACTTGAATATGCGCGGAGCATATTTGCACGTGATTAGCGACATGCTTGGTTCCATTGGTGCCATCATTGCTGCGTTGCTCATCATGTTCTTCGGCTGGGGCTGGGCAGACCCGCTGGCAAGCGTCATCGTTGCGGCACTCGTATTGCGCAGCGGCTACTATGTTACGAAATCCGCACTTCATGTCCTGATGGAAGGGACACCACAAAATGTGGATATAGACGATGTCATTCAAACAATTCAAAACACAAAAGGCATCCACAGTGTTCACGACTTGCACGTTTGGTCGATTACAAGCGGATTAAATGCATTATCCTGCCATGCAGTTGTAGACGCACAAATGACCATTGCTGAAAGTGAACGACTGCTCCATCAAATTGAGCATGAACTTGCACACAAAAATATTCACCATATGACCATTCAATTAGAATCGTCTTCTCATCCGCATGAAGATGCCATTTTATGTAATGTAAAGAAGAGTGAATCCGGACACCACCATCACTGATGGGACATTGAAGTTTTGTGTAACATCA
>JBJFHH010000173.1:0-2456 GCA_051893475.1 Bacillus sp. (in: firmicutes) | reverse complement strand
AATTCCAGCTTTAATTCATTCATGCCGCTTAAATCCAATTTATTGATTAGCCGATAAATCGTTGAAACGGAAACATAGGCGTTTTGCGAAAGTTCTTTAGGATGCATATTGATCACTTTTTCAGGATACTGCATTATATAATTCACTAGTGTTGCTTCGTTGATAGTCAGATTTGATAGATGGCGCAATGCTGTCAGTACATTCATCGTGACAATCCTTTCTGTCGATCTTATCCCTGACTCAAAAGAAAAATCCCCTTCAAGCAGGCTTAAGAACATCATAGCAAATGTTCGCCTCTTGAAGGGGAAAGTTTTTTTATAAGTATTTTGCCAGTGCGAACGCTATACCATCTTCATTATTCGTTAATGTAATGTCATTTGCGGCATTCTTCAGTTTGTCTTCGGCATTGCCCATTGCAATTCCTAGTCCTGCATATTCAATGATTGACATGTCATTCAGTCCGTCACCGAAAGAAATGATGTCTTTTTGAGATATACCTAAAGGATTTAAAGTTTTGTGGAGTGCGTTCGCTTTGTCGATGCCGATATCGGTAAACTCGAAATACATTGGAGCTGAGAACATACCGCTTAACTTACCATTAAATGGCTGCATGATTTCTTGTTGATGGTTGATGAAATAGTCAGGGTCTGCGGCAACTAATATTTTATATAATGGAAAATTAACGAAGGCTGATAAATCATCGACTTCACATAATTTGAAATTGCCGCCTCTTGATTCGTATTCAATGATATTGACCGGTTTATTATTTACATTCAGCATACAGTCGTACACATTGTTTACATATAAATAATCTCCATTCGAAATCATCGGTTTGACATCGAAATTTTTCAGATGTTCCAAGATTGCTTGGCTGTCTTCCGCAGCGAGGGGCTGGCTGAATAAAAGCTCGTCGTTGGAATGATTGACAACACAAGCTCCGTTATATGAAACAAGCAGCCCGTCATATTTGTCCATTTCCAATTCATTGGCATATTTCACGATGCCTGAAGTCGGTCTTCCGGAAGCTAATATCACTTTTATTCCGTTTTGCTGTACATCAATCAGCGCTTTTTTCGTAGCGGGACTGATTTGTTTCTTGTCATTTAACAATGTGCCGTCAATATCTAAAACAATCGCTTTGATTGCCATCTTGTTGACCTCCTTATGCATCTATTAAATTGTTAACTCCAGTCGGTTTCCTTCAGGGTCGGCAATGACAGATTCATAATAGCCGTCTCCTGTCACGCGGCAAAGGCTTAACAATTCAAAGCCATCCTGAACTAACTTTTGCGTTAATTCATCGACTTTTTCTTTGCTGCCTAAGGAGATGGCAAGGTGGGCGAATCCAAGAATTTCGCCGCCGGTCACACGATGAATGATATCACCTCGATGGATGATTTCTAATCTTGCGCCGCTTTCGAATTGTAAGAAGTAAGAATAAAATCCTGTTTTCGGATTATGATATAACTCTGAAGCTGTCGCATGAAAATATGTACTGTAAAATGATTTCATTTTCTCTAAGTCTTTCACCCATAAACCGATATGTTCAATCTTCATTTTCATTGCTCCCTTATACTCAATTTGGTTTGCTTATAGATTAATTATAATGTGAACGGCATGACATTTAAGGATATCCACGCATTTTGACTTTTATTTCCCAACATGCTGAATTGACCGGCTTATTTTTTGAAAAAATTTTTTCAAAATGCGGTATTCTATAGGAAGAGGTGAGTGCAGTGCTATTGATGGATCAGCTAAACGATAAAGAAATGTTCGCCTATACAGAGTTAAAGGTGATTGATTACATACATGAAAATAGCGAGCGATTATAAAATTAGCATTCCTGATAAAGAAGAGGATGACAAAATCGCAACGTTTTATTCGCTTATTTATAAAGCGGATTATCAGAAAAATCATAGCCATAAGCAAATGATTGATTTGCTGGACGCTCAAACGAAGAGGCTGACTTAAAAGGTTGTTTAATGACGACTTTTTGGAGTCAGTCTCTTTTTATATCGAACATTTAGTTCAGACTCGGGATAATAAAGTCACTTTTATTTGAACCTTTTTACCGGTATTGCTCCTACTTATTTTCTTCTCATTTTTCGTGTGATAAAGATAGTAGTAGATAGGGAGGATGATGTTCGTGATCAAGGAAGCATTAAAACCGGAAGCGAACTTATCATTTCAGGAGTTTAAGCATGAAGACAGGTGGTTGAAGCGAAAAGAGCAGACTGTCTTGGATAGCGGACATTGCTCCTATTACGTTTATTTACAAATGAAAAAAGCGGGCAGTATCGGCAATGGATGAAGGATGAGCGTTATGCGATTTGCGGCGGCGGCTTTCCGATTATAGTGAATGGCGAAACAGTTGGTGCCATTTGTGTGTCGGGTCTGCCACATGAGCAGGTATCCTGGAATGGAAATTATTTGGGTGTTAATTAGTTCGCTAATAT
>JBJFHH010000172.1:0-2470 GCA_051893475.1 Bacillus sp. (in: firmicutes) | reverse complement strand
ATCAAATCAGCAATCGTCAAGATTTTCATATTGAACTGTTCAGCTAGCTGAAGCAACTGCGGTAAGCGGGCCATCGTTCCGTCCTCATTCATAATTTCACAGATGACACCGGCAGGGGAGGAGCCGCACATCATAGCCAGATCAACAGCTGCTTCTGTGTGCCCCGGTCTAGTCAGGACGCCATTTCCCTTGGCAATCAACGGGAAAATATGTCCCGGACGGCGGAAATCTTCCGCTGTTGATAACTCATTTAAGAGCTGTAAAATGGTTTCTGAACGCTCAAAAGCACTTATTCCGGTTGTTGTATGTTTATGATCGATACTAACTGTAAAGGCTGTTTGGTAGTTGTCCTGATTTTGGCTGACCATCGGATGCAGATTTAGTTTCTTGGCAATTTGTTGTGATATAGGGGCACAAATTAAACCGCGTCCATATGTAGCCATAAAGTTAATATTTTCGGGAGTCGCATTTTCAGCTAATACGACAAAATCACCTTCGTTTTCCCGGTTTTCGTCATCAACGACAATGATGATTTTGCCTGCTTTTAAATCTTCCAAAGCTTCTTCAATAGTAGAAAACATAGGTATAGCACCGCCTTTTATTATTTGATAGCTCTGTTAAAAACCATGCTGTTGCAGAAATTCCGTCGTTATATTCGATTGGCTGCTGGTATTGCTGCTAAGCCGATGAATAATGTATTTACCGATTAAATCATTTTCAATATTGACGATATCATTTTCTTTCTTAAAGCCAAGAATGGTTTGTTCCAATGTGTGAGGGATGACGGAAATCGTTACTTGATTATGCTCAAGGCCGAAAATAGTCAAGCTGACGCCGTCAATCGTGATTGAACCCTTCGGAATGCAATAATGGCTTATTTGTTCTGAAATGGAAATATCATAATAAACGGCATTGGCTTTCGTATGTTTGCGAATAATCTTTCCGGTTCCGTCTACATGTCCTGAAACAAAATGGCCTCCGAATCTTCCGATAGCACTCATTGCCCGTTCAAGGTTTACCGGACTGCCGATTTGTAACGATTGAATATTTGTCGCTTTCACCGTTTCAGGCATAACGTCAACAGTAAAGGAGCTGCTAGTAAAGGACACGACGGTCAAACAAACACCGTTCACAGCAATACTGTCGCCAAGATGAATATCTTTTAGCATCTTTTTGGCATCAATCGTTAAAACTAAGCTGTTCGGTTGCCGGTTGATGCTTTTTACTTTGCCGATTTCCTCAATAATTCCAGTAAACATATGATCACCTCAATTCAATTTAATTTGGATATAATTTTTATGTCGTCTCCCAACTGCTCGATTTTTTCAAAAGAAAGCGGATAGGCTTCATCCATACATCGAACGTCAAGATTGGCAATCATACTTATTGCATCACTTCCGCCAATGATTTTAGGAGCAATATACGTATGGATGCGATTGACATTTCGTGATTTCAGAAAGCTTGCGTGCACCTCTTGTCCGCCTTCAACGTAAAGGGAGGTAATATTTTTTTCTCCTAGCAACTGCAGTACTGACTCAATTTGAATGTCGGGTTCTGAAAGTTTGATTATTTCAACTGGTTTATCTTGAAAAATAGTAATCTTGCTATCTTCTACTTGCGAACCGGTTATGACCCATGTGGGAGCGGCCTGATCATTTGCCAAACGACAATTCGAAGGCATGCGCAAATGCGTATCTAAAACAATTCGAAAGGGCTGTTTAGAAGGGGAGCCTTCTCGATTTGTTAAGCTTGGATTATCGGCAATAACCGTATTGACGCCTACTAATATGGCATCATGGCGTCCGCGCTCAGTGTGGACATCCTGCCTTGATTGTTTGCTGGTTATCCATTTGCTGTGTCCGGTTTTCGTTGCCGTTTTCCCGTCTAAGGTGACGGCTTGCTTTAAGGTTACAAACGGTTTCTTCTTTTGAACAAAATGGAAAAATGCTTCGTTTAATCGATCCGCTTCCTCGCTCAAAACACCAAACCTTACTGAAATGCCGGCATTTCGCAAAAAGTTGATTCCTTTGCCTGCGACGAGAGGATTGCGGTCGACTGAGGCAATGACAACTTCTTTTATGCCTGCTTTTATTATGGCCTCACAGCAGGGCGGCGTTTTTCCGTAATGGTTACACGGCTCAAGGGTGACGTACAACACAGCTCCGCTTGCTTGATGCCCGGCCATGTTAATAGCATGTACTTCCGCATGAGGTTCACCGGGCTTTAGATGAGAACCGAAACCGACGATTCGCTCATCTTTTACAATAACAGCTCCCACCACAGGATTAGGGGAGGTTTGACCTTTAACAGCCGATGCCAGCGTTAAGGCGAATTTCATGTAATATTCATCGTTCATTTTAACCCTCCTACTTATGGATTTGCGTAGAAATCAAAAAACTCCATAGGGAAGACCTAAGGAGTTTTGGGAGAGAATGAGCAGATGGCATAACGAAATAAACCTGATGCTTGT
>JBJFHH010000171.1:6550-10181 GCA_051893475.1 Bacillus sp. (in: firmicutes) | reverse complement strand
TTTTTAATTACGATTAGTTTACTTGTTGGTTCAATTACTGTATTGACGGGCTGCAAATCTGTCTTGGAAAAAGAAAAAGAAGAACCGATTGATGTACTTGTATCATATGCGGGGTCGCTAGTCGGTGATGCAAGCTCAGTAGTTAACATAGGCTATATTTTGCCGGGCGGAGAAGATGTGAAACAGGTAGAACTTCAAACGGATGAACAACCGTATGAAATAAATATTGTATACGGCTTAAAAGAAGAGTCGGAGAGAGAAGAAGAAGCATTTGAAAATGATTGGTCAGACATGAATACAAAAAGAGCATTTTTATATAATGCGATTGCTTATTTTGCACTTGTAGATAATGTCGACCAAGTGACATTTCAGACAGAAACGGATACACCGCATTCTTTAACGGTTACAAGGGCGGATATTGAGCAGTTCCTTGGTAAAGATGTAAGGCAATATGCAACAGATGCCGAGATTTGGAAGACGGATGTTGAAGAAGGAATTATGCTTAGTGATGACAAAATAGAGGAATTTTACGCAGCGTATCCTTTGCTGTAAGGATTGATGCAGGAAATATGTTATACTCTTTGTAGAAAAAATGGAGTGTGAGAATGAATGAGTCATAATGAAGCAGGCATTAAATACATGCAAGAAGGAAAATGGGAAGAGGCGGCGAAAGCTTTCTCTCAAGCAATCGAGGAAAATCCGAACGATGCGGTTGCCTATATCAATTTCGGGAATGTATTGACAGCTGTCGGTGAACGCGAAAAAGCTGTTAATTTCTATAAAAAAGCATTAACAATCGATGAAAATGCAGGTGCGGCTTTTTATGCGCTTGGTAACTTATATTATGAAAGCGAACAGTACATGGATGCGAAGGATTTGCTGGAAAAAGCGATTCGCGCAGGTCTTGAAAACAGCGACTGCTATTTCATGTTAGGGATGACGCTGCAGCAGCTTGATCAGCCAACGCTATCGATGCCATATTTACAGCGCAGTGTCGAGCTGAATCCAGAGGATGTTGATGCTCGTTTTCAATATGCGCTTTGCTTAGCGAATGCGGAGATGTACGAAGAATTAATGAAGGAGCTGCAGGAAGTGCTTGATCGCAACCCGAATCATGCGGATGCCCTGTACAATCTTGGGGTTGCTTATGCCGGGCATCTTGAAGATGCTGAGAAAGCATTAGAATGTTTTACGAAGGCACTTGAAGCGCAAAGCGATCATATGCTGGCAGCTAACGGCAAGAAAATTATGGAACAAATTTTAAATGAGCAATAGTTAAAAGGAGGAATCGATGGTGCAACAGGATGAAATGCCTTTGTTTGAAGATCAAACAAAACTGTTCATGAAAGGTCGGCATATTGTAACTATATTTCATAACGATCAAAACTTATATTCTGTTGTTCGCATCCGTGTCGATGAAACAAATGCTGCTTATGATGAAAAAGAAGCAGTGATTGTCGGCTATTTTCCTCCGATACATGAGCACGAGACGTATGTTTTTTATGGGAAGCTGAAGGAGCACCCTCGGTTCGGACAGCAATTTGCCGTCGATCATTTTCAAAAAGATATGCCACAAACGAAGGAAGGGATTATCAGTTATCTTTCCAGTAACCTCTTCCAGGGGATCGGAAAGAAAACAGCTGAAACAATTGTTGAAACGATAGGCGATAATGCGATTTCGAAAATTTTGGCGAACCCATCGCTTCTGGATACGGTGCCGAAGCTGTCAGGAGAAAAAGCGAAAAGCTTGTATGACACGCTTGTGGAGCATCAGGGGCTTGAGCAAGTAATGATTGGATTGAATCAATATGGGTTCGGTCCTCAGCTTTCCATGAGAATTTATCAGTTGTATAAGCAGGATACATTAAGCATCATTCAAACGAATCCGTATAAACTGGTCGAGGATATTGAAGGTATCGGTTTTGGACGCGCGGATGAATTAGGTTATCAGCTTGGAATCGGAGGCAATCACCCTGACCGTATTAAAGCCGGTTGCTTATACATGCTTGAAACAGAATGCCATCAGGAAGGTCATACGTATATTGAGGCAAAGCAGCTTCTGCAAAGAGTGCAGGCGCTTTTAGAAGAAAATAAACGTGATGTAATCGAATTTCAGGAGATCTCGACGGCTATTCTTTCCCTTGAGGAAGAAAGAAAGCTTGTCATTGAGGATCAGCGCATTTATTCTCCGACGCTATATTACTCGGAAAAGGGTATAGCGACGAATATAAAACGAATATTGGAGCAGACAGAATACAGCGATGCCTTTCCGGAGTCAGAGTTTTTGCTGGCACTGGGCGAACTGGAGGAACGTTTGCAGGTTGAATATGCCCCTGCTCAGAAGGAAGGCATTCAGACAGCATTAATGTCGCCAATGATGATTTTGACCGGCGGACCGGGTACGGGGAAAACAACGGTTATTAAAGGGATTGTCGAATTGTACAGCGAGCTTCATGGTGTTTCGATGGATGTTCATGCTTATAAAAACGGCGATCCGTTCCCGTTCGTATTAGCGGCTCCAACAGGTCGGGCGGCCAAAAGGATGACAGAATCCACCGGCTTGCCTGCGGTCACCATCCACCGGCTATTGGGTTGGAACGGAAGCGAGGGCTTTAATCATGATGAGGAAAATCCGATTGAAGGCCGAATCGTCATTATTGATGAAATGTCGATGGTAGACACATGGCTCGCTCATCAGCTGCTGAAGGCATTGCCGGATCATGTGCAGGTGATTTTTGTCGGTGATGAGGATCAACTGCCATCCGTAGGACCTGGACAGGTTCTGAAAGATTTATTGGAATCCAATTGTGTTCCGACGATTAAACTGGAAAGCATTTATCGACAGGCTGACGGTTCATCGATTATTGAGCTGGCTCATGAAATGAAAAAGGGCCGTCTTCCTGCCAACATAACGATGCAGCAAAAAGACCGTTCCTTCTTTCCATGTTCCGCTTCGCAAATTGCGCAAGTAGTCGAGAAGGTTGTCATGAATGCCAAGAAAAAAGGCTACAGCTCAAAGGATATTCAAGTGCTGGCACCGATGTACAGAGGACCGGCCGGCATTGATGCCTTAAATAAATTGCTGCAGGAAATCCTCAATCCGAATACGGAAGGCAAACGCAGGGAGATTACGTTTGGCGACAGCATCTATCGTGTCGGCGATAAAGTGCTGCAGCTGATCAATCAGCCGGAAAGCAATGTCTTTAACGGAGATATGGGTGAAATCATTTCGATTTCTTTTGCGAAGGAAAATACCGAAAAGCAAGATTTGGTGTATGTTTCTTTTGATGGCATCGAAGTGGCCTATACGAAGCAGGATTTAACGCAAATAACGCATGCTTATTGCTGTTCGATTCATAAGTCGCAAGGCAGTGAATTTCCAATCGTTATTATGCCGGTTGTGAAGAGCTATTATCGGATGCTGAGAAGAAAACTGATTTATACAGGCATTACGCGAAGCAAAAAGTTTCTGATTTTATGCGGAGAAGAGGAAGCGTTGCGGATTGGTGTTGAACAAACGCAGGACCATGACCGTAATACAACGCTTAAACAAAAGTTGCAGTTAGTGCTGTCTTCCGAGCAGCAAAAGCAAGAAGCATTACAGTCTGCCGATGAGGAACGAGCAGAACCG
>JBJFHH010000171.1:0-6450 GCA_051893475.1 Bacillus sp. (in: firmicutes) | reverse complement strand
CGAGCAGCAAAAGCAAGAAGCATTACAGTCTGCCGATGAGGAACGAGCAGAACCGCTCAATTATGAGGAAGAGCTGATGAAAGCAGATCCGATGATTGGAATGGGAAATATCACACCATATGATTTCATGAAAATAATATAACGTAAAAGCGAATGTGAATGCGGTTCATATTCGCTTTTTTATGCAAAAAATTATAAAGCCATAAGTTTACAAATGGCGTTTCCGTTTTTGGTTTTTGTTACCTCTCATGATAAATGGCTTCTGACCCATACTATTAATGTTCGGAATAGATGAGTCGCTATTTCGAACATCCGCTTGATGAGATTGGAAATTCCGCTGACAGCAAGCGTCAATTCTTGTCTGTTGTTCATGGAACAAGCTCTTCATAAAAATCATGATTAAAGTAATTCCTTACAGTACTATTGGATGTTCAATCAGCGGGCGATGCGCAAAACAGAAGTGAATTTCCAAGGTGAAGAGCTTTAAAATGGCAGCGGACGAATAATTCTTCCTGAATATGGACATAATCATTGCTAAAACAGAGTGTCATTTTTTCTCATATGAAGAAATGCTTTAGTGTGAGGTGTCAGAGCAATTGAAATGTCCGAATTGCAGCAGCAAGGATATCGGCAAAATTGGTGTGAACCAATATTATTGCTGGAATTGTCTAATTGAATTGTCAGTGCAAAAGGGAGTTATTCATACTCATCAAGTGGAAGAAGACGGGAGCTTAAGCTCTCTGGATGACCTTTTTTCCGAAGACGATCGCCGTTATACCATGTAAATGGGATGAGGTGAGCAATATGCGAAGAATGTCAGTTTCTTCAATCATGAGTTTCGGTGCCGGCGCAGTAGCAGCATCGTATATGAACTCAAAAGCATTCTCTAAACGGTCGATGAAGAAAATGAAAAGAAAAGTAAAAGCGCTTTTCTAATATCACTTTCGGTATGACGCGGAGAGAATCTTCCTTTTTTTAAAAGCGGGCTGAGTGCTTCAGGTGCAACCGAAGCGAAAGATAGCCTGCGGAATATGCTAAAGTCTCGGTGAAGACTTGGTATTAAACGGAACCCATCATTTGATCGGGTTCCGTTTGTATTTGCAAGAATGTACAAATATAGTATGAAAACACGCTCCTTACGAAACATAAAGGTAAGGAAGGTGAAAAAGTGAATATCAGCATGAAGTGGTTTTACCGTCTTGGTTTTTTATTATTGCTGTTTTTTGTTGTTTTTCTATTTCTTAAATTGCAGCCGATTTGGCTTCCTATTTGCATTATTTTCGGAAAAGCACTTATTCCTTTTGGGATTGCGGCATTTATCAGCTATTTGCTGCATCCTGTCGTAGAGAAGCTTCATCAAAAAGGTTTCAATAGAAGCTTAAGTATTGTTCTGATTTATGCTGTTTTCTTTGGCGGAGTGGCGTTTGCCCTTTATAAAGCAACGCCGGTTATTTTAAGGGAGCTAGAAGATTTGATGGAAAGCACGCCTTATTTGGCGGATCAGTATACGGATATTATCCAGGTTATTGAGGAGAAAACGTCGAATTGGCCCATTCAATTTAAAAGCCGCATACAAGAAGCGATTGTTTTTATGGAAGGGAAAATGGAAGTGCTGCTCATGAAGGCGATTGAGTATACAGTTCAATTGCCTGACTTTATCTTGCTTTTTGCGCTTATTCCGCTCGTTGCCTTCTATTTATTGAAAGACTGGTTTCTTATTAAAAAGGCCGCTTGGAATCTCACTCCGCAAAAAGTGAGGAGGCAAGGCGCAGCTTTTATGAAAGATATTGAAAAATCGCTGGGGAGCTATATTCGAGGACAAGTAATCGTTTGTTTTATAATCGGTGTTGTCTCAACGCTTCTTCTTTGGCTCATCGATGTGAAATATTCACTGCTGTTGGGGATTATAATCGGTGTCACCAATATCATTCCGTACTTCGGACCAATTATCGGTGCGATACCGGCTGTGCTGATTGCTGCAGCGACGAATACAAAGCAGGTCATTTGGGTAGCTGTCATTGTTTTTGGATTGCAATTTGCGGAAGGAAATATATTATCACCATTAATTGTCGGGAAAAGCCTGCATATGCATCCGCTTCTCATTATGCTCAGTTTGTTTATCGGCGGAGAAATAGGCGGAGTGGTTGGTTTGCTTGTCGCAGTTCCGATTTTGGCGATATTAAAGGTGGCGCTAACACATGCGCGCATTCACTTTAAAAGACAGAGGCAGATGGTATACAAGAAGGATTAACGCGTTTAAAAATATACTTGCATAGTTTGACAAATGAATGAGTTCTCCCTATAATCTCTATTAGATATGTGAAAAACGTTGAAGGAACAAGTATGTTATAGACCATCTAAGCACATTGCCGGTGCGCTAGAGAGGAATTTCCGAGGCTGAGAGGAATTCCAGATGAAGGATAACAGAAAGCTAGTCCGGAGTGCAGCTAATAACTGCCGTTTGCCGCGTTAAGGCAATCTGAGGTGATGAGCAATGGAGTGTTGCTCATAATCAGGGTGGTACCGCGAGTTACTCTCGTCCCTGTTTTTGGGATGAGAGTTTTTTTATGCCCAAAAACACAACCGTCAATGGTTTTAAGAATAAGGAGGAAGAAGAATGAAACAACTTACTGGTGCGCAAATTCGCCAAATGTATTTAGATTTTTTCAAAGAAAAAGGTCACAATATTGAGCCGAGTGCTTCATTAGTGCCGCATGACGATCCATCATTACTTTGGATCAACTCAGGTGTTGCAACATTAAAGAAATACTTCGACGGACGTGTGATTCCTGCAAATCCGCGTATTACGAATGCACAAAAATCAATTCGTACAAATGATATCGAAAACGTTGGTAAAACAGCTAGACACCATACATTCTTTGAAATGTTGGGTAACTTCTCAATCGGTGATTACTTCAAAGAAGAAGCCATTCTATGGGCTTGGGAATTCTTGACAAGCGAAAAGTGGATCGGTTTTGAACCGGAAAAATTGGCTGTTACAATCCATCCGGAAGACGAAGAAGCATTTGAAATCTGGAACAAAAAAGTAGGCATTCCTGCTGAAAGAATCATCCGTCTTGAAGAAAACTTCTGGGATATCGGTGAAGGACCAAGTGGACCGAACACAGAGATTTTCTATGACCGCGGACCTGAATATGGAGATGACCCGAACGATCCAGAACTTTATCCGGGCGGAGAAAACGAGCGCCATTTAGAAGTATGGAACCTTGTATTCTCACAATTCAACCATAATCCGGACGGCACTTACACGCCGCTTCCAAAGAAAAACATCGATACTGGAATGGGCTTAGAGCGTATGGCATCCGTAGTCCAAAATGTACCGACTAACTTTGACACAGATCTTTTCATCCCGATCATTCGCGCTACTGAAGAAATCGCAGATGTGAAATATCGTCAAGGCAACTTGGAGCATGATACAGCATTCAAAGTTATTGCTGACCATATCCGTACAGTAACATTCGCAATCGGAGACGGCGCGCTTCCATCAAATGAAGGCCGCGGTTATGTATTAAGAAGATTACTTCGTCGCGCGGTTCGTTATGCGAAGCAAATCGGTATCCAAAAACCATTCATGTATCAATTGGTTCCGGTTGTCGGTGAAATCATGAAGGACTTCTACCCTGAAGTGCTTGAGAAAAAAGACTTCATCGCGAAGGTCATCAAAAATGAAGAAGAGCGTTTCCACGAAACATTACATGACGGTCTGCAAATTTTAGCTGACGTTATTAAGAAAGAAAAAGAAAAAGGCAGCGATACAATTTCAGGAAAAGACATTTTCCGTCTGTATGATACGTACGGATTCCCTGTTGAGCTGACAGAAGAATACGCAGAAGAAGAAGGCATGAATGTCGACCATGCAGGTTTTGAAGCAGAAATGGAAGAACAGCGTGAACGTGCACGTGCAGCTCGACAAGATGTTGATTCGATGCAAGTTCAAGGCGGTGTGCTTGGTGAAATTAAAGTGGAAAGCACATTTGTCGGCTACAACCAGCTTCAAGCAGAAGGAACAGTTGCGGCAATCGTTAAAAACGGTGATTCAGTAGCATCTGCTTCCGAAGGCGAAGAAGTGCAAGTAATCTTAAGTGAAACACCTTTCTATGCAGAAAGCGGCGGTCAAATTGCGGATAAAGGTATCATCGAAAACGACGCTGTAAGAGCGACTGTTTTAGATGTGCAAAAAGCGCCGAACGGTCAAAACTTGCACCGCGTGAAGGTAGAGAGCGGCGTATTAGAAGAAGGTTCTGTTGTAAAAGCGACTGTTGATGCACAAAACCGCAGCGCAATTACGAAAAACCATACAGCAACTCACTTGCTGCACCAAGCATTAAAAGATGTACTAGGCGAGCATGTTAACCAAGCTGGTTCTCTTGTTCAAGCGGATCGTCTTCGTTTCGACTTCTCTCACTTCGGCCAAATCAAACCGGAAGAATTAGAGCAAATCGAAAAAATCGTTAATGAAAAGATTTGGGAAGGCATTCCTGTTGTCATCGAAAGCAAAAATATCGCTGATGCGAAAGCAATGGGCGCAATGGCCTTATTCGGCGAGAAATACGGCGACGTTGTCCGCGTTGTTCAAGTGTCTGATTACAGCATTGAGCTTTGCGGTGGCTGCCACGTTGACAATACGGCAACAATCGGTCTGTTCAAAATCGTTTCTGAATCAGGAATTGGCGCAGGTACTCGCCGTATTGAAGCAGTAACAGGAGCAGCTGCATACAATCAATTAAATGACCAAATCGCGATTCTGAAAGAGGCGGCAGCTCAGTTGAAAACAAACAGCAAAGATGTGCCGGCTCGTATTGAAACATTAATGACGGAAATGAAAGAACTTAACCGTGAAAATGAATCATTAAAAGCAAAATTAGGTAACATTGAAGCAGGTAACTTACTATCATCTGTACAAGAAGTGAATGGCGTAAAAGTATTAGCGGCAAAAGTTCAAGGAACTGATATGAATAACCTGCGCACAATGGCGGATGAATTGAAGCAAAAACTTGAATCAGGCGTAATCGTATTGGCAGCAGTTCAAGATGAGAAAGTAAACATCATTGCGGCTGTTACTAATGACCTAATTCCTCAAGGCTACCATGCCGGCAAATTGATCAAGGAAGTTGCGACTCGTTGCGGCGGCGGCGGCGGCGGACGCCCTGATATGGCTCAAGCAGGAGGCAAAAACCCGGCTGAAGTAGATTCAGCGCTTAAGTTTGTAGAAGAGTGGGTAAAAACTATTTAATCCTTCTTATAAATGAAGAATGGCAGATCAGCTAAGATTCAGCGGTGAGCATCAGCTCCCGCTGAATAAATTTTAGCTTCTTTGGATACTTCCCTAAATTTATACATTTATGTTGAAAAGAGTCGAATAAACATCCTTCGACGTATTTGATATACGGCATTTATTGGTGTACAATATGTTTAATAATCTTATGGGGAGCTTTTCCAAAGAACTCTAGAAGCGAGGTGTCTAAATGAGTTCCTTTGATAAAACAATGAAGTTTCATTTTCAAGAAGAACCATTTGAACGAGATGTGCAAGAGGTACTAATGCTGGTTTATAGCGCATTACAGGAGAAGGGATATAATCCCATCAACCAAATAGTCGGCTATTTATTATCAGGAGATCCTGCCTATATTCCTAGACATCAGGATGCGAGAAATATGATTCGCAAGCTTGAGAGGGACGAGATTATTGAAGAGCTTGTGAAGTTCTATTTAAAACATAATCGTGGAGAGAAATAAATGCGCATTATTGGATTGGACGTAGGCTCGAAGACAATTGGAGTTGCTGTAAGCGATGCGATGGGCTGGACTGCTCAACCTATTGAGACAATCCAAATCAACGAGCAAGTGAATGATTTCGGCTATAAGAGATTAAAAGAGTTAATCAATGAATACGAAATAACAACAGCTGTTGTCGGGTTGCCGAAAAATATGAACGGAACAATTGGTCCGCGCGGAGAAATTTGCATGCAGTTCGCAGAAAACTTCGAGAAAAAATTCAAAATCCCTGTGGTATTATGGGACGAGCGATTGACGACAATGGCAGCAGAAAGAGTTTTGCTTGAAGCAGATGTCAGTCGCGGCAAGCGTAAGAAAGTCATTGATAAGATGGCGGCTGTCATGATCCTGCAGGGTTACTTGGATCGCAACAGCAATTAAAACATATAGAGGTGCTAATAATGAACGAACAACAAATTACAATTATTGATGAAAATGGCAACGAGCAGTTATGCGAAATTTTATTCTTCTTCCATTCAGATGAATTCAACAAAGATTACGTATTATATTACCCAATCGGCGAAGAAGATGAAAACGGTGAAATCATCGTGCACGCATCTTCATACGTACAAAACGACGAAGATACAGAAGGCGAACTAGCGCCAATCGAAACAGAAGAAGAATGGGATCTTGTTGAAGAAATGTACAATACATT
>JBJFHH010000170.1:25148-38755 GCA_051893475.1 Bacillus sp. (in: firmicutes) | reverse complement strand
AATACATATTCATCAAAGAACAAGAACTTGCATAATAGATTAGATTTTGACATAGGGGGGATTACTTTAATGTTCGGAAAGAATTCAAAGAAAAAAGAGATTATGCTCCAAAATCTTGCTGAGCGTCAGGAAGAAGCCAAAACTGTTAGGAAGATCGTTTTCTTCACGACAATTGCGATTGCTGCCATTATTGCCATTGTCGGCATAGTTGGTTTTGTATATGTGAACTCCGCATTAAAGCCTGTTGATTCAACAAATGATGAGACAATTACCGTTGAAATTCCAATCGGTTCTTCGACGTCAACGATTGCATCGATTTTGGAAGAAAATCATGTGATTAAAAACGCTGCTATTTTTAAGTATTATGTAAAATTCCAAAATGAATCCGGATTCCAGGCAGGTACGTATGAGCTGACGCAATCAATGGAACTGAGCGAGATTGTTGATACAATCAAAACAGGCAAGCTGTACGAAGAAGCGGTATTGAAGCTGACAATACCTGAAGGATTGCAATTGAAGCAAATTGCTTCAATTCTTGCTGAAAAGACAAATCAGGATGCAGATGAAACTTTTGCAGCTTTAAACAGTAAAGAGTTTATCGAGAAAATGCAATTGCAATTCCCGGATCTTTTGACGGATGAAATTTGGGCAAGTGATATTAAATATCCGCTGGAAGGTTATTTGTTCCCGGCAACGTATGAATATTTTACAGAAACACCTAGCTTAGAAACAATTGTCATTGATATGATTTCACAAACGGACAAGATCATTGATCAATATCGTGCGCTGATGGAAGAGAAGGAAATGACTCCTCATACTTTATTGACGATGGCATCATTAATTGAAGAAGAAGCAACGCAGCAGACAGACCGTAAAACGATTGCTTCCGTATTTTATAATCGCCTTGAAATCGGAATGCCGCTGCAAACCGATCCGACTGTTGCTTATGCGCTTGGCCAGCATTTAGATCGTACTTTTTACTCGCATTTAGAGATAGATGACCCTTATAATACGTATAAGTACGCCGGGCTAACACCTGGGCCGATTGCCAATGCAGGCGAATCAAGTATAGTTGCCGCACTTGAGCCTGAAGAGACGGATTACTTGTATTTCCTGGCTAATGCAAAAGGGGAAGTTTTCTTCTCGACAACATTGGAAGAACACAATGCATTAAAGACTGAACATATAAATTAAATTGGAGATGTTTCTCTATTTCACTTTCTCCCTATGATTATGGTACAATAATGAAAGTTTGAAATCAGACGAAACCTCAAAACGAATTTCTCGGCATTTGCCGAGTTTTTTGTTGCTGAGTTTGGACGATAGTTAGTTAAGGAAGTAAGGAGAGGAAAACGATGAGTGATTCCATAAATGAATATCTTGTGCAATTGACACCAAAAAGAAATGAGCTATTCAGCAAGATGGAAGACTACGCTCGTGAGCATCATGTGCCTATTATGGATCTCATAGGTATAGAGGCACTGCTTCAATTATTGCGAATCCATAATCCATCCTCCATCCTTGAGCTGGGAAGCGCTATTGGCTATTCTGCTTTACGGATGTCAGATGCTCTGCCTCATGCTTCCATTGTAACGCTGGAGCGCGATCAAAATCGCATTCAAGCTGCCCGCGCTTACATTAAGGAAGCAGGTAAAGAAGACCGCATTACCTTGATTGAAGGAGATGCGCTTGAGTTGGCAGAGGAAGCGAAGAAACACGGACCATTTGACTTCATCTTTATTGATGCTGCTAAAGGTCAATATGTACGTTTTTTCGAGCGCTATGAGCCACTGCTCGCACCTGAAGGAATCATTATTTCAGATAATGTTTTATATAAAGGGGAAGTAACCTTGCCGGAGGAGTCCATCACACCTAGAAGAAGACGGGCTCTTGTAAGGAAAATCAAACATTTTAATAGCTGGATCATGGAGCATCCGGATTATCATACGGTCATCCTGCCAATCGGGGACGGAATGGCTGTTTCAAAAAAGAAGAAAAATATACAGGGGTGAAAAAAATGAAAGCACCAGAATTATTAGTGACTCCAACTGCTGTTGAAGATATTTTGCCGTTAATTGAAGCGGGAGCAGATGCTTTTGTTGTAGGCGAACAACGTTACGGATTACGTCTTGCGGGAGAATTTTCAAGAGAAGATGTGAAGAAGGCAGTTGAATTGGCTCATCAGCACAATAAGAAAGTGTATGTTGCAATGAATGCCATTTTCCACAATGACTTAGTCGAAGAATTGGATGACTATATTGCTTTCGTACGAGATGCGGGAGCAGATGCGATTATCTTTGGTGATCCGGCAGTATTGATGGCAGCAAGAGAAGTGGCGCCGGAGATGAAGCTTCACTGGAACACAGAAACGACGGCAACAAACTGGTTTACATGTAACTACTGGGGAGAAAAGGGTGCTAAACGTGCCGTACTTGCCCGTGAAATCAACATGGATGCCATTGTGGAAATGAAAGAGCATGCCAAGGTGGAATTGGAAGTGCAAGTGCACGGAATGACATGCATGTTCCAATCTCGCCGTACACTAATCGGCAACTACTTTGAATACCAAGGTAAAGTAATGAACGTGGAAAATCGTCAGCAAAACAAAAACATGTTCTTGCACGATGACGAGCGTAACAATAAATACCCGATTTTCGAAGACTTTAACGGCACGCACATTATGAGCCCGAACGATATTTGCATTATCGACGAGCTTCAGGAAATGATTGAAGCTGGTATTGACAGCTTTAAGATTGACGGTATTTTGAAGGATCAGCAATACCTTGTTGCTGTTACAAAACTTTACCGTAAAGCAATCGATGCGTGTGTTGAAGATGAAGGTAAATATGATGACATCAAGGATGAGCTGTTGAAAGAAATCGAAGCGATTCAGCCTGAAAATCGTCCTTTGGATACTGGATTCTTCTTTAAAGAAACGGTTTATTAATAGCAACATTCGATACGAGTTAAGGGAAAATTTTACTGAAATGAAATGGAGGAATAGCCTTGAACGCTATTACTGATAAAATTTCACAAATCATTGATGGAAAACGTGTTATTGTGAAAAAACCTGAGTTGCTGGCTCCTGCCGGTACATTGGAGAAATTGAAAATTGCTGTACGTTACGGAGCGGACGCTGTTTATATCGGCGGCCAAGAATACGGTCTTCGTTCAAACGCAGGTAACTTCACATTTGAAGAAATGAAAGAAGGCGTTGAATTCGCGAAACAATATGGAGCAAAAATTTATGTAACGACAAATATTTATGCGCATAATGAGAATATCGACGGTCTGGAAGAATATTTGCAAGGTCTGCAAGAAGCTGGGGTAACAGGAATCATCGTTGCAGATCCGCTTATTATTGAAACATGCCGCCGCGTTGCACCGAATGTAGAAGTGCATTTGAGCACACAGCAATCATTATCGAACTGGAAGGCTGTTCAATTCTGGAAAGAAGCCGGTCTTCACCGTGTCGTATTGGCTCGTGAAGCAAGCGCGGAAGATGTTCGCGGTATGAAAGAGAAAATCGATATCGAGATTGAAACATTCATTCACGGTGCGATGTGTATCGCTTATTCAGGCAGATGTACACTTTCAAATCATATGACAGCGCGCGATTCGAACCGCGGCGGATGCTGTCAGTCATGCAGATGGGACTATGGTTTGTTCGAAAATACAGCGGAAGGGGAAAAAGCGCTGTTTTCGGAAGAAGATGCTCCATTTGCGATGAGCCCGAAAGACTTGAAACTAGTGGAATCTATTCCTCGTATGATTGAGCTTGGCATTGACAGTCTAAAAATCGAAGGCCGAATGAAATCAATTCACTACGTAGCGACAGTTGTTAGCGTATATCGCAAAGTGATTGACGCGTATTGTGCGGATCCAGAAAACTTTGTTGTGAAACAAGAATGGTTGGAAGAGCTAGATAAATGTGCGAACAGGGATACAGCTCCTGCCTTCTTTGAAGGTGTGCCAGGGTATAAGGAGCAAATGTTTGGAAATCATAGCAAGAAGACAACCTATGAATTTGTTGGTATGGTTCTTGATTATGATAAAGAAACAGAAATGGTGACTTTACAGCAAAGAAATTATTTCAAACCTGGTGATGAGGTTGAATTTTTCGGACCGGAAATTGAGAACTTCACATATACAATAGATAAAATCTGGGATGAAGAAGGAAATGAACTAGATGCAGCGCGTCACCCGTTACAAATTGTAAAGTTTAAGATGTCTACGCCAGTTCATCCATTCAACATGATGCGGAAGGAGAACTAATTAAAATGAAACAAAAACCGATTGTTATAGGTGTTGCTGGAGGATCAGGTTCAGGTAAAACGAGTGTGACACGCTCTATTATCGAGCAATTTGACGGATGCTCCGTATTGATGCTAGAGCAGGATTATTATTACAAGGACCAAAGTCACTTGCCGTTTGAGGAAAGACTGAAAACAAACTACGATCATCCTTTAGCATTCGATAATGATCTGTTAATACAGCACGTTCAGGAATTATTGGATTACCGTCCGATTCAAAAACCTGTGTACGATTATGAACTTCATACTCGTTCGGAAGAGATTATTGAAGTGGAGCCGAAAGATGTTATTATTCTTGAGGGGATTCTGATTTTAGAGGATGAAAGACTTCGTGATCTTATGGATATGAAATTGTTTGTCGACACAGATGCAGATATTCGCATTATTCGCCGCATCATGAGGGATATTCAAGAACGAGGTCGCACTATTGATTCTGTCGTAGATCAATATGTATCTGTCGTTCGTCCGATGCATAATCAATTTATCGAGCCAACAAAACGTTATGCAGACATTATTATCCCAGAAGGCGGACAAAATCACGTTGCAATTGACTTGATGGTAACAAAAATAAAAACAATCCTTGAACAAAAAACGATTTTGTAATAACATGACAAGTATAATATATTGAATTTCATTGGTTTGATTTTGGAATTTATTCCGTTTACTGGAATAAAATGAAATCATCCTATATAATCTCAGGATGCGCGCCCTTATTATAATAAGGACGCGCAATTATGTATTTTACATAATCGCAGAGAAAAAAGGGTTTGAATACCCGCAGGAATTCGCAGAAGGAGTGAATGGTATTGGCAATCGAGAAAGTTTTTCCAATGACAAAAGAAGGTAAGCTGAAATTAGAGCAAGAATTAGAAAATTTAAAAACAGTTAAACGTAAAGATGTTGTAGAACGCATTAAGATAGCAAGAAGCTTCGGTGACTTATCAGAAAACTCGGAGTACGATTCAGCAAAAGAAGAGCAAGCATTCGTAGAAGGCCGTATTACTACATTAGAAAATATGATTCGCAATGCAAAAATCATTGAAGAATCTGAATTAGACTCTGATACAGTTTCTTTAGGGAAAACGGTTACATTTGTTGAGTTGCCAGATGGCGATGAAGAAACGTATTCAATCGTAGGAAGCGCGGAAGCTGATCCGTTTGAAGGCAAAATCTCAAACGACTCTCCAATCGCTAAAAGTTTGCTTGGCAAACGTATTGGCGATGAAGTGGCTGTTCAAACTCCGGGTGGAGAAATGAACGTTCGTATCGTATCTATCCGATAATTGCAGAAAGTTTGCATAAAATAGGTTTAAATAGAAACACCTCTCCCTACAATAAGGAAGAGGTGTTTTTTCATGCTTAAAAAGAGAAGAGTAACATGGATGGCCATTATATTTTTAAGTGGCTTATGCGTTTTATTGATTCGCCTCATGAATATACAACTTATCAGTACGGAGTCGTACTCGAAGCATCAAATAAATTTGCTTGAAGCAAGTGTCAGTCAACGGGTGCAAAGTATCGTTTTAGACGATGGCAGGGGAAAGTTTTATGATCTGTCAGGTAACTTATTGAATTATGAGCAAGTTCCGGCATTGATATTATTTCCGTTTTTAAAAACGATGACCTGGCCGATTGAAGAGCTGTCCGGCTTGTTGAATATTTCCTCTTCACAGTTGAAAAATGTACTTGCAAATGCGGAAGAGCCGTTTGTATATGAAGTGAATGGAAAGCCCCTGAGCCTAACAGAGAAGCAAATGGAACAGATTAATGATTTGAAAATACCAGGCGTATACGCCTCCTATCAATTGATTCCGAGTGAACGCAAGCTTGCTTCCCAACTGATTGGAGGTCTGACGCATTCTGATGAGGAGAAGAAGAAGCGTTATAAAGACCGAGGTGATCTGCAGTATATTCAAATAGGAGACAGAGGGCTGCAGCAGCGCTTTGATGAATTTTTGCTTTCTCAGGGTGAATCGAAGCTTGTATATCACGTTGATGGAATCGGCGGACCGTTGTTCGGCCTGCAGGTTAAATTTTTATCTCCCGGCAATCCGCTCTATCCTGTCCAAGTGCTGACAACATTAAATACAAATTTGCAGCAAGTGGCTGAAAATATATTAGATGCGCACAATGTGAAAAAGGGTGGACTATTACTGATTGACATTCAATCCAGTGAAATACGTGCCTTGGCTTCACGTCCGAATATAGATGCGAATAATCCATATAAAGGCGAAGGGGCAAAAAACTGGATGTTCACGCAATCGACGGTAGGCTCGGTATTTAAAACGGTTGTTGCCGCAGCTTCCATTCAAGAGGGGCTCGTGGATGGCAATCATTTGTATAATTGCGATCTAACGATTGATGGTTCAGCTGAAACGCAGCGGCCGCTCGGTATGCTGAACTTTAGTGACAGCTTTGCGCAAAGCTGCAATACAACATTTGCCGAGCTCGGTGTCCGGCTTGCGGATAAAGATCCCGAGCTTCTTGAAAACTACGCCAAGAAACTCCAATTAATCGGGCAATCAGGCTGGCGAGGTAAACTGTATCATTCTGATTTTTGGCAGCTGCAATCAGAAGAAGAAGGCAGAGTTTGGGTAAATGAAGATTTTAAAAAGGACCCGAAATTGGTTGCTCAAACGGCAATCGGACAGCAGGATGTGCAGGCTACTCCATTGGCTGTTGCCAATATGATGGCAACGATTGCCCGAGACGGCAAAGCGAAAATGGTAAAGGCTGTAAGTCGGGTTCAATATGCGAATGGGACGACTGTGGCTGATTTCAAGGATCAAAACCAGCCTGGTGACAGTATATCCGCGTCAACCGCCAAAAGCTTGCAACAGTTGCTTGCAAAAGTCGTAGAAAGCGGCACGGGGGCAAGTTTAAACAGCTTACCGCTGAAGGTAGCCGGAAAATCGGGAACCGCTCAAACAAATGTTGAGACCGGACAAATCAATACATGGTTTGCCGGCTATTTTCCAGTGGAAAAACCTAAGTATGCCCTTGTCGTTGTCAAACTCAACAGCTCGCAACAAGAACAGCATGCCACAGCTGTTTTTAAAGAGTATGTACAGAAAATTAGCGAATTGGATGACGTTCAGCAAAATGATTAAGTCGATCGAAAACACTTTTTCTTTAGTAAAAAAAATGAGAAATGTTACAATAAGCATTGAATATTAATAAGGGGTGATCGTAATGGGCAATGAGAACAACTCTAATTCAGGTTCGCGTTCCGAGAACAGGGTCAAAAAAAGGAAAGCAAATCGTATCTACAATATTTTGCTGGCGATAGTGGTTGTGGCCATTATTGCTGTTGCAATCCCGATTTTTTCAGGCAATGATGATGACCAGTCAAACAAAGTAAATGATACAGCAACATCAGAAAATAATACGGATGACAATGAGAATTCAAATACAGAGACGAATTCAACTCAAGAAGCAAAGACTGAAGAAGCAAAGACTGAAGATGGCACAGAAGAAGGTAAAGAAGAAGATACTGCTGACCAAGCTGAGGAAGAGTCGGATGAAAGTGACGAGAATACAGTCGTCGAAAACAGCGATGACAGCAATGTTTCTGAGACATATGTGAATGAAGGTTGGAAGCCGGTAGGAACAACACAAACTGGTGAGCATACAACAAATTACTCTAGTGATTCAGTCGACTGGCAAGAGATGACACAGGCGCTAGCTTATGGAGCGGGATTGTCAGCAAATAATATGACCGTTTGGTACTTAGGGAATGGCGGTGCGACAAATAAAGCAATCGGCACAGTTTCTGCTAAGAATGATAATGCAACGACCTACCGTGTGTATATTGAATGGGTGGACGGTCAAGGCTGGAAACCTGTGAAGGTTGAATTATTGAAAAAAAACGATAAGCGATAAGAAAAAGGATAACCCGAAAAGCACAAAATGCGCTGACGGGGTATCCTTTTTTATTATCGTTGCTTCTGTTTAAAATGGACAACTGCGCTGTACAATCTTCTGCCGTCTTCTGCTACGTGCATTTGGTGAGAAACGGAATGGACGCTTAGAAGGATTGTTTTATTGACTTCAATTTGCGCATTAATTTTCTTTTCGAGCTCTTTTAAGCTTGTCTCTTCAAAAAACTCAATCTTATCTTCCATGATATCAAAGGATATATTCATGTTATTTCCTCCATAATCAAAATTGCTTTGTCTTAGTATAACACGGGTTAAAAATGAAGGGGAGAATGGGGAGATTTGCCTGATAACAGTGCAAGGGAGAATAGCATACTATACAACTAGGATAAATAAGAATAAGGGAGCTGAGAGTATGGGGAGAGAATTTTTACATGTTTTTGAAGAATGGGCAGATGAGTATGATGATTGTGTAGCAGGGAATGATCCGGAATATGTGGATGTTTTCCGCGGTTATAATCGCATCCTTCAAGAGGTAGCTGATTTTTGTTCCGGTAAAGTGCTCGAGTTTGGACCGGGTACAGGGAATTTAACGGAAAAACTTCTGTCGAAAGGACTTTCAGTCACAGCTATTGAACCTTCCGCGACGATGAGAAGAATTGCCGAAGAAAAGATTAAAAGCAGCCATGTTACATTTTTGGACGGCGACTTTTTTCAGTTCCCTGCCGATAAAGCAATAGAGACAATTGTCAGCACATATGCCTTTCATCATCTGAATGCGCAAGAAAAAGCGCAGGCGGTGAAACAATATGGAAAAATGCTGCAGATTGATGGTAAAATAGTTTTTGCGGATACTATGTTTATAAGTGAAAACGCTCATAATGAAGCGATTAAAGAAGCTGAAAGCAAAGGTTTTCGCCGATTAGCGGATGATTTGCGGACGGAATATTATCCGACTGTACCGTTTATGGAAAAGATTTTTAAGGAAAATGGTTTTGACGTTACATTAAAACGAATGAATTCATTTGTTTGGATGGTGAATGCCGTCAAAATATAGATAGAAAGGTGTTAGCTTATGAAAATTGCAATCATTGGAGCAATGGAAGAAGAAGTAGAAATTTTGCGTGAAAAAATGGAGAACCTTCAGCAAGAAACAATTGCCGGCTGTGAATACAACATCGGTACATTAAATGGTGCGGATGTTGTTCTTCTGAAATCAGGGATCGGTAAAGTAAATGCAGCGATGTCCACTGCTATATTATTGGAGAAATACGCGCCGGATGTTGTCATCAATACAGGATCTGCTGGAGGTTTTTCTCCGGAACTGAAAGTCGGAGATGTTGTTATCTCTACTGAAGTTGTACATCATGACGTCGATGTAACGATTTTCGGATATGCATATGGTCAAGTGCCGAAGCTTCCGCCTACTTTTAAAGCGGACGAAAAATTAATCGCTGTTGCTGAAGAAGCGGCGAAGACAATTGAAGAAGTGCAAGTAGTGAAAGGATTGATTGCCACTGGTGATTCATTCATGAACGATGCGGAACGAGTGCAGTTTGTAAGAGGGAAATTCCCTGAGCTGCAAGCATCGGAAATGGAAGCAGCTGCTATTGCGCAAGTTTCTCATCAATTCGGAACACCGTTTATCGTCATCCGAGCGCTATCTGATATTGCCGGCAAGGAGTCAAACATTTCATTTGAGGCTTTCCTGGAAACAGCTGCAGTCAATTCTTCGCAATTAGTAGAAAACATTGTTGAACAACTGAAAGCATAATAATGAAAAAACGGAGATGTCTATAGGGATCTCCGTTTTTTTATTGCCATTCCTCCCATCAATTTCATAATAACCAATTTGTAAAGATATGTTAAAGTTGAGTAGAACTTTGATTTGTCTATGTTCAAGGGTTTTTATTTATAGGGGAGGATTTAGCATATGAAGAAGAAAACATCAAACTATAAAAGATACCATGCTAAAATGTTGGACTATAGACGATTTTCGGTGACACTTATTTGCATTAGTGTTTTTTTATATTTTGGAACGATGATCTCAATCAGCAGAGCTGATTTATATACGAGCTTTTTATTGTTATTTACGATTTTAGGTTTATGCGCAGCGGCTGTCTTCTTTGCGCTGTCCGCTTCTTATCAAAGAAAATCCATACAGGAAGAAGAGGAAACGCATTATTGATGGAGTAGTTTGGGGGATTTTTCTAAAATTTGCAAAAAAGTTTGTTTACAAACCGAATCTGATTGGTTATACTTACCATATCAAATAATAAAGGAGGTCGAAGGATATGACTAACATTAACGTACTCTTATCCAATAAAGATTTACAAATGAAAACAAATACATTCGACCTTACTGTTATTGGTGTGTTTTAGCATTACATTTTATTTCCACACAACTAATACAGCCGCAGGTAGAATGTGATCCTGCGGCTTTTCTATGCCTTTTTTTCGGCATATACTTTAAGCTATAGCCGAGCCGCAGGGGATTTTCCTTGCGGCTTTTTGTATTTATAAAAGGAGGTGAACAAATGACATTTAATCTTTTGTTTTTTACAATCATCATCAAAATCAATAAACCGACTGCAGAAGAAGCATTGCAACGAGAGCGACAACATCAAATCCGTGAACAAAATGTTGCAGAGTATCTAAAATACAGAAAGCACTTTTAAATTTTACTGAAGAGTTTGATATTCATTCAAGAAAGGTGGAGATAGTTGTGATTTTAACTGTAAAAAGAACAGCAAAAATTTGGGTGGAGCACGATAGTGACTAACTACTTTAAATGTCTTTAAATGTTCAATGTTACTTATCTGGAATTATTTGGTCGGATGCTATAATACACCTATAAAAACGGAGAATGGGGGTAATCCAATGTTTTCAATTGTGATTGCATTAACTCTTACAACAGTGATTGGTGTCATTATAGCATCTGAGGTCAGTACAGATTAAAAATTGAAAGACCTGTCAGAGAAATGATGTTTTCCGACAGGCCTTTTTGATGATTGGAGCTAAAGGTGGTGACTACTGTGCGGACAAGCGCAGTCTAAACACCACATAAGCGTTCAACGATGAGGAGGATTGACACGTCATATTCCGCGTCTGCCATAGCGCAAATTAACAACCCGCTAAAAAGAAAAGATATAATTTACTTTTTTCGCTCCTTCTCAGCACGGTAAAATTCATGGAACATTTTCATTAGCGCTCTTTTTTCAATCCGGGAAACATAGCTTCTGGAAATGCCGAGCTCCTTTGCGATTTCTCTTTGTGTCTTTTCCTTTAAAATCCCCAGACCGAATCGGTTAATGATAACTTCTTTTTCCCGATCATCGAGTACATCTATATATTTCTTTACTTTTTCAATTTCCATATTAAGCTGTATTAATTCAATAACATCCTCTGACTCCGACTTTAATACGTCAATCAGGGATATTTCATTACCTTCTTTATCCTGCCCGATTGGATCGTGAAGCGAGACATCTTTTTTTGTTTTTTTTGTTGCTCTTAAATGCATGAGAATTTCATTTTCAATACATCGGGCTGCGTATGTCGCAAGTTTTGTTCCTTTTCCTTCCGAGTAGCTTTCAATTGCTTTTATTAAGCCGATTGTGCCGATGGAAATGAGATCTTCTGTATCCTCACCTGTGTTTTCGAATTTCTTGACGATATGAGCGACTAGGCGGAGATTATGTTCGATCAGCATGTTGCGAGCATGCCCGTCTCCTTGACTCATTAGTTTTAAGTATTTCTGCTCTTCTTTTGCCGATAAAGGCTGCGGGAAGGCATTGTTTTTGACGTATGATACAAGAACTGCAAATTCTTTCACAATGAAACCAAGTGCTGCCAAAAGTCCAGACAATCGATCACCCCCTGCTTTATTCGGACATTGGCCTATATTTCATTCTATGTAGCTATGTACAGTTTCGTGTCTGTACCATCTGTTTTTATGGAGGTATAAGAAAATATGAAACACAATAGAGTGTCTGTACTTCTAAAAACAGGCTTGTTCAAAAGCTGATTCCATGAAAGTGGACGAGCACCGTCAATATTAATAAGCATATTTTATAGTATGAATACTTAGAGGAGGTTCTTTCATGAGATATGGTTATGGTTGTGCCCCTGCATATCCCCCTCCCCCGCCGCCGTACTATGCTGGTGGAGGAGGCTACGCCTTTTTCATCGTATTGTTAATCATTGTTTTAATATTTGGAGGCTGGTGGTTCTTCTGTAACTGCGGCTTTCTAGGCGGTTTTGGCAATCATTGCTGCTGTGATTAAATAAAGTGAATCTTTGTTTGAGGATAAAATCGGTTTAAAAAGTCATACGAAGGCTTTTTGGACCGATTTTATTTGTTACACTAGAAAAAGGAGGCTGGTTCATATGGATTTGTTTGAAAAAATAGAGTCATCCAGAAATGAAGAAAAGGCTGTGGCGATGTCAGCTTATATGAAAAACCTGTTTCCTTTTATCGGTCTGCAGGCGCCGGAGAGAAGGAGCATATGCAAAGAGTACTTTAAGGAAATGGGTAAGCGGACTGACGTTGATTGGGATTTTGTATGGCAATGCTTTTCTAAGAGTGAGAGGGAATTTCAAATTATTGCGATTGATTATCTCGCTATCATGAAAAGGAAGATAAAAGAATCGGATCTGGATCAGCTTGAAACATTGATTACGACAAAATCATGGTGGGATACCGTGGATTCGTTAAGCGGTATCGTTGGCGATTTGGCTTTAAAGTATCCGAACTTTAAAAGCAAGATTGAAGATTGGGGGTTCCATTCGGAAAATATTTGGCTCATTCGGACAGCGATTATTTTTCAGCTGAAGTATAAAGAAAAAACGGATACGGAATTTTTGAGTGCGGTCATTCAGCGAAACAGCGGCACGAAGGAGTTTTTTATTAATAAGGCAATCGGCTGGGCTTTGAGACAGTATTCGAAAACAGATTCGCAATGGGTGAAGCAATTTTTGTATGATAATGAGCTATCGCCATTAAGCGTACGGGAAGCGAGTAAATATTTATAGACATAGTCTTTCGACGTGTTATTTCGAGAATAGAAATAATGAGTTAGGCATGCTAGAATGAAATTACCCCGTTTAACAGGCACTAAGACTCCCAATTCAACATAGCAGCAAAAGCGAGGGTGTGTAAGTGGGAGTTCAAGTGCCTGTAACAACTCGGTTGGTTCATCTAATGTTTGGCTGGTTTTTTTCTTCATCCCCCACCAAACAAAAATTCACTTTAATGGAAAGGAGAGGTGTTAATGGATTATTCACAAGTTTGGGATTTGGATGTATTTTTTGAAGGAGGAAGCGATTCTGCTTCATTTGCGGCGTACATAAAAGAAACGGAAAATAAAATGAAAGAATTGGGGCAATTGATCTCTTCCTGGGAAGTGACTTCTACAGAA
>JBJFHH010000170.1:0-25048 GCA_051893475.1 Bacillus sp. (in: firmicutes) | reverse complement strand
TAAAATGAAAGAATTGGGGCAATTGATCTCTTCCTGGGAAGTGACTTCTACAGAAAAGGATGGTCAACAATTAGCGTCTATTCTTGATTTATATGCGGAGGTAAGAACAAAACTTTCGCAGTCCAGTGCTTTTATCAGCTGTCTGGAAGCGCAAAATGTCAAGGATCAGGGCGCGAAAAAATGGCGGGCGGAGATTACGAAGTTAGTCGCTTCTGTTCAAGGCGCAATGTCTGCTTTAGATGAAAAGCTTGTTTCGATAGACGAAGCTTATTTTGAGCAACTAATAAACGAAGAGCCTTTCGCGGAGCTGCAATTTATTTTGCAGGAAAGCAGAAGAAAGGCGCAGGAGAAACTTTCGGTTGAAGCGGAAACGTTAATACAGCAGCTCGGCATTGATGGCTATCATGGATGGGGGCAGCTTTACAACAGCTTAGTAGCTACGATTGAAATTCCATTTGAAGAAGACGGAAAAGTACAAATACTTTCAGCGGGGCAGGCAGCTAATAAAATGCTGCATCCGGACCGTGAAGTGAGAAAGCGTCTTTTCCAAGCATGGGAGAAAGCTTGGGGAGACAAGGAAGAGTTGTTTGCGCATGCACTTAATCATTTAGCGGGATTCCGATTGAAAGTATATGAAAAGCGCGGCTGGGATTCGGTGTTGAAGGAACCGCTTGATACATGCCGGATGAAGGAAGAAACGTTGAACAGCATGTGGCAGGCAATTACCGACAGCAAGCAGCAGCTTGTCCGCTTCCTGGAGCGCAAGGCACAGCTTCTCGGTATCAAAAAATTAAGCTGGTATGATGTTGATGCGCCGCTTTTAACAGCACCGCAAAAGCAATTAACGTATGATGAAGGCGCTCAATTTATTTTGAAGCAGTTCGCTTTATTTGGTGAACAGCTGACGGCCTTTACGGAAAAAGCGTTTGAGGATCGCTGGATTGAGGCGGAGGATCGTCCGAATAAAAGGCCGGGCGGATTTTGTACCGGTTTTCCTGACAGTCAGCAATCGCGTATTTTCATGACATATTCAGGGACACTGAACAATGTGTCGACATTAGCTCATGAATTAGGTCACGCATTCCATTCCTATGCGCTTCGTGATGTTCATCCGTTGAATCAGGGCTATGCGATGAATGTAGCAGAAACAGCTTCTACGTTCGCAGAAATGATCGTTTCCGATGCAGCCGTTAAGGAAGCATCTGCAAAGGAAGAAAAAATTGCTATGCTCGAGGATAAAATTCAGCGTACAATTGCCTTTTTCATGAACATTCATGCTCGTTTCTTATTTGAAACAAGGTTTTATGAGGAAAGAAAACACGGTATGGTGCCGGCATCCCGCCTCAATGAATTGATGCAGGAAGCGCAAGAGGAAGCTTTCTTGGGTGCGCTTGATGAATATCATCCGCAATTCTGGTCATCGAAGCTGCATTTTTATATTACGTCTGTGCCGTTTTACAATTTCCCTTATACATTCGGCTATTTGTTCTCGCTTGGTATTTATGAAAAAGCGTTGGAATCTAACGAAGGATTCGAGGAAAAATATATGGCGCTATTGAAAGATACAGGATGTATGACAGTTGAAGAGCTTGCGATGAAGCATCTGCAGGAAGATTTGACAGGTTCTTCATTTTGGGAGCGTGCTGTGCAATCGTGCGTGAAGGATATTGAATTATTCTTGGAATTGACGGAGTAAAGCGGAATCAAAAACACCGATTGAACGCTATTGGCGCAATCGGTGTTTTTTGGTCTACAGGGTGTAGGTCCATCGGCGAAGACATGAGGACGTGGCGGTTTTAGCCGATGATCCATGCCCCGTGCCAGTTTTTCTATTTTAGATTTTCTTGATTTTAAACGGGCTAATCATGGAAAGTGCCAGTAAGCTCATTAAAAATAGATAGAATACCGGAGGGAATGCCTCCACTCCTAAATAACTTAATGTTGCCAGACAGCCGGCAGCTGTGATTGGCAAGCCTGTGAAATAGCCTCTGCTTTCAGTAATATTGAATCGCGCTAAACGGAAAGCGCCGCAAGCGATGTAAAATACAGTTATAAACATTCCAGTAGGTCCTTGTGTTAAAAGGACAGCCTGGTAAATTAACAGTGCAGGCGCAACACCAAATGATATAATATCACTCATAGAATCAAGTTGTTTGCCCAAATCGGACTCTGTGCCGAACTTGCGGGCAACCGCGCCATCAAAGCGGTCTGCGAGAGCAGCTATGAATATTAATAATAATGAGAGATTTAAGTTTCCGTCAATACTTGCTAAAATGGCGAAACCGCCGAAGGATAAGTTCAATAACGTTAGGAAATTTGCAGTTTGGGACTTCAGTTTCTTTTTTGTCAAATCTAAAACCTCTAATAAGAACATTTTTTCACTCCCTTTTATCCGTTTTGGATAAGACATAACAATTAACACTACACTCCTTGCTTATTGTATAATAATATTTTATTGTATGCGAATAAAGCAAGTGTTAATATTATTATTTAACAATTTGGAGGCACAATGTTAAAAAGGACATTATATAGATTTTTTATTGAATTGACAAACCATAAACTGACATCCAATTTGCTTATGCGGTTTAGTCAATCGAGACTCAGTAAAGCAATCATCCCTTCATATAGCAGAGCTTATAAGCTGAACTGGTCGGAGGTGGAAGGGAGTCAAGCTGACTTCCGTACGCTTCATGAACTATTTATCAGGAAGCTGAAAGTGGGATCAAGACCGATTTCAGATGGTGACAATATTGTTAGCAGTCCCGTCGATGCTGTGTATGAAGAAAGCGGAATGATTGCTGCCGATGCAACGATTACTGTAAAAGGCAAGAACTACTCGATTGGTGAAATGCTTGGCGATGACGACATTTTGCAAAAATACATAGGTGGAATCTATGTGTTGCTTTATTTAAGCCCTAGTCACTATCATCGCATTCACGCACCGGTGACAGGGGAAGTAGTCACTCGATGGTCGTTAGGCAAGAATTCCTACCCTGTAAATCAATGGGGAATGAAATACGGAAAAGCGCCATTATCAAAAAATTATCGGCTGATTACAGAATTAAAAACGAAAGCGGGATCCGTTGCGGTTGTAAAGGTGGGGGCGATGTTTGTAAATAGCATCGAAATCACGAATGAAAGCAGTCATTTAAGAAAAGGCGAGGAATTTTCTTATTTTAGCTTCGGGTCGACAATCGTTCTTTTATTTGAGAAGGATACATTTAAAATGAATGAACATTTAGTTCCTCATAGTGAAGTGAAATATGGTGAAGCTCTAGGGGAAATGAGATAAGCAAGAGGACCGTCTCAAAATGATTTTTAGACAGCCCTGTAAAGCTCGAATGAGCGAAGTTTCACTTTATGAAGAAATACGTATCTTATTTGATAAGGAGCGCCGGTGAAGTTCTACTTCGATTAGACGAATGAATTCCCTGCTAAGATTAAGATTTTTGGCCTTATGATAAGATTCGATCAGTAAATCATCAGACAACTTGTTCATCGTTTCAGCCGTTTGGCTATTCACCTCCATCAAATTTTTAGAAAGTGTAATGTAGCAGTATATGCTTTTTAAGCACAAGTTATGATGCAGTAAATACAATTTAACAAAAAATAACAAAAAGAACAATCGTTCTCTTATCCACAGAATTTAGTGGATAAGTTGTGAATGGATTGTTAATAATTTACTTTTTTTGTTTGTTTTAGTCGGTTAATTTGTTAGTAACTTTATCCACAAATTGTAAAAAAGTGATTTTTGTCGAAAGATTTTTGTTATATTTACACAGCGAATTGTTTTGGAGCAAATAGTCTCTTTGAAAGATGCATGGAAATTAGGTATGATGAATGAGGTATTTTATACAGTAGGTAGAGGTGTGAAGGAATGTTAAAGCTTTTTTTACCAGCAGAACATGTAACGGATATCTTTAAAATAACTCCTCAAGCTTTATCGGAAAAAGGCATTAAAGGTATTATTACAGATTTGGACAATACATTGGTGGAATGGGACCGACCGTCTGCGACTCCACAGTTAAAAGAATGGTTTGAACAAATGGATGCAAACGGTATTTCTATAACGGTTGTTTCTAATAATAATGAAAAGCGTGTGAAAAGCTTTTGCGAGCCGTTGAATTTGCCGTTTATTTTTCGAGCGAGAAAACCGATGGGAATGGCTTTCCGCAGAGCGTTGAAGCAAATGAACTTGAAACAGGATGAAGTAGTTGTGATTGGCGATCAGCTTCTGACAGATGTGTTTGGAGGAAACAGAAGCAGACTGCATACCATCTTAGTCGTGCCAGTTGCGCAATCGGACGGCTTTTTTACAAAATTCAATCGTATGGTTGAAAGAAGATTAATGGCCTTTTTCAGAAGAAAAGGTATGCTGCATTGGGAGGAACAAAAGTGACAGAAGAAAAATTATCATGCATTGGCTGCGGAATTACGATTCAAACAGAGGACCCGAAAGGAATGGGCTATGCTCCGAAATCAGCTTTGGAGAAGGAGCAGATTATATGTCAGCGCTGCTTCCGTTTGAAAAATTATAATGAGGTGCAGGACATTTCATTAACAGATGATGATTTCTTGAAAATCTTGCATGAAATCGGTCGAAATAAAGCGTTAATTGTTAAGGTTGTCGATATTTTTGACTTTAATGGCAGTTGGCTTCCAGGCTTACATCGCTTTGTTGGCAACAATCCTATCCTTTTAATCGGGAATAAGGTAGACCTGCTTCCGAAATCGGTTAAGCCAAATAAGCTAATTCAATGGATGAAGTATAGTGCCAAGGAGCTTGGGTTAAAGCCTGTGGATGTAATGCTGGTTAGCTCAGCGAAGGGGCAGCGCATCCAAGAGGCGGTTGAGGCAATTGAACATTACCGAAACGGCAAGGACGTTTATGTTGTCGGCTGTACGAATGTCGGTAAATCAACATTTATCAACCGCATCATTAAACAAGTGAGCGGCGAAGGAGAAGTGATTACAACTTCGCATTTCCCGGGCACAACATTAGACATTATTGAAATTCCGTTAGATGATGGACATGCATTGATGGATACACCGGGAATTATTAATCACCATCAAATGGCGCACTATGTGGAAGGTAAAGATTTGAAGGTGATTACGCCTAAGAAGGAAATTAAGCCGAAGGTGTATCAGCTGAATGAAGAACAAACGTTATTCTTCGGAGGCTTGGCACGTCTGGATTATATATCAGGAGGCAGACGATCATTTACTTGCTATTTGAGCAATGAATTAAATATCCATCGTACGAAGCTGGAAAAAGCGGATACGCTCTACAATGAGCATGCCGGCGAGTTGTTGCAGCCATGTGTGAAGATTGATGGTGAAGTTCAGCCGCTTGTTGCACATGAGTTTTCGCTAAAAGAAGGGAAAATGGATATCGTCTTCTCGGGACTTGGCTGGGTAACGGTCAATGAGCCGGGAGCGAAAGTAGTCGCGCATGTGCCGAAAGGTGTATCTGTCATGGTTAGAAAATCTCTAATTTAATTATTTATCGAGTTTGGGGGAAGCTTTGATGAATCAAATATTTGGGGTAATAGGCGATCCGATAGCTCATTCGATGTCACCGGATATGCATAACGATTCTTTTCGACATTTAGGTATTGAGGCAACTTATTTGCCGTTTGCCGTTCGTTCGGAGAATTTGCAGGATGCAGTCAAAGGCATGAAAGCGATCGGAGTAAAGGGATTCAATGTAACGATACCGCATAAAACGGCGATTATGCCGTTTTTGGATAAAATCGATCCGCTTGCAGCGGACATCGGCGCAGTCAATACAGTAAAGCTGGAAGACGGCTTCTATGTCGGCTACAATACGGATGGGCTCGGATTCGTTAAAGGATTGAGCGAGCAGCTTCATGCTTCTTTGAAAGAGCAAAAAGTATTGGTCATTGGTGCTGGCGGGGCAGCGCGAGCGATTTATTACTCGCTGCTTCAAGAGGGAGCAAGACATGTGGATGTCACAAACCGTACACTTCCGAAAGCGGCAGAGCTAATTGCAGAAAAAACGGGCAATGCCCATTCATTGATTTATACGCTTGCTGAAGCTGAAGCACGATTGTCGGAATATACATTGATTATTAATACAACTTCCATCGGCATGCAGCCAAATATTGATGAGGCGCCGATTTCTCTTGATAATATTCGACCGCAAAGCTTAGTAAGTGATATTATATATAATCCGCTGCAAACAAAGCTGCTGCAGGAAGCTGCCAAGAAGAACGCTTTGACGCAAAACGGCATTCCGATGTTCGTGTATCAAGGCGCGCTCGCTTTTCAGCTATGGACAGGAAAGCAGCCTGACATTGACAGAATGAGAAAAATTGTATTAACGAAATTAGGAGGTTAACAAAATAATGTTAACAGGAAAGCAAAAAAGATTTTTACGTGCAACAGCACATCATTTAACACCGATTTTTCAAGTAGGAAAGGGCGGCGTAAATGAAAATATGATCAAACAGATTGCGGAAGCACTTGAAGCGCGCGAGCTATTAAAGGTAAGTATTCTGCAAAACTGTGATGTAGATAAAGACACAGTGGCAGAGGAGCTTGTAGAAGGCACACGTGCTGAACTAGTGCAGCTTATCGGTCATACAGTCGTTTTATATAAAGAGTCGAAAGAAAACAAGAAATTAGAACTGCCAGCGAAAAAATGAGAAAAATAGGTATTCTTGGCGGAACATTTGATCCTCCTCATATCGGCCATTTAATTATCGCGAATGAAGTTTTATCTGCTTTGCAGCTTGATGAAGTTCGCTTCATGCCCAATCATACGCCGCCTCATAAGCAAAAGACGGAAACGATTAGCAATGAGGACCGTATAGAGATGCTCAAACTTTCGATTCAGGAAAATGCTCAGTTTACTCTTGAGCTGGCCGATATTGAAAGTCCCGGTATTTCTTATACATTTGAGACGATGAAACGATTGAAGGAAAAAGAGCCGGATGCTGATTTTCACTTTATAATTGGCGCAGATATGATAGAATATTTACCGAAATGGTATAAAATAGATGAACTCGTGAAGCTGGTGCAATTTGTCGGAGTCGAAAGGCCTCCTTATCATACGGATACGCGTTATCCGGTCAAGCTTGTGGATGCGCCGCAAATTTACTTATCTTCATCCTACGTAAGAAATAAGGTGAAGGAAGGTTTAAGCATTAAATATTTGGTTGTACCGGCAGTAGAGAAATATATTGAGGAGAATTCTCTATATGAATCGAAAAGAAGCTTTGGCAATAGTTAAGGAACAATTAACGGAAAGCCGCTACGTGCATACAATAGGAGTAACAAATACGGCGGTTTTATTGGCTGAAAAATACGGTGCTGACGTGAAAAAGGCTGAATTGGCGGCCATCTTCCATGATTATGCGAAATATCGTCCAAAGGATGAAATGAAAAATATTATAATCGAACAAAATATGCCTAAAGAGTTGCTGCAATTTCATCATGAAATGTGGCATGCTCCTGTCGGTGCTTATTTGGTGGAGAGGGAAGTCGGCATTTCCGATCCGGAAGTGCTGTCTGCCATTCGTTTTCATACGACCGGCAGAGTCGGTATGACTTTGCTGGAGAAAATCATTTATTTGGCGGACTATATTGAGCCGGGCCGGAAATTTCCGGGCGTGAATGAAGTGCGTGAACTGGCTGAGCAAGATTTGGACAAGGCATTAATTCAAGCATTCAAAAACACAATTTCATTTTTAGTTACAAAAAGCTCTGCGATTTATCCGGATACTTTTTATGCATATAATGATTTTGTACAGAAAAAGACAATGGAGGAATGAGTTTGTTAAACGAAAAAGATTTACTGTTAACAGTGGCTAAAGCTGCTGACGATAAAAGAGCGGAAGATATTATGGCACTTGATATGAAAGGGATTTCTTTAGTAACGGATTATTTCTTGATTTGCCACGGAAACTCTGATAAACAAGTGCAGGCAATCGCTCGTGAAATGAAAGAGAAAGCAGAAGAGCAAGGGTATACAATCAAGCATCTTGAAGGCTTCGAGGATGCGAAATGGGTTCTTGTAGATTTAGGAGACGTAGTAGCTCACGTATTCCATCGTGATGAAAGAAGCTATTACAACCTTGAACGCCTATGGGGAGATGCTCCGCTTGTACCGCTGGCTCAAGAGCTTGGACAATGAGCTATGGCCGATTTGCGTATGTGTACGACTATCTGATGAGTGACGTACCATACGATAACTGGATTAAGCTTTTTATTGCTAAAAAAGAGCAGTACAACATAGCTGGTTCAAAGGTGCTGGACATAGCTTGCGGTACGGGGGAATTCTCTGTTCGACTTGCGGAAAAAGGCTATTCTGTCACCGGTGTTGATCTGTCGGATGAGATGCTTGCCATCGCGAAGGTGAAGGCCGATCAATCTGGAGTCGCTATTCCTTTTTATCAGCAAAATATGATTGAATTGGATATGGGTGAGCAATTCGACAGCATCGTTATTTTTTGCGATAGTTTGAATTATCTTCATACAGAAAACGATGTGCAAAGCACGTTTCAACGGGTGTATGAGCATTTGAAGCCAGGTGGGTTATTCATGTTCGATGTTCATTCCGTATTCAAAATCGAGCATGTTTTTGCCGGTCAAACGTTTGCGGACGTACAAGATGAGGTTTCATACATATGGAACTCATTCGCAGGAGAAGAACCGTTCAGTGTCGAACATGAGCTGACGTTTTTTGTGAAAGAGGAAGAGTCTGATCAATATGACAGATTTGATGAAGACCATTACCAGCGTACTTATGACATTGAAACCTATAAAGGATGGCTTGCTGATGCAGGGTTTACGGTTAAAGAAGTATTAGCGGATCTTGAAGATCGAACTCCTGCTGAAGGCAGTGAACGGATTATGTTTGTAGCTGTTAAGTAATAAGCGAAAGGGACTTGTTAGTGAAAACAGGTCCCTTTTATAATGATTTTATAAAACAGCTTGATTGTTTATAAAGCAGTCGAGCAATGTGCAAGCGTCGTCCTCGATATGTGCTAATGTCCGGTGTGTTTCGCTCATGAATTGCTCGTCAGCCATATGGTTAAGCAAGGCGCGCAATGGTTCGTAATAGTGATGAACATTGTATAAACCGAGCGGCTTTCGGTGAATGCCGATTTGTGCCCAAGTAAATACTTCGAAAAACTCTTCTAACGTTCCAGCTCCTCCTGGCATGGCGATAAAGCCGTCTGAAAGCTCCGCCATTTTAGCTTTTCTTTCGTGCATTGTTTCAACGATATGTAACTCAGTGAGGTTTTTGTGGGCGATTTCTCGGTCTGCCAACATGCGAGGCATGACGCCGATCACTTTGCCGCCTTCCTGAAGAACGGTATCTGCTATTGTCCCCATTAACCCGATGCTTGAACCTCCGTATATTAATGTAATATTACGTTTCGCTAACTCTTTTCCCAATGCGACGGCTCCGATGGTGTATTGCTCGGAAGCTCCATTCCTTGAACCGCAAAAAACAGCTATACTTTTCAAAAGTAATCCCCCCAATTAAGATGTACTTTATCAGTATATATGAAATGAAGATTATTATTGTCCGTGAAATAATAAAATTTTTTTAAAAGTATGTAAAGATGCTTGGGGTAAATAGCAAGCGGAAATTCCCTGCCTGAAAGTGCATTTGTTTCATGATGAAGGCAGGGAATTCAATAGAGCATGCTTTTTTGTCGGAGAGGAAAGAATTTTAAATTTTATTGAAAAATAAAAGGATATATATAAAGCTTGTCGAATATTAGTATTTGTGTTCAAATTGCTTTTCAAGCTTGATGATTTCCTCTCCAAATTTTCGGTGTGTCGCCAAGAACAAATGATTAAAAACATCACCGAGTTCCCGATCAAATACCGCTATACCTTCTCCTGTAATTCCGCCTTTCACACACACTTTCTCTTGTAAGGTCGGCAATGAATACTGACCGCTTTGCAGCAAATTACCCAGACCCACAAGCATTTTTTCCGTCAAAACAGTAGCAGTATCGGCATCGATTTGAGTTTCTTTTACTGCTGCATTAATGAATTCCTGTGCGAGATAGCTGAAGAATGCCGGTCCGCAACTGACAATATCAGACGATATCCGAGTAATATCATTATCGATTTCTATTGCCTCGGAAATATTACTCGCTAATTGTCGAATGGTTTCCCTCCATTGAATCGAGCAATTTTCCCCGAATGATAGTAAAGACACACCTGAGAAAACTTTATTTGTGATGCTTGGGATTAGCCTTGCACAGTGGCAAGGAAGCACCTTTTCGAGCTGAGCAACAGAAATAGGACTCGTAATGCTGACGACGCACTTGTTAACGGAGAGGTGCTCAGCCATTATTGTGAGCACTGCATGCATTTCCCCGGGTTTTACACAAACAAACAGCAAGTCGCTGTTTTGAACTACCTCTAATTCATTGTAACAAATATGAATATCGGGATATTGATCTTTTATCGATTGTGCTTTAGCACGTGTCCGATTATATATGTTCATATTTTCTGCCAGTACGCTTTTGGACAATATGAATGATTCGATTAAGATGGTCCCCATATTTCCGGTTCCGATCACTCCTACCTTCATCTGAACATCCCTCCCTTTGGAATGTAACGTACCTCATAAAACAATATGAAATGATGATGTAAAATATGCGATTCAATAACTGAATAAGGAAGTGATTATGTGAAATTGACAAATTATAAATGGTATATCCTTGTTGGTGCTATAGCGATTGTTGTCACCTTTGCCGGTTATCGTTTTGTAAATCAGGAGGAAGCTTTGGAGGAAGATTTATTTATAGACGCTGCTGCAGTCGCAGAAGAAGAATTGCCTATTGAGGAGACGGCTGTACCGCAGGAGATAAAGGTGGATGTGAAAGGTGCAGTTCTCTCACCAGGACTTTACATGGCATTAGGGGGAGAGCGTGTTTTTGATCTTGTTGAAAAAGCGGGAGGGTTCACAGCGGAGGCGGACCGCAATCGTGTGAACTTGGCGCAAATAGTGGAGGATCAAATGGTGATTTATGTGCCGGTTATCGGTGAAGAGGGAGAGAATATGCTGGTGCAGAACGGCGGAATAGGGAGTCTTGGTACAAGCAATGCTAATGCTCAAGAAGGGCAAAAGGTTAACTTGAATACCGCTGATGAAACAGAGCTGCAGACATTGACTGGAGTTGGCCCGTCAAAAGCAGCGGCGATTATTCAATATCGAACTGAAAATGGGCCGTTTCAAAAAATCGAGGATTTGAAAAATATCAGTGGAATCGGAGAAAAAACATTTGAAAAGCTGAAAGAGGACATTGCCATTTGAACAGCAGTTAAAAAGTCTATATTTACTTTATTTCGATAATAAAAGAAAACTACAAATCGAAAGGCGGAAAATGTAGAATGGGGTATATAGCAAATATGGATTAGAGAGGTATCATTATGAATCGAATTAGCTGGCATCAATATTTTATGGCGCAAAGTCATTTGCTTGCCTTAAGAAGCACATGTACCCGTTTAACTGTCGGGGCGACAATTGTAAGAGACAAGCGCATTATCGCGGGAGGTTACAACGGTTCGATTGCCGGAGGTGTCCATTGCATCGATGAAGGCTGCTATGTCATTGACAATCACTGTGTGCGGACGATCCATGCGGAAATGAATGCCTTGCTTCAATGCGCGAAATTTGGGGTTCCGACTGCGAATGCGGAAATCTATGTGACTCATTTCCCGTGCTTGCAATGCTGTAAATCGATTATTCAAGCAGGCATTAAGGCTGTTTATTATGCAGAAGACTATAAAAATCATCCGTATGCGATCGAACTGTTTGAGCAATCCGGTGTGAAAACAGAGCATGTGCCGTATCAGCCGATTTTAAAAGTAGAGGATGAGAAATCTTCCGAGAAGCAGTCTTTAGTGACAGACTTGTTGAAAGAACTGGAAAGCTTGCATATGGATGGTGAAAAGCTGCAGGCATATAAAGAAAAGTCGGAGGAACTGTTTAAGCTTTAAGAGAGTTTGCTGCCGGGAATCATTGCTGCCGGCAGCGCCTCTTGTAAAAAATCTTCAAGGCGAAGAGGTGTTGCTATGATTGTGATGATGGCTGTAGCGGCAATGCTCGGAATTGCCGTCTATTATTATGCTTTGCCTGCTATTATTTGTATGGTGATTTTATTTGTGATTCTGCACTTCATGCAAACTGAAAGAAAACATCTATTCCTCATTTTCTTCATCATCATCTTCTATTATTGTTCCGCATTTATACATTCCGACCTGCAGCAATCAAAGCTAAGCGGTGAGGAACAAACCTTTATTGTCCGTTTTTCAGAAATATACAAGATTGATGGAGCGTCATTGCAGACGTTTGTACTTACAACCAAAGATGAGAAACTTTTACTCCGTTATACATTTTCGACAGAAGCAGAGAAACAGCAATTCATAAACGATTATCAACTAGGCTTGACTTGCCGATTAAAGGGTAAGCTGGAACAGCCGATGACAGCGAGAAATGAAAATAGTTTTGATTATCAACTGCATTTGAAAAATTTGCATGTGCATTGGCTTTTGAAAAGTAATCATAATCCGCATGAGACATGTCAAAATACAAAGCCGAATTGGAATGAGCGTATTAAGACATTTCGCTTAAATGGACTTCTGCATTTGGAACATCATTTTCCGGAGGAAGCAAAGGCATTTGCAGCCGCTTTACTATTTGGGGAAAGCGGTTGGATTGATGAAGAGACGTATGATGCGTATAAAAAGCTGTCACTCGTTCACATTCTGGCGATATCGGGTATGCATGTTGGCATTATATCGACAGCCTGCTTTTATTTGGGAATTCGTCTCGGAATGACGCGCGAAACGACGAAATTAATATTGATCGCCATGCTGCCGATTTATTGTATCGTTGCCGGTGGTGCCCCTTCTGTTGTACGAGCCTGCTTAATGGTCATGCTCGTTTTGTTGCTGTCGCTTTTGAAAAAGAAGCTGTCGCCTGTCGTTATTTTATGCATCGTCTTTATGCTTTTACTGTTAGTGAACCCTTTATATGTATTTCATGTCGGGTTTCAGTTATCTTTTTTTATTACTTTCGCCCTTTTGATGAGTACGAGGATTTTGCAACAGTTCCAGACGTCGAATATCGTCATTCAGTCGCTTGCAGTCACGGTTATATGCCAGCTCTGTTCGATGCCGATCATTTTATATTATTTTCATGAGTTTTCATTATGGGGCTTTTTATTGAATATCGTATATATCCCTGTCTACACTTTCATTCTTATGCCTCTCACATTTGCTGTTTTCTTTCTCTCCGTCATTCATGCTCCCTTTTCATCTTTTTTTATATCAGTCCTTGAGCTCGTCTTTTCCTTTGTAAACAAAATGGCTGTCGCAGTTTCGAATCTCCCTCTTATTTCTTTATCATTCGGTAAGCCGTCTATTTGGTTTTTCTTGATACTGATGGCCCTTATTATCGTCAGTTTCTTTTTCTTTGAAGCAGGAAACAGAAAAAGGATGTTTTATACACTGACAGTATGTTTGCTGGTTCTCTCGCTATTTTATCATCGTGTTTATTTCTCCCCTGAAGGCAAAATTGTTTTTATTGATGTCGGACAAGGAGACAGCATTCTCATCAAGCTACCTTATGGCAGAGGCGTGTATTTGATTGATACAGGGGGAGTGATGAATTTTGATAGAGAGGAGTGGCAGGAAAGAAAGAATCATTTCGATCCCGGGAAGGATATTGTTGTTCCATATTTAAAGAGTGTCGGCATCACATCTATTGATAAGCTGATTATTACGCATGACGATGCCGATCATATGGGGGGAGGGTTAGCAGTACTGCAGCATATCGATGTAAAAGAAATTGTCATATCAGAAACGCTGAAGGAGGAGTTTGTCAAAACGGAATTTATTGACTATGCCAGACGGGAAAAAGTGCGAGTGACAGCTGTGAGAGCGGGAGATGGTTGGAAGGTTGGAGAAAATGGATTCTATATTTTACATCCTTATGAGAAAATGAGTGACTCCAATGAAAACTCGCTTGTGCTTTTAGCAGAGATTAATGGCCTGAACTGGCTGTTTACTGGTGATATTGGAGAAGAGGGAGAATCGGCGTTATTAAAGCAGTATCCGCACTTGCAGGTCGATGTGCTGAAAGTTGGTCATCACGGCAGCAAAACTTCAAGCTCCCCGGCTTTTTTGGATCAAATTGATGCCAAGGTTGCTGTTGTGAGCGCAGGCTATAATAATCGTTTTGGTCATCCTCATTCGGATGTAGTATCTGCTTTTTCGAATCGGGATATGCATATATTCAGAACGGACCAGCAAGGTGCTATTGCGTATTCATATTTAGGCGATCGAGGAACCTTTTCAACGATGCTGCCATAATATAGGGCATAAACACATACTGGAAAAATAAAAAAGACCTCCGCGAAAACAGGAAGGTCTGTGTACCTATCTCATGAACCTGCAATTTGGATAACTGTTGCGATGATAAACATGGTTGCAAAAAAGCCAAACGATACGATGAAACCGATTGCTGAATCTGAAACGTCATTAGTTTTAGATTGTACATCTTTTTCGAATGGGTTCATTTACCATACCTCCCTATTTATTCCTAAACAGTATAAATCAATAAGAGGAAAAAATCTATAGATCTTCAGTGACCATTTCCACTACTAGTAAGAGTTGTCACAAATAGTTTAAATACTCTTAGTGAAAAGTAATAGTACAACTTCGTCCCTAGTCATGGTTGTGGTAACCGTAGAAGGAGTAAGAAATCCCGGGTCTTCTCTATCTGCGTTCATATAGATCTAGGGGTTGTCGGCTTTGATTTATGATAACCCCTCTCTGTTTTATGCTTTTTTTACTTGCTAAATAAATCAACAATCGCTACCATAAATGATTATATAGGCAAAATGAGGCGATCTATTTGGTTTTAGATGTTTGGAAACAGCTTAAAAAGAAGCAGTTTGCTCCTTTATATTTATTATATGGTCCTGAAAGATTTATTATAAAAGAAACGATAACGAAAATTGCGGAAAATGCATTGGAAGATGATGAGGCGGAATTTAACATCGGTACGTTTGATCTTGAAGAAACGCCGTTATCCGTTGCTCTTGAGGAAGCAGAAACGTTTCCGTTTATAGGCGAGAGAAAGTTGATTATTATACATAATCCGGTCTTTTTGACGGCGGAAAAAACGAAAGAAAAGGTCGAGCATAATATCGATCAGTTGCTTGCTTATTTGGAAAATCCTTCTCCGTTTTCGATTGTTGTGTTGGCAGCTCCGTATGAAAAGCTGGATGAACGTAAAAAAATTACAAAACAGCTGAAAAAACATGCAACCGTTGTCGAGGCAACGAAGCTGAAGGAACAAGAGCTTGAGCGCTGGGTAACAGAGCAAGCTTCTTTTCATGGAGTCGGAATCGAACGGGAGGCAGTTAATGAGCTGCTTTCGACGTCAGGTCAAAATTTAATGCTTTTAGCCAATGAAATAACGAAAATGGCGCTTTATGCACAGGAAGAGAAAATGATCACGGCTGACACTGTAACTCAGTTGGCTGTTAAATCATTGGAACAAAATATTTTTACACTGATTGATTTTATTATGAACCGTCGTACAGCAGAGGCGATTGAATTGCTGCAGGATTTGCTGCGCCAAAATGAAGAGCCAATTAAAATATTGGCGCTGATGGCTTCGCAAATCAGGATTATGTATGTTTCAAAGGGACTGGCAAAGGAAGGCTACGGTCAACAAAAAATTGCTTCGCATCTAAAAATCCACCCTTACCGTGTAAAACTTGCGCTGGAAAAGGCTCAATACTTCCAGGAGCAGGAGCTGATGGCGTTCTTAAACAACATTGCAGATGCGGATTACAAGATGAAGACCGGACAAATGGACAAAGTATTGCTGCTGGAATTGATTATTTTGCAGAGCGGAAAAACAAAGTAGGGGTAAAGGCTGTTCCTGGCATGGAGCAGCTTTTTTTATGATGTTTCTTTATTGGGATTAATTTCAGTAATTTTTGTCTGTTGATTGGAGCGCAGGGCGGCGACTCCTGAGGAGGAAGCGTCCGCCTGCAGCGGAAATCAACAGTAACGATAACAGTTTTGGCTAAGCTTGCATCGGGGCTGGATTTTCGCAAAAAAAAAAAACGACCCAGAAGGATCGTTTCAATTATGCGTTAAGACTGTTAAGTCTTTTAGCTAAACGTGATTGTTTACGAGCAGCAGCATTTTTATGGATAAGACCTTTGTTAGCAGCTTTGTTTAATTTAACAGAAGCAGCGATTACAGCGTCTTTAGCGTTTTCGCTATTGTTTGCGATTGCAACTTCAGCGTTTTTAACTGCAGTACGCATAGCAGATTTAGTCGCGATGTTATTCGCTCTTTTTTGCTCATTTGTTTTAACGCGTTTGATAGCAGATTTAATATTTGGCATTAGAGTGTCACCTCCTATAATAGGAATCGAGGTTATATGAACTCGACTTTTTAATTTCATTTGTTAAGCAACAAAAATCATTCTAACAGACTGTCTTTTATATTGCAATACTAAATGCATTGTACACCATTTCTTATATGAATGTAAAAGGATTTTTTCTATATTAAAAAAGAATTTTTTTATTGCCGACAAAAGCTTTGGCCCATGGTACATCGAATAATTCATGAATCTTACGGAAAAAATGAAGCAATAAATGCTTATGGAGGTTTCGTATGGATCAAAAAATTCATTTTGCTGAATATGCAGTCCGCACTGATTTAGCGCTGGAAGCAAACGAGATGCTGATTGCCGAAAAAACGGTGTCAGGAGAAAACAATATATCCCACATTGAAGGCGTTATCATTAAAGAGAAAACGAAGGACGATCTAAAAATTTCGTTAATTGAAGTGACGGAGCAAGGAGCGAAAGAAATAGGTAAAAAAGCCGGAAGTTACCTAACAATTGAAGTGCAGGGCATACGCTCTGGAGACAGCGATACACAGCAAGTAGTAGAAAATGTGTTTGCCGAAGAATTTGGCTATTTCTTAAAGAAGTTGAATATTAAAGAAGATGCGAGTGCGTTGGTTGTCGGACTCGGCAACTGGAATGTGACACCGGATGCCCTCGGGCCGGCGGTTGTGGAGAATCTGATTGTTACCCGCCATTTATTTGAACTGGAGCCACAGACAGTTGCCGATGGTTACCGTCCGGTGAGCGCCATTTCTCCCGGTGTAATGGGATTAACGGGTATTGAAACGAGCGATATTATTTCAGGTGTGATTGAGAAGGTGAAGCCTGATTTTGTGATTGTTATTGATGCTCTGGCGGCCCGCTCTCTGGAAAGGGTTAATGCCACTATTCAAATTTCCGATACAGGCATTCATCCGGGCTCCGGTGTCGGCAACAAACGGAAAGAATTGAGCAAGGAGACGCTCGGTATACCGGTAATAGCGATAGGAATTCCGACTGTTGTGGATGCGGTCACAATTACGAGTGATACGATTGATTATATTTTGAAGCATTTTGGTAAAGAATTGAAGGAAGGAAACCGGCCGTCACGTGCTTTGGCACCGGCAGGAATGACGTTCGGTAAAAGAAAGCAGCTGACGGATGAAGACTTGCCTGGTGAAGAAGAACGAAAAACATTTATGGGCGTGATCGGCACGCTGGAGGAAGAAGAAAAGCGGAAATTTATTCATGAAGTGCTTTCTCCGCTTGGTCATAATTTGATGGTGACACCAAAGGAAGTGGATGTTTTTATCGAGGACATGGCCAATCTCATATCCAATGGCTTGAACGCTACGCTTCATCAAGCAGTCAATCAGGATAACGTCGGATTTCATACGAAGTAAATAGCTGTTGTTTAAAAGCGTTAAATAAAGACATAGATTAAGTTCTACCTTTTCTAGCAAAGTCATATGTATTTACTAGACAAGCCTAGAAAGGGTGGGAGGATGAAGAAAAATACGCACTATTATAAATTCACAGTAATTAACGGTTCCCAAATTATTAAGGTAGTCTTATTTGCGATTGTCTTGCTTTTGTTTGTGTTTTCTGTAAGCGGACTGCTCACATCTATGAAAACGGATTATCGGCCAAGTTCGCAGTCGGTCAATGAAGCGGCCAGTTTGTTTACCGGCAGGATGTTATTTTCTTTATTGGGGTTGGAAAATGAGTATTTTGCAGCTTCGCTTAAGGCGGAAGAAAAACAAAATTCTATTCCTAAACAGCTGCTGAAATATTCGGTGAAAATTTCGCTGGATGATCCAAGAAGTTTATTGGGGAAGGAATTGCCCGGTTTTTCCATTTTTGATGCGGAAATTGTCGTTGCAGGTTCGGATATGACTTATACAAATATGCCGTTTGAGTCAGCTCCGCCTAATGATGCCGTGCCAATCGACGACCCGGACTTGCAAAATGTCGACAGCATTGAAGAAACCGATCTAGGTGACCTTAATCAAACAACAAACGGCAAGAAAACGGTGTTTATTTACCATACTCACAATACAGAGTCATTTACACCCTACTTGAAGGACTTGAAAAATATTAACTTAGCCCATCATTCCGAGGTGAATGTGACGAGAGTAGGCCAAAAGCTTGGGGCAGCACTTGAATCACAAGGCATTGGAGCGATGGTAGATACGACGGATATCAACGGGATTTTGAATCAAAAAGGATTGAAGCATTCCAAGTCATATCAGGAATCGCGAGCGGTTGTACAGGAAGCAATGACCGGTAACAAAGACCTTGCCTATTATATTGATATTCATCGTGATTCGAGAAGGAAAGACAAAACAACGGTGACGATCAATGGCCAAGCTTATTCGAAGATTGCTTTTGTGGTTGGCGGAAAAAATGCGAAATATAGCAAAAATTTAGCTTTGGCAAAAGAGCTTCATTATGAACTGGAAAAGAAATATCCGGGAGTATCTGATGGTGTGATTGTCAATGCCGGCAGTGGGCAAAATGGCGTGTACAACCAAGATTTATCGGAACAGGCGATGCTTTTGGAAGTCGGCGGTGTTGATAATACATTTGAAGAATCTTATCGGACGGTTGAAGCATTTGCTGATGTATTCAGCGATTATTACTGGGAGATCAATCAAGCAGAAGAAGTGGATGCTTCGACTGAAAGCGAATAATGAATAAATAAAGCGGGTGATAGTATGTGGCGTTTTTGGCTGAAATGCTTTGTGATTATACTGATTTTTTTTGTAGGTGTTATGTTTGGTCTGCAAAAAGCAAATAGCGGATTGGTCAATATGCGCGGCTATCAAGACCCGGATTTGAATACAGCTGTCAGTGTCGAGCACGAAGAAGGGGTAGTGACTGCCAATGTCCTTGGCGAGGATTTAGGCAGTCATGACCTGGAAGAAAAAAAGAAGAAGCTGGAGGAGCTGAAGGCATTTAATGCATTTTCAAGCATCGGCAAAAAAATCACAGCCGGCATTCAGCGAGGAGTCGAGAAACTGATTGAATGGGCAGTACCTGAATAGTTATCTTTTTTTATTCATTCTCTTTTAAGAGTGTGTATAGTTGGTTGGGGCGAATGACAGCGGCTCCTGCTCAGATGAGTGTGACAGCGCCAGACAACAGGTCTGTCGCTGTGAAGGAGGGCTTGCTCTTCCCACGAAAAGCGTCCGTAGCGCAAATGTCTATTGAACTCTCAATAGGCATTTGCGCAATTGTTGATGCTAAATATTGAATGTTGCTTTTTTCATTGCTATAATGAAAACTAGTGTATTGTGTCGACTTACAGGAGTGAAGAGAATGAATAATGAAGAACGATTAAAAAGACAATCCAAGATTCGTAACTTTTCCATCATTGCTCATATAGATCATGGTAAATCTACTTTAGCTGACCGTATTTTAGAGAAAACGGAAGCATTGGCGCAGCGCGAAATGAAGGCGCAGCTGCTCGATTCTATGGACTTGGAAAGAGAACGCGGAATTACGATCAAATTGAATTCTGTTCAATTAAAGTATAAAGCGAAAGACGGGGAAGATTATATTTTCCATTTAATCGATACACCGGGGCATGTCGATTTTACGTATGAAGTTTCACGTAGTTTGGCTGCCTGCGAAGGGGCGGTATTGGTTGTTGATGCTGCGCAAGGTATTGAGGCGCAAACTTTGGCAAACGTATATTTAGCTTTAGACAATAATCTGGAAATCATTCCGGTTATCAATAAGATTGATTTGCCGAGTGCCGATCCGGAGCGTGTCCGCAACGAGATCGAGGAAGTAATCGGCTTGGATGCTTCAGATGCAGTACTTGCTTCAGCAAAAGCTGGCATCGGAATTGAAGACATTTTAGAGCAGGTGGTAGAGCTTGTTCCTCCGCCGCAAGGTGACCCTAGCGCACCTTTGAAAGCTCTGATCTTTGACTCGCTATATGATGCATACCGAGGTGTTGTAGCATATATCCGTGTTGTTGACGGAAGTGTAAAAGCGGGCGATAAGATTAAAATGATGGCGACAGGCAAAGAATTCGAAGTCATTGAGGTTGGTGTATTCACACCGAAATCAACAGTGGTTGATGAGCTGAATGTCGGAGATGTAGGATATTTGACTGCAGCAATCAAAAACGTGGGCGATACGCGCGTAGGTGATACAATCACAAACGCTAAAAACGGCGCTACTGAGCCGCTTCCGGGTTACCGTACGTTAAATCCGATGGTATATTGCGGTCTGTATCCGATTGATTCCGCTCGCTTTAATGATTTGCGTGAAGCACTAGAAAAACTGCAATTGAACGATTCTGCGCTTCAATTCGAGCCGGAAACGTCACAAGCGTTAGGTTTCGGTTTCCGATGCGGCTTCTTAGGCTTATTGCACATGGAAATCATTCAAGAGCGTATTGAGCGCGAGTTTAAAATCGATTTAATTACAACAGCGCCAAGTGTTATTTATCACGTTAATATGACGGACGGCTCCGAGGTGATCGTTGATAATCCATCGAACATGCCGGATCCGCAAAAAATTGAATCAGTCGAAGAGCCGTACGTAAAGGCTACGATGATGGCTCCAAATGAATTTGTCGGCGCGATTATGGAGCTTTGTCAGCAAAAACGCGGTATCTTTATTGATATGCAATATTTAGATGAAACACGTGTAAGCATTGTATATGAAATGCCGCTTTCAGAGATAGTCTATGATTTCTTTGATCAGTTGAAATCAGGCACAAGAGGATATGCATCCTTCGATTACGAATTAATCGGATATAAGCCTTCGAAGCTTGTGAAAATGGATATTCTTCTGAATGCAGAAACGGTCGATGCTTTAAGCTTTATCGTTCACCGTGATTTTGCATACGAGCGCGGTAAAGTCATCGTAGAGAAATTAAAAGACTTAATTCCAAGACAGCAATTCGAGGTGCCGGTGCAGGCTGCAATCGGTCAAAAAATCATTGCCCGTTCAACAATTAAGGCGATGCGTAAAAACGTATTGGCAAAATGTTACGGCGGTGACATCTCTCGTAAACGTAAACTTCTTGAAAAACAAAAAGAAGGTAAAAAGCGCATGAAGCAAGTCGGCTCGGTAGAAGTGCCGCAGGAAGCATTCATGGCTGTATTGAAAATGGACGATTCAGGTACGAAAAAATAATAATGACAGAGGCTAGAAAAGGAAACTTTCACTAGCCTCTTTTCATATTTTTAGAAATGAAAGTGGTGAAAGAAATGATCAAAAGTGCCTACATCCACATCCCATTTTGTGAGCATATTTGTCACTATTGTGACTTTAATAAAATGTTTTTAAAAGGACAACCTGTCGAAGAATACTTGCATATGCTGAAAAAAGAAATGGTGCTGGCTTTGGAGAAAGATCCGACGCCTCACTTAGATACAATCTATGTCGGAGGAGGAACGCCGACATCACTGAATGAACAGCAGCTAAGTTTTTTGTGCGAGACAATTAATGAAGTATTGCCGTTTTCGCGCGGGCAAGTCGAATTTACGTTTGAGGCCAATCCGGGAGACTTATCGTTTGAAAAAATGCGCATCCTAAAAGAAGCGGGAGTGAACAGAATCAGCTTCGGGGTACAATCCTTTAATGAAGAACTGTTAAGGGCAATCGGGCGTACGCATAAGCCGGAAGACGTTTATTCCTCTATTGAAAAGGCGCAAAATGCCGGCTTTGAAAACATCACGATTGACTTAATGTATGGATTGCCGGGACAAACAATGCAGATGTTCAAGGAATCGCTTCAGGAGGCGCTGGAGCTTCAACTGCCGCATTATTCTAGTTATTCATTGATTGTTGAGCCGAAAACGGTCTTTTACAATATGATGCAAAAAAACAAACTGCACTTGCCGACACAAGACCTTGAAGCGGAAATGTATGAAGTATTGATGGAAGAAATGGAAAAACACGGATTGTGTCAATATGAAATCAGCAATTTTGCCAAAGCGGGCTTTGAAAGCAAGCATAATACAACGTATTGGAATAATGATTACTACTATGGTTTTGGTGCCGGCGCACATGGGTATGTGAACGGAGAAAGAGTTGGTAATTTCGGTCCTTTGAAAAAATATATGGAGCCAATCCGCCGTGGTGAACTTCCTTATATGAATGTGCATAAAGTGCCTGTTAATGAGCAAATGGAAGAAGAGATGTTTCTCGGACTTCGCAAAATAGATGGTGTTTCGCTTTCGACATTTTCTAAAAAGTTCGGAAAAGGTGCCGCGGATGTCTTTGCGGAGCCAATTGAAGACTTGCTGAAGCGAGGGCTTATTGAGGTAACTGCTGAAAGAATTTACCTGACGCATAAAGGGAAGTTGCTTGGAAATGAAGTCTTTCAAACCTTCATTGGAATTAGCTAAAACCGTTGACATTAATCCATCATTTTGATAACTTATTAATTAGATTTAGCACTCGCTAATATTGAGTGCTAACAGAGGTGATTAATATGCTAACAGATCGTCAATTGCTGATACTCCAAGTGATTATTGATGACTTTATTCGCTCAGCACAGCCGGTCGGCTCACGGAGCTTGTCGAAAAAAAGTGACATATCCTTCAGTTCAGCTACTATTCGCAATGATATGGCCGATCTAGAGGAATTGGGCTTTATCGAAAAAACGCATACGTCTTCTGGGAGAATTCCGTCTGAAAAAGGTTATCGCTATTATGTCGATCATTTGCTTTCGCCTCGTTTGCTGAATGTAGATGAGAAGCAGAAGCTAAGATCGGTATTTGTTGACAAAATCTTCGAGCTTGAACAGCTTGTGCAGAAATCAGCTCAAATTTTGTCGGAAATCACCAATTACACAGCGATTGTCCTTGGTCCGAAAGTAAGAGATAACAAATTAAAGAAAATTTCACTTGTTCCAATTAATCCGGGCTCTGCGGTAGCCATTATGGTAACGGATACGGGGCATGTGGAAAATAAATTAATCAATCTGCCTGCTGCTATCGATGGAGACCAAATTGAAAAAATCGTCAATATTTTAAACGATCAGTTAGTTGGAGTACCGTTAGTAGAACTTAGTTCGAAGATTCAAAACGAGGTATTCTCGCTTTTCACGAAACATTTTCATCATTATGAGAATATTATAGAAGCGTTGTCGGATTCACTTCGAATTGTACCGAACGAAAAGCTATTCTTTGGCGGTAAAACAAATATGTTAATGCAGCCGGAATTTCATGATATTGATAAAGTCCGCTCGCTGCTTTCCATCATTGAACAGGAAAAAGAGCTTTATAACATAATGAAGCAAAATCCAATCGGCGTTCACGTGAAAATCGGAAGCGAGATTCAGGATCCGGCTATGGAGAACTGCAGCCTGATTACGGCCACTTACTCTGTAGGCGAAGAAAATGTCGGCACAGTCGCGATTTTAGGTCCTACAAGAATGGATTACTCGTACGTGATTTCACTGCTGAATATGTTTTCTAAGGATTTCTCATCCGTTTTGACTAAGCTGTATCAAAACGGATAGAAGTGGAGATATTGAGTAGAGGGTATTGCCTCGTCGCTTTACCCTTTCACTTTGTATTTCTGCGTTAATATAGATGATTTTACTCTTTTAGGGAGGTGAGTATCATGTCAGAAGAAATGAAGAAAGACCTTCAAGCTGACAATGAAACTGTTGAAGAAATCTTCGAAGAGAAAGAAGTAAAAGAAGATGGTCAAGAGAAATCATTGGAGCAACAGTTAGAAGAAGCAAATGCACAAATTGACAATTTGACAGCTAAAGTGGAAGAACAGGAGAACCGTTATCTTCGACTGATGGCTGATTATGATAATTCAAGAAGACGTTCAAAATTGGATTTGGAGGCGGCTCAAAAGTACCGATCTCAAAATCTTGCGACTGATATTATTCAGGCGATTGACAATTTTGAAAGAGCATTGGCGCTGCCGGCTGATAATGAGGAAACGAAAAGCCTGCGTCAAGGTATCGAAATGGTCTATAAAAGTCTTATAGAGGCATTGAAAAAAGAAGGTGTCGAGCAGATTGAATCTGTCGGCAAAGAATTTGACCCGAACATTCATCAGGCAGTTATGCAAGTGAATGATGAGAACTTTGCTGCAAATGTTGTAGTTGAAGAGTTCCAAAAAGGGTATATGATTAAGGATCGCGTCCTGCGACCTGCAATGGTTAAGGTGAATCAATAATCGAAAGCAGTACATATAATTTAGGGAGGTAATTTTTAATATGAGCAAAATCATTGGTATTGACTTAGGTACTACTAACTCTTGCGTATCCGTATTAGAAGGTGGAGAAGCAAAAGTAATCCCAAATCCAGAAGGCAACCGTACAACTCCATCAGTTGTAGCATTCAAAAACGGTGAAAGACAAGTAGGGGAAGTGGCGAAACGTCAAGCGATCACGAACCCTAACACAATCAGCTCTATTAAACGCCATATGGGTACAAACCACAAAGTAACAGTAGAAGGAAAAGAATATTCTCCACAAGAAATTTCTGCTATTATCCTTCAATACTTAAAAGGATATGCGGAAGAATATCTTGGTGAGAAAGTAACGAAAGCTGTTATTACAGTTCCTGCTTACTTCAACGATGCTGAACGTCAAGCGACAAAAGATGCTGGTCAAATCGCTGGTCTTGAAGTAGAACGTAT